>NZ_JBGLYM010000003.1:0-463054 GCF_047303955.1 Pseudomonas sp. Pseusp88 | reverse complement strand
GGCAATTTCATGCGGTGTTGTTCGACGAAGGCGTTCAGCAGCTTGTCCAGGGGCTGCATGATCGTCGCGTCACCGTGTATTTCGTACGGGCCGTGTTCTTCGATCAGGCGGATGCCCTTGTCCTTGACGTTACCGGCGACGATGCCGGAGAACGCCCGGCGCAGATTGGCCGCCAGTTCATGGGCCGGCAGACTGTGGTCCAGCTGCAGGTTGGCCATGTTGGCGTGGGTCGGATCAAAGGGGCGCTGAAAGCTTTCTTCGATCTTCAACAGCCAGTTGAAATGGAAGGCGTCGTTGCGTTCGCGGCGGAACTGTTTGACCTGTTTAAGGCCCTGGGTCATGTGCCGCGCGACTTCGGCCGGATCATCGATGATGATCTGGTAGTGCGCCTTGGCCGCGTCGCCCAAGGTCGCGGCAACAAAGGCATCCAGCTGTTGCAGGTACGGGGCTGCATGTTTCGGCCCGGTGAGAATGACCGGGAAGGGCACGTCGCGGTTGTCCGGATGCATCAGGATGCCGAGCAGATACAGGAACTCTTCGGCGGTACCGGCGCCACCGGGAAAAATGATGATGCCGTGACCCACCCGAACGAAGGCTTCCAGGCGCTTTTCGATATCCGGCAGGATCACCAGTTCGTTGACGATAGGGTTGGGTGCTTCGGCGGCAATGATGCCCGGCTCGGTCAGGCCCAGGTAACGACCGGCGGTGATGCGTTGCTTGGCATGGGCGATAGTGGCGCCTTTCATCGGCCCCTTCATCACGCCCGGGCCGCAGCCAGTGCAGATATCCAGGCTGCGCAGGCCCAGTTCGTGGCCGACCTTCTTGGTGTATTTGTATTCTTCGGTATTGATCGAGTGACCGCCCCAACACACGACCATCTTCGGCTCGACGCCGGGACGCAGTGTGCGGGCGTTGCGCAGCAGGTGGAAGACGTAGTCGGTGATGCCCTGGGAACTGCTCAGGTCGATGCGCTGGCTGTCCAGTTCACTCTCGGTGTAGACGATGTCGCGCAGGGCGCTGAACAGCATTTCGCGGGTACTGGCGATCATCTCGCCATCGACGAAGGCATCGGCCGGAGCGTTGAGCAGCTCCAGGCGCACGCCGCGGTCCTGTTGGTGGATCAGTACGTCGAAGCTCTCGTAGGCTTCGAGAATGGTCTTGGCGTTATCGACGTGGGCGCCGGTGTTGAGGATGGCCAGGGCGCACTGGCGAAAAAGTTTGTAGACACTGCCTGAACCGGCGGCGCTGAGTTGCTGCACTTCACGCTGCGACAGGGTTTCCAGGCTGCCCTTGGGGCTGACCGAAGCATTGATGACGGGTCTTGATGCCATTCTGGGATCTCGGCAGGGACGCCACCGACCGAGCGCGGTCCGTGGCATCGGGGAATAATCTGAGGCGCACAGCAGGCGCAAGAGCGGTCATTTTCCTCGCTCCTTGGTCAGGAAAGCAAACCTGGCTGAAAATATCTACAACTAACGATTCCCTCATGGAATGAATCAACGATTTTATTTCGCTTGTTGCCAGGGCCCGATCATCGCTTAGATGGCAGCCTTTCCCTTGTCAGCAGGACGATTCGAGCATGGCCTTGCGTATCCGCGTTACCCACCTTTTGCCTGACTCACCGATCGCTTCGGCGAACGGGCAGGTGCGTGTATGAGCGCCGTCAGCCAGTCCGTTTCCCATGTTCACCCGCTGAGTCTGAGCCATGGCCGCAATGCCGAGGTGTGGGACACCCAAGGACGGCGCTTTATTGATTTCGTCGGCGGCATCGGTGTGCTGAACCTCGGCCATTGCAATCCGCGGATAGTCGAGGCCATTACTCGCCAGGCCGGGCAGTTGACCCACTACTGCTTCAATGCCGTGCCTCACTTGCCGTACCAGCAATATATCGAGCGCCTGGCGGCGTTCATTCCGGTCAGTTATCCGGTCAGCGGCATGCTTACCAACAGCGGGGCGGAAGCGGCGGAGAACGCTCTGAAGATTGTCCGTGGCGCCACCGGTCGCACCGCAGTCATCGCCTTTGACGGTGCTTTCCATGGCCGCACCCTGGCGACCCTGAACCTCAATGGCAAGGTTGCGCCGTACAAGCAGAAAGTCGGGGTCTTGCCTGGTCCCGTATATCACCTGCCTTACCCCAGTGCCGACAACGGCGTCACGGCTGCCGAGGCGCTCAAGGCCATGGATCGGTTGTTCAGTGTCGAGATCGATATTGACGACGTCGCCTGTTTCATTGTCGAGGCCGTGCAGGGCGAGGGCGGTTTCCTCGCTCTGGACGTGGAGTTCGCTCAGGCTTTGCGGCGCTTTTGCGATGAAAAGGGCATCGTGCTGATCGTCGACGAAATCCAGTCCGGTTTCGGCCGCACTGGTGAGCGTTTCGCCTTCAGCCGCCTGGGGATCGAGCCTGACCTGATCCTGCTCGGCAAAAGCATTGCCGGCGGCGTGCCGCTGGGAGCGGTGGTCGGTCGCAAGGCACTGTTGGATGCCTTGCCCAAGGGCGGCCTGGGCGGCACATACTCGGGTAACCCGATTGCCTGTGCAGCGGCTCTGGCGACTCTGGATGAGATGACGGATGCCAACCTCGCCGCCTGGAGCAGCTTGCAGGCAGGCATGCTGGCCGAGCGTTATCAGGATTGGCAGGCGCGCAAGCTGTCGCCTTACCTCGGCCGTCTGACCGGTGTTGGCGCAATGCGTGGTATCGAGTTGCTGACCCCGCAAGGCAAGCCCGCCACCGCGCAACTTGCGCAATTATTGGAACTGGCACGTAACAACGGCCTGCTGCTGATGCCCAGTGGCAAGTCACGGCACATCATTCGTCTGCTGGCACCGCTGACTACCGAGGCGCATATCCTCAGCGAAGGCCTGGACATCCTGGAGCGCTGTCTGGGCCAGTTGCACGAATGATTTGAATGGATGTGCTATCTGTTGCCGCCGGGCATTGCGGCGCGGATACGAGCACCCCCATGATATCTGGTCAAGCACGGACCCGTAGGAGCTGCCGAAGGCTGCGAGCAGCTCCTGCGGGTGTTCGTCAACTCCAGACGGGGAACCTTCCCAATGCCCACCACGCCCCACCGCTCCGTCGCTCCGGCCCTGAGCTTCAACGGCGGCTTTGTCGACACCCTGGGTTTTCTTGCCCTGCAAGGGCTGTTCACTGCCCATGTCACCGGCAACTTCGTAACCCTGGGCGTGAGCATCGTGCACGGCACGTCAGGCGCAGTTGCCAAACTGCTGGCCTTGCCGGTGTTTGTGCTGGTAGTGGGGCTCAGCCATCTGGCTGCGGTGGTGATCAATCGCCGTGGCCTGGCGCCGCTGCGACCATTACTGTTCGCCCATACCGTGCTGCTGGCGCTGTTCGCCCTGTTGGGCGTGTGCTTCGGACCGTTCAGCGACAGCGACAGCAGCCTGGCGTTGCTCACCGGCATGACCGGTGTTGCGGCCATGGCCATTCAGAACGCGGTGTCCCGCCAGCATATGAAAGGCGCGCCGCCCACTACCTTGATGACAGGTAATGTCACGCAACTTGCGGTGGATGTATTTGCCCTGCTCGAACAGCGCGACCCCGAGCAACGTGCCGCCATCCGCCTGCGCCTCAAGCCGGTGGTGCACAACCTGCTGGGTTTTGCCCTGGGCTGTATCGTCGCGGCGCTGGCTTATCTGGTTTGCGGCCTGTGGGGGCTGATCGTGCCTGTGGTGGTGGCTCTGGCCGTCTGTGTCTGCCTGTTCGGCAAGGAGGCCGATCCCGCCTGAGTCGGCATGACTCAGGCAAAGACATGGGCCTGGCCCTGGATGGAAAAACCGACCCGGCTGCCCACTGCGGGAATGTCGTGGCCTGGGCTGCGTACCACGATCGAGTGCGGCTTGACCGGTCGCGATGACAGTGGCGGATCAAGCTCCACAGTGACCAGGCAGTTGTTGCCCCCGAAATCGATATCCGTCACCCGCCCCTGGATGTTGCTCGTAGCCGCATGCGCCGGAATCAACAGGACCTGCTCCGGTCGCAGCATGATGCGCACCTGCCCCTGGCATAGCGCATCGCTGATCGACACCTGACCCAGGTCGCAATGAGCCAGGCCCTGATCCGCCAGCGCCGTGAATAGCAAGGCATCGCCGAGAAATACGGCGGTCTCTTCATCGACCGGATTCAGATACAGCGCCTGCGGTGCGCCCGCCTGGACCAGTCGGCCCTGACGCATGACCAGCAATTGATCGGCGAAAGACAGCGCCTCCGCTTGATCATGGGTGACCAGAATCGTTGCGATACCGGCCTCGGCCAGCACCTTGGTCACGCTTTTGCGCATGGCTGCGCGCAGGCCGGTATCAAGCGCCGAGAACGGTTCGTCCAGCAACATCAGGCGCGGCTGCTGGGCCAAGGCCCGGGCCAGGGCCACGCGCTGTTGCTGGCCGCCGGACAGTTCATGAGGCCAGCGGCTGGCCATGGCCGGATCCAGGGCGACCCGTTCGATCAATTCGGCGACTTGCTGACGCTTGCCAGCGCTGTTGCCGGGCAGGCCGAAGCCAATGTTGTCGGCCACGTTCAGATGCGGGAACAGCGCGCCGTCCTGGGGGACATAGCCGATATTGCGCTGATGAGCCGGGACTTCGCCCTGCTCATTGACCAGCCACTGGCCGTGCAGGGCGATGCGTCCGGAATCGGGGAATTCGAACCCGGCAATCATGCGCAGCAGGGTGGTCTTGCCCGAGCCGGACGGACCAACGATAGCGGTGCGGCTGCCCGGGGCAATGCTCAGGCTGACATCCTTGATGGCGGGCACGCCGCCGAAGGATTTATGGATAGCGTGGAGTTCCAGGGCGTTCATCGGCCTGCCGTGCGTTTGGATTGATGGTAAAGGAGGGCGGTCAACGGCAGCGACAGCAGCACCATGATCAAGGCATAGGGCGCTGCGGCAGCATAGTCGACTTCCGAGGTCATGGCCCAGAAGCCGGTGGCCAGAGTGCGGGTGCCACTGGGTGACAGCAATAGGGTTGCAGTCAGTTCATTGGTGATACCAAGGAACACCAGGGCCGCCCCGGCAGCTGCCGATGGCGCTGCAAGTTTCATGGTCACCCGCCACAGGGCCTGTGCTGGAGAGCGACCGAGACTGCGGGCGATATGTTCCAGCTCCACGGGTGCCTGGGCGATCCCCGCGCGCAAGCTGACCAACGCCCGGGGCAGGAACATCAGCAGATAGGCCAGCAGCACGGTCACAGCGGTCTGGTAGATCGGCCGGGCAAAATGAATGGTAATCGTCACCAACGCCAGGGCGACGACAATGCCCGGCAGGGAGCTGGCGATGTAATTGCAGCTTTCCAGCACGCGATGCAGGCGCCCCGGCGAACGCACCGACAGCCAGGCCACCGGGATCGCTGCACAGGTGGTCAGCAGGGCACCGAAGCTGGCCAGGACCAAGGTCTGCTGCAGGGCGTCGAGGATCTTCGCGCCATGCCAGGCTTGCACGCCGCCAGCGATCAGCCAGTTGCCGAGGGTCAGCAGCGGCACGCCCAGCGCCAGTGCACTGAGGCTGATCGGCAGCAGCAGGGCCAGACTGTTGCCCCGCGTGGTCAGTCGTTGCAGGCGTGGTTCACGAGCGCTGCCGGAGCCGACCCTGGCATAGCGGGCCTTGCCGCGCAGGATCGACTCCAGGCTAAGCAACAACAGGCAGCACAGTGCGAGGACCCCGGCCAGCATATTGGCGGCGGGGCCATTGAAGGACGACTGAAACTGATCAAGGATGGCCGTGGTAAAGGTGTCAAAGCGAATCATCGCGTACAGGCCGTATTCGGCCAGCAAGTGCAGACCGACCAGCAGCGAGCCGCCACAGATGGCCAGGCGCAATTGCGGGAGTACCACGCGACGGAACACCGCCCAGGGCTTCAGGCCCAGGGATTGGCCGACATCTTCGATGGCCGGATCGAGGCGCCGCAAAGACGCCGCGATGGGTAAATACAGGAAGGGAAAGTAGGCCAGCACGGAAATCAGCACCGCCGCAGGCAAACCATGCAGCGAAGGGGTCAGGCTGACCCAGGCATAACTGTGCACAAAGGCCGGTACGGCAATCGGCGCGGTCGCCAGCAGGGACCAGATGCGGCGTCCCGGCAGTTCGGTACGTTCGGTCAGCCAGGCCATGGCCACACCAAGCACAATGCACAGCGGGATAGTCAGCAGCACCAATACAAGGGTATTGAACAGCAGCTCCGCGACCCTTGGCCGAAACACCAGCTCGATGACCGTCGCCCAGCCCGTCTGGAAGGCGATGACCAGGATAAACCCGAGGGGCAGCAGCGCCAGCAGCGAGAGCCCGATGGCGCTGCTGCTGATCCACAGGGGCGGGCGCTTGCCATTGGAGCGTCGCGCACGCAAGGCCGCCGGGGTGGCGTACAAGGCCTCCCCGGCGGCGGTATGCGTCAGCGCTTGAGTAGACTCTGGCAGCACTTACAACAGTCCTGCCTGGGTCATCAGCTCAACGACTTTCTTGCTGTCCAGTTTCGAGCTGTCCAGTGCCGGAGCATCGAGCTGCTCCAGAGGTACCAGCTTGCTGTTGGACTGGGCACCTGCGCCAACGGCGTATTCAAACGAGTTGCCATCCTTGAGGATAGCCTGGCCTTGTTTGCCGGTGATCCATTTCAGCAGCGCCTGGGCCTGTTCCGGATGTTTGCTGGAGGCCAGCACGCCGCCGCCGGAGATGCTCATGTAAGCGCCCGGATCCTTGTGCTTGAAGTAGTACAGCGAGGTGTTCTTGCTGTTCTCACCGGTCTTGGACTGATCGATCAGGCTGTAATAATGGAAGATCACGCCACTGTCGATCTGCCCGGCATTGACCGCCTTGAGCACGGTGCCATTGCCACGATAGGCAGTGGCATTGGTTTTCATGCCTTTGAGCCATTCCAGTGTGGCGGCTTCACCCTTGAGAGCGAGCAGGGCGCCGACGATGGCCTGGAAGTCGGCACCGGCAGGCGAAGCGGCCCAGCGGCCTTTCCAGTTTGGCTGGGCAAGGTCCAGCAGGGACTTGGGCAGCTCAGCCTCTTTGAGTTTGTCCTTGTTGTAGACCAGTACGGTCGAACGCGCGGCGATGCCGACCCAGGTGCCATGGGCCGGGCGATACGGAGCGTCGACCTGGGACAGGGTGGCAGGCGCTACCGGAGCGAATAACCCGGCCTTGTCCACCAGCACCATCGAAGGCGAGTTTTCAGTCAGGAATACGTCGGCCGGCGAGGCTTTGCCTTCCTGGACGATCTGGTTGGCCATCTCGCTGTCATCGCCGTTGCGCAGGGTAACCTTGATGCCGGTTTCCTTGGTGAAGCCGTCGACCCAGGCCTGGGTCAGGCTTTCGTGCTGGGCGTTGTAGACGACGATGCCATCATCGGCGGCATATACACAGGACGTGCCCAGAAGCATGGCGGAGAACAGCACGCTATTGACGAATGAATGAGTCTTGCTAGGCATGTCGTGTCGATTCCTGACGGGGGGAGGGAGAATTGCCATATCTTAGCCAATGCGAATCATTAGCAGTTAAAAGTCGCAGCAAACTAATTCCAGGCATGAGAAAAAAACGTCAAAACCGTGTCGAATTCGTGTCAGTTGTTACAAAGCTGAAAAAGTCCGGGGATTTGACGAAACCATGACATCGCTCATTCGATAATCGTCACCTGCCGTTGACGTCGACAGGTTGGGTGTTGGTGTCGTCTACATGAGTATGGGTATGTCTGGACCCCGATGGATATCAAGCACAGCTTAAAACAACGAATCGTGATCGTTTTTGCCCTGATGAGCGCATTGGTGGCAGGGACCTTCGCGGCCGGCATCTTTGTCACCGTGCATATTGTCGAGAAGCGCCTGACTGCCATCAGTCTGGGGAGCGATCTGCGGCGCATGTTGACTCAGGATGATATGAACGCCTGGCGCCATCGCCCGGAAAAAGAAGAGTTGTTCTATGTCGAGGGCGGCCAGGGTGACCTTGCCCTCAGCGATGATCTCGTTGATCTGCAGCCTGGTTACCACGAGTTGGACCGGGGCAAGAAAAGCTATTACGTGATTGTGCAACGGGTTGATGATCGTCGTTATGTACTGCTGCGCGATCAGCGCAAGTTCGCCAAGCGTGAGCGTATCCTGTTCGGCGTGGTGTTCATCGGCTTTATCCTCAGCGTGTTGTTGGCAATCCTGCTGGGAAGGCTGCTGGCTTCGCGGGTCATGGCGCCGGTCATACGTCTGGCCAGGCAGGTCCGCCATCGCGACCAGATCCTCGAAGTGGCCCCCAGGCTGGCCGAGGATTATGCCAAGGACGAGGTCGGTGAATTGGCGTTGTCCTTCGACCAGACCCTTGGGCGTCTGCGTGCGGCCCTGCAGCGGGAGAAACTCTTTACCAGCGACGTCAGCCACGAGCTGCGCACGCCTTTGATGGTCCTGGCCAGTTCCTGCGAGCTGCTTTTGGAACACCCGGGCCTGGATTCGCGTTCGCGGACCCAGGTCAGCCGCGTCAGTCGGGCGACCCTGGGCATGCGGCAGCTGGTCGAGACCTTTCTGTTGCTGGCCCGCACGGAGGTCCAGGCACCACGGTCTGGCTGCCTGCAAAGTCTGAGTCAGGTCGCCGACGAGTTGCTGGAAACCTGGCGCCAACCCATTGAGGAAAAGGGCCTGCAGCTTATCTATGTGCCTTGTGCGTCGGCGACCGGGTTGTACAACCCGACTCTGTTGCAGTCGGTGATGGGCAACTTGCTGCGTAATGCCTGGCACTACACTGACACAGGCTTCATTCGCCTGACGCTCAGCGAGCACGGTTTTACGGTCGAGGACAGTGGTATCGGTATTCCCCTGGAGAAACAGCAGGCCATGTTCCAGCCCTTTGTTCGCGGCGATGAGCAGCGCGGCGAAGGGCTCGGTCTGGGCTTGTCACTGGTACAGCGGATTTGCGACAACCAGCGCTGGACGGTTTCCCTGACCACTCGCGAACCTCACGGCTGCTGCTTTACGGTGGGGCTGTAGCGCGACCGATGTAACTATGTCTGCGCAGGAGCGGCCTTAGCCGCAAGGGCGCCTGCGGCTGGAGCTGCTCTTATCGGACAACGCCTGACCTGCTGAAACACGGGAACTCGCTACAGGGTCCAGTCCTGCTTCCCCGCCAGGGAGTGCCGCGCGACAGCACGACGTCGCGGACGCGGCGAGATTTTCTAGAGAAAACGCATCCAGTTCGATCTGTAGTGATACGGACACGTTTTTGTCGCTGTTATAGGAGGGGAAGTGTGCGACAAGTTTAACTGGATATATATCTTGTTACATATTTATATGGCCGTTCGTCGATGTGTAAGTTAATCATTACATTGATTTTTTGAAGTTGATGAAATTTTCACATGTGCACAACTTATTGTTTACGTCATATCGATTAGAGTGCATTGCACGCTCAAGGAGGCAACTTGCCATGACTCAGATCAAACTCAAGTTTTCCGAAAAGTATAACGACGAACACGCACAACAATACTTGCACAAACACCGTAATGGTCTTTCACGTCGACTGTCCAACTGGCGGGATATGCAACTGGCCCGCAAGGCGCTGGAAATAGCCGGTGATCCTGGACTGGTTCTGGACCTGCCCTGCGGGGCCGGGCGCTTCTGGCCGGTGCTGGCGGAAAAGAAAAACCGCGTGATCATGGCCGCCGATAATTCGGAAAGCATGCTGCGTACGGCCGCCAGTGGTCAGTCGATGGAGATCGTTGAGCGTATCGAGTTGAGGCAGATGTCGGCGTTTGATACCGGTCTGTCGGACAATTCGGTCGACACCATTTTCTGCATGCGCCTGCTGCACCATATCGGTGAAGCCGAGCACCGCAAGGCGCTGCTGGCAGAGTTCCATCGCGTGACCCGCGAGACGGTGATCATATCCTTATGGGTCGATGGCAACTTCAAGTCCTGGCGACGCAAGCAACAGGAGAGGAAACGCCTGGAGCAAAACAAGGTACATGGCTATCAGAACCGTTTTGTTCTGCCCGAGGCGACCGTCGAGGCCGAGTTCACTCAGGCCGGGTTCGATATCCAGGCCCGTCTGGATTTCATTCCGCTGTATGCCATGTGGCGGGTGTATGTTTTGCGCAAACGGTGAAGGGCAGGTTGGCATTTATTAACGGTGCAACGGGTCCATTGATTAATTTATGTGCATTGAACCGAACAAGCAGGTAAAACCCTGTCTACCGTCCGGTTCTTTCGACAGCGCCGGGAGGAACAGGTGATTCATTGAGAATAAGGAAAGTGTGCAGTGTCATTCTTCGCATCTGGTCGGAACTCTGTTCTGTCTGCCCCTGATATTCATCTGCATGCCATATTGGTCGGTGTGCTGGCATTGATCGTGTTTATTGTCGGTGATCCGCATCAGGCGGCCATCGGCTTCGATTCACGTTTTGTCCTGTTTGCCCAGGAAATGCTTCGCCACGGTCCCGGCTTTTTTCCGACCACCTATGGCGAGCCCTACGCGGATTACAGTTCCACTTCGACCTTCCTTATCTATCTGTTCTCGTTGCCGCTGGGACGGGTGACCAGCCTGACGGCCTGGTTGCCCACGGCCATCTCCTCGGCCTTGCTGGTCATGCTGATGTACCGCCTGCTGGCGCCGTACTCGCGACAGTGGGCGTTGCTCAGCATCACCCTGCTGATGCTCAGCACCACCTTTATCAGCGAGACGCGTGCCGTTTCCCTGGACCAGATGCTCGCCACTGTTGCCTTTGCCGTGTTCTACCTGGGCTACGCCGCCGATCATTTCGGTAAATCCCGGCGCCTGCCCTGGATCTTTGTTCTGCTGGTGCTGGGCTTTGCCATTCGCGGACCGATAGGACTGGTTGTGCCGACGGGGATCCTGTGCAGCTATTACATGCTCAACGGACAGTGGCGGCGCATGTTTATTTTCGGGGTCGTCGCAACCGTGCTACTGGCAGCCTGCATCGCGTTGTTGCTGCTGCTGGCCAAGGTCAGTGGCGGCGGCGATTTCGTCGCTGAAGTGGTGCGCATGCAGTTCACTTCGCGGATGGATGGCAGCGAAGGGACAAGCAGCCCGACCTATTACTTCACCAGTTCCCTGGGCAACTTTGCCATTGCCTACCCCTTGGCCATTGTCGTGCTGTTGACGCTCGTGTTGAGCCGCTGGCGCCATCAGGGGCCGGAGTTGCGCCTGGTGTGGGCCTGTCTGGCGGCGGGGCTGATCGTCATGGTCGGCCTGTCGGTGCCCCAGGCCAAGAAAGCCCGCTACATGCTGCCGATGGTGCCCATGGCCGCGATCATCGCGGCGTATCCTTTCCAGGCGGTCGGCAACCGGTGGCTGGTCGGGCTGCGGGCTCTGGTCATGGCCATTCTCTGTGTGCTACCGGGGCTGTTCATCGGTTTGCTGCTGGTGGCTCGCCAGCGCTTTCCCGAGCAGTTGACCAGCATCGGCGGCGTGCTGGTTTTCCTCGGGTTGTTGCAGATTCTTGCCCTGGCTTCGCTGTTCAGGCCACGGCTGCGAGTCTACAGTCTGGCGGCGTGTGCAGTGCTGGCGGTGTGGTCGAGTTACATCTGGGTGTTCGAACCGGTCGAGCGCAATCTGTATGACACTCGCAGCTTTAGCCTGGAGGCGGACCAGGTCATGCAGAAGGACCCGCTGCCCCTGGTCCTGCATGTCATGGGCAAGGACGCCAAGGCGATCAAGTTCATGGTCAACCTGGATCATGACCTGCAGCCGCAGTTCACCCAGACGCCACAGCAGTTGGCGGCGGTGACCGAGCCGGCCTATGTGATGATGAGCAACGCCAGTTACATGGCCTTGCAGGGCACTCGGATGGCTGACTCGCCGGTGTTGCTGCACGGGCGATTCGATAAGGAAGACTATGTGTTGCTGAAGGTGAATGGGCCGGTCAGGTAGGAGCCATCGCCTTGGTAAGCAGGGGGACGCGGTACGTCGGGTATAACGCCTCGCGACCCCGTTTGCTCTCCTGGCTTGCCACCTGTATTACGCGGCGACCCACTGATGCTGCGGAATCGGCAGGCTGCACGATTCGCCACGGCCGATCGGGAAGTAGTGGAAGCCATTGGCGGACAGGCGCTCGGTGTCGTAGAGGTTACGGCCATCGAAGATCACCGGAGCGCTGAGGCGTTGCTGAATCAGGTCGAAGTCCGGCGCTTTGAACTGCTGCCACTCGGTGCAGACGATCAACGCATCGGCGCCATTGAGGGCAGACTCCGGGGTGCCCATCAGCATCAGGTCCGGATGGTTACCATAGAGACGCTGAGTCTCCTGCATGGCTTCCGGGTCAAAGGCGCGAATGCTGGCGCCAGCCGCCCACAGTGCTTCCATCAGTACCCGACTCGGGGCGTCGCGCATGTCGTCGGTGTTTGGCTTGAAGGCCAGGCCCCAGATAGCGAAGGTCTTGCCGCGCAGATCGCCCTTGTAGAAGGCATTGACCCGATCGAATAGCTTGTTCTTCTGGCGCTCATTAATGTTTTCTACCGCGCGCAACAGGTCGTTGGAGCAGTGGGCTTCAGTGGCGCTGTGGATCAGGGCGCGAATGTCCTTGCCGAAGCATGAGCCGCCGTAGCCGCAGCCGGGATAGATGAAGTCATAGCCGATACGCGAGTCGGCGCCGATGCCCAGGCGCACGGATTCGATATCGGCGCCCAGGTGTTCGGCCAGTTCGGCGATCTGGTTGATAAAGCTGATCTTGGTCGCCAGCATGCAGTTGGCGGCGTATTTGGTCAGCTCGGCACTGCGTCGGTCCATGAACATGATGCGGTCGTGGTTGCGGTTGAACGGGGCATATAGCTCGCGCATGACCTTTTGCACTTCATCATTTTCACAGCCGATGACGATGCGGTCCGGGCGACGACAATCATTGACGGCAGAGCCTTCCTTGAGGAATTCGGGGTTGGATACCACATCGAATTGCAGAATCCTGCTGCCTTGGCGCAACGCTTTCTCAATGCAGTTAACCAAGGCGTCACCGCTGCCGACCGGTACCGTCGACTTTTCCACTACAATCACCGGCTCGACACGGTGACGGGCGATAGCTTCACCGACGGCGAAGAAGCCGCTCAGGTCCGCTGAGCCATCTTCCTGGGGCGGAGTGCCTACGGCGATGAACAACACTTCGCCATGTTCTACCGCGAGCTTTTCTTCACAGGTGAAGCGCAGGCGGTTTTTTTCCAGGTTCTCCTTCACCAGACTGGCCAGCCCAGGTTCGAAGATGCTGACCTGGCCTTGGCGCAGTTGCTCAACCTTGGCCTGGTCGATGTCCATACAGATCACGTCATGGCCGACCTCAGCCAACACTGTGGCCTGCACCAGACCTACATATCCGCTACCGAAGACACTGATTTTCATGGGGTTAGATCCTGGGTTTCATTACGAGGAGTGCGGCGAAAATTGATCGTCAGTACGCCAGCGACGATCAGGCTGACGCCCAGCGTCCGGGAGACGCTGAACGCTTCATGGAAAAATGGCAGGCACGCGGCGATCAGGTAGACCAGCGCGTAACTGAGGCTCAACAGTGAATAGGCGCGGCTCAGGGGCAGCTCGCGCAGGGCCAGCAACCAGCACAGCATGGACAGGGCATAGGCGAGGATGGCAATGGCGACTACTACCAGTGGCGCGACCTGCAACAGACCCTGGCTCAAGGCTTCGGGCCACTGTTCAGGCGTGGGCAGGCGCAACATGCTCCAGCGCATGCCAAGTTGAGCGGCGCTGACCAGCACGACGCTGCTCATGGCCAGGGCAATGCCTGACGTGCGGCTCATGCCTGGCGCCCCAGCAGCACGACGCCAATGAGAATCAGGGCGATGCCCAGCCAGTGCCGGGCGTCGACCTTTTCCTTGAACAGGTAGCGGCTGGTCAGGGTAATCAGCACGAAGTTCAGGCTCAGCATCGGATAGGCGATGCTGACCTCAAGCCGCTGAAGGACCAGCAGCCAGACCAGCAGACCCAGGCCCAGACACAACAAGGCCAACCACAGCCAGGTGTTTGTCATTGCCCTGGCTATACCAGGAAAACCACTGCGCCATTGTTCCACTGCCAGCTTTTGCGCAATCTGCCCAAGGCAGGTGAGCAGGCAGGCGGTCAACAGCAATACCAGGCTCATGGTGCGGTTTTCTCGAACAGGAGAATCAGCATGTTGCCCTGGGCAAAGCGCTTGCCGTCTTTTGGCAGCAGATCGATTTCCTGTTTTTCGGCATCGCCATCGCCACGGATGACCACGCCGACGGAGCCCTTGCGCCGAGCCTGATCCATCCAGGTCTGGACCGTGTTGAGATCGACCTTGCGGGCCTCGCCTTCAGGGTAGTCAAGCCCATACTCCAACTCGCCTACGGTGTTATAGAAGACCACGTCGTTGCGCTTGAGAGTCCAGGCCAGAGACGAGGCCGCGCCCAGGTCGTTGGACAGCAGACTGGTACTGGTCGCCAGTTCCTGTTCGTGTTGTTGAATGAAGAGCTGCGGGGTTTTGCTCAGGACCGTGGCCTTGGGCAGGGCATTAGGCAGCAGCGCCACCAGCAGGCCGATACCCAGGGCCGGGCTGGCCCAGCCACGGGCCGGACGCAGGGCCTGGAACAGGTTCGTCAAGACCCAGCCCGTCAACACGATGATCAGCAGCAGCTTGGCGACAGGCTCCTGGTTATAAACCGGTTGCTTGAATTGCAGCCAAGTCAGTGCAACCAGGCCAATCGCGCCCAGCAGGGCATTGAGCAACCCGTTCAGGCGCAGTGCTCCCAGGCGCTGATGCTGTAACAGGTTGACCACCGTATGGCCCATGAGCAGGGCCAGGGGGACCAGGCACGGCATGATGTAGGTAGGCAGCTTGCCCCGGCTCAGGCTCAGGAACGCCAGGGGCAGCAGCACCCAAAGCAGCAGGAAGCCGACAGACGCCAGGCGTTTATCCTGCCAGCTCTGTTTTATCGTGGCGGGCAGAAGTGCTGCCCAAGGCAGGCTCGAGACCACCAGGATCGGCAGGTAGAACCAGATCGGCTGAGCGTGCTGAGCGTCTTCGGCGGCAAAACGGCGGATATGTTCATGCCAGAAGAAGAACCGCCAGTAGTCCGGTTCCCTGCCATGCACAACCAAAACCCAGGGCAGGCAGACGGCAATGGCGACTGTCACGGCCAGAGGACCGTACTTGAGCAGTTCACCCAGGCGTCGCTGCCAGGCCATGTAGGGCAGGGCAATCAGCACCGGGAACAGCCAGGCCAAGAAGCCCTTGGTCATGAAGCCCATGCCGCAGGCAACGCCGAGCAGCGCCCAGTAACCCAATCGCCGGTTGCCCGTGCTGCCCTGGGCCAGCCAGAAGGCCAGCAGGCTAAGGTTGACCCACAGGCTGAACTGCGGATCGAGATTGGCGTAGCCGGCTTGCCCGGCGATCAGGCCGAAGCTCATGTAGATCAGGGCGCAGGCGAAGCTTTTGCGCGGGTCGTTCCATAGATGTCGGGCCAGCAACCAGGCGATCAATACACTGAGACCGGTGCTCAGGGCCGAGGCGATGCGCACGCCGAACAGATTCTCACCGAACAGTGCCTGGCCCAAGGAGATCAGCCAGTAGCCGGCGGCCGGTTTTTCAAAGTAACGCAGGCCCATGAAGTGCGGTGCTGCCCAGTTACCGCTATGGAGCATTTCCTGGCTGATCTGGGCGTAGCGGGTTTCGTCCGGAATCCACAGGCCGTGGCTGGCCAGTGGCAACAGATAGGCGAGCACGAAGGCCAGCAGCAGTAAGGGGATGTACCAGTTTCGGGTGGTCATGCTTGTTGCACTCCCAGCCAGCCTTCACGACCACTGAGGGTGCCACGGCTCAGGCGGGCTGTCGGTAGACTGTCTAGATCCTCGGGCAACAGTTCGCCCAGGGGACAGAAATGAATATTGCGCTCGCGGGCCTGGGCCAGCAGTTGCCGAAAGTCATCGGCCAGCAGAATGCCTTCCACTTCCGCGTGGACGGTGTAGACGTTCAGGCCATCGGGCTTGAAGCGCTCCAGAATGAAACGATTGAAGTCACGGCTGGCCAGATCGGCGCCGACGACTTCATCGTAAGTGGGCAGATCGACCGGGACCTGCACAGTGCCCGGGCGCCCGTTGCGCAGGGTCGGACGAAACAGGCTGGTGCCCCGGCAGTCACTGTTGTAGCGCAGGTTGAAACCTTGTTTGGCCTGCACCACATGTTCGTCGGCGCGCCAACCGGCGGCAGCGGAGCAGGTCACGGGCTCACCGAGGATAGCGCTGAGGCAGTCCAGGCCCTGGCGCATCTGTTCGGTCAGTTGTTCCTCGCTCCAGCGTCCGGCGTTGGCCTGCCAGCCGTGGTGATCCCAGGCATGCAGGCCGACCTCATGGCCGGCGTCCCGGGCCTGGCGCATCAGATGGCCGAAGTCCTTGCCGATCGGCTTGCCCGGCCAGGCGGTACCGGCCAGCAGAATGTCCCAGCCATACAGGCTGGCAGCTTTGGAACGAAGCATCTTCCAGAAAAACTGCGGGCGGATCAGGCGCCATAAATGGCGCCCCATGTTGTCCGGACCCACGCTGAAGAAAAACGTCGCCTTGATCTGTGCTTCAGCCAGTATCTCCAACAGCTGCGGCACCCCGTCGCGCGTGCCGCGGTAGGTGTCGACATCAATTCGCAAACCCGCTTGCATCAACGCTTTTCCGCTTTTTCGGCCATGGCTTCACGCAGGAAAAAGTCCAGTGTCTTGCCGATGGTTTCGCTCAGTTCGATGCCCGGCTTCCAGTCGATCAGACGACGGGCGTTGTCGATGCTTGGCTTGCGGTGGCTGACGTCCTGGTAGCCTTTGCCATAGAAAGACTGGCTTTCGACTTCGCGGAAACCGGCAAACGGTGGGAAGTTACTGCGCAGTGGATGAGCCTCGAACTGCCGCAGCAGCTCTTCGCCCAGTTGGCGGATGCTGGCTTCGTTGTCCGGGTTGCCGATATTGATGATCTGGCCGTTGCAGGCATCGCCACGGTTTTCAATGATCCGGGCCAGTGCCTCGATGCCGTCGACGACGTCGGTGAAGCAGCGTTTTTGTGCCCCCCCGTCGACCAGACGAATCGGCGTGCCTTCCACCAGGTGCAGGATCAATTGGGTAATGGCCCGCGAACTGCCAATACGCGCCGAGTCGAGGCGGTCCAGGCGCGGCCCCATCCAGTTGAACGGACGGAACAGGGTGAACTTCAGGCCTTTCTGGCCGTAGGCCCAGATGACCCGGTCAAGCAGTTGTTTGGATACCGAGTAGATCCAGCGCTGCTTGTTGATCGGGCCGACCACCAGGTTAGAGGTGTCCTCGTCAAAGCTTGGGTCCTGGCACATGCCATAGACTTCCGAGGTCGACGGGAAAATCACCCGCTTGTTGTACTTGACGCAGTAGCGGACGATTTTCAGGTTTTCTTCGAAATCCAGTTCGAATACGCGCAATGGATTGCGGGTGTATTCGATCGGCGTGGCGATGGCAACCAGGGGCAGAATCACGTCGCACTTCTTGATGTGATACTCGATCCACTCGGTATGGATGCTGATATCGCCTTCAATGAAGTGGAAGTTTGCATTGCTGCGCAGGCGCTCGATGGCGTCGCAGCCGATATCCATGCCGTAGACTTCGTAGCGGTCGTCCCGCAGCAGGCGCTCGGACAGGTGGTTGCCGATAAAACCGTTGACGCCGAGGATCAGCACACGAGTGCGACGCACCGGTTTGACGCTGTCGTTGCTGACCAACCGTGAGCCTGCCACCAGACCGAACTCACGGGCCAGTTGCGGGCCACTGAGGTACAGACCATCGTCACCACGCTGACCGGCGCTGATGATCAGCGAGCCTTCGCCGCAGGCGACACGCAATGGGTCGCAACTGATCACGGTGCCGGGGGCCAGGCCTTCGTTGCCGCTCTGGACCTTGGCGCTCCAGACGACCAGTTTGTGCTCGCCCGCCAGATAGAACGCACCGGGGTAGGGCTGGGTAACAGCTCGCACAAGGTTATGCAGGGTGGTGGCGGGCAGGTGCCAGTCCATGCGGCCATCGGCCGGTGTGCGGCGGCCGAAGTAGCTGGCCAGGGACTCGTCCTGCGCCGTGCCGTTGAGTTGTCCACGACCCAGCACAGGCAGGGTTTCCGACAGCAGTTCAGCGGCCGCCTGACGCAGTTTGCCGTGCAGGCTCAGGGCGTCGTCGCTGATATCGATGCTGACCCGTTGCTGAGCCAGGATGTCGCCCGCATCGGCGCGCTTGACCATCTTGTGCAGGGTAACGCCGGTTTCAGTTTCGCCGTTGACCAGCACCCAGTTGGCCGGGGCCCGGCCGCGATAGCGTGGCAGCAACGAGCCGTGCAGGTTGAAGCCGCCATTTTTTGCCTGGGCCAGCAGGGTGTCGCTGAGCAGGTGGCGATAGTAGAAGGAAAAGATGAAGTCAGGTGCCAGCTTGCCCACGCGCTCGATCCACAGCGGGTGGTTCACGTCTTCCGGAGCGTGCACGGGGATGTCGTGACGGGCGCAGAGCTGGGCGACAGAGGCGAAGAAGGTCTTCTCCTTCGGGTCATCGGCATGGGTGAATACCGCGCTGATCTCATAACCGGCATCCAGCAGAGACTGGATACCGACGCAACCGATATCGTGATAGGCGAAGACAACAGCTTTCAGGCTCATGGTGCAACCTTGCTCAAAGAAGAATGGAGAGTCGACGATTCGATGGTGGTGGTCGAAGGCGTGGGAGGGACGCTGCGTACGACTTTTTCGATGAAGAAACGCGGACGGGCGCGCACATCGCTGTACATGCGGCCCAGGTATTCGCCCAGCAGGCCCATGCCGATGAACTGGCCGCCGGTGAAGACGAACAGCACGGCGAACAATACGAAGCTGCCGTTACCCGCCCAGGGCGCGCCGAAGATCAGGCGCAGAACGATCAATGCCAGAGCGAACAGGCCGCCGAGCAGGGCCATGCTGAAACCAATGATGCTCAGCAGGCGCAGGGGCGTAGTGGTCATGCAGGTGATCAGATCGAACATCAGATTGATCAGGCGCATCGGGCTGTATTTGGAGTCGCCGTGCTCGCGCTCGGCGTGCTCGACCAGCACCTCGGTGGTGTGGCGGGCAAAACTGTTGGCCAGGATCGGGATGAAAGTGCTGCGTTCGCGGCAGGCCAGCATCGCGTCGACGATGGTTCGGCGATAGGCACGCAGCATGCAGCCGTAGTCGCTCATGGCGACCCCGGTGGAACGTTGCACGGCCAGGTTGATCAGGCGCGACGGCCAGCGGCGCCAGGCAGAGTCCTGACGGTTGTTGCGTACGGTGCCGACCACGTCGTAGCCCTGCTCGGCACACTTGACCAGGCGCGGGATTTCTTCGGGCGGGTTCTGCAGATCAGCATCCAGGGTGATCACGACGTCGCCCGTACACTGCTCGAAACCGGCCATGATCGCCGCGTGCTGGCCGTAGTTGCGATTGAGGATCACGGCCACGAACGGGCTGCCTTCGCGGGAGGCGGCGTCTTGCAGGATGTCGGCGGAATCATCACGGCTGCCATCGTCGACCAGTACGATTTCGTAGGCGTGGTCCAGCTGTGCGCAGGCTGCCTCGGTACGGCGCAGCAGTTCCGGAAGGCTTTCATGTTCGTTGTAGACCGGTATGACGACGGATACGCGGTTGATCGGATAAGGTCTCACAGGCGTTATTCCACTATCGATTCAATGGCACTGACGACGCGCTCGACATCGTCGAGGGACATCTCCGGGAACAGCGGAATCGAACATATGCGTGATGAGTTCCATTCCGTGTTCGGCAGGTATACGTCGGGATAGCGTTGGCGGTACCAGGTGTGCAGGTGGGTGGCGATGAAGTGAATGCCGCTGCCGATATCCTGTTCCTGCAGGGCCTTCATGAAGGCGTCTCGGTCCAGGCCGCAGCGTTCGGGGTCAATACGCAGGATGAACAGGTGCCAGGCATGGTGCTGGTCGTAGTGCGGCTGGGCCAGAGGCAGTACAGGTGAGCTGGCCAGGCGCTTGAGGTAGTGCTCGGCGAGTAACTGGCGCTTGGCATTGATGGCTTCCAGGCGCTCCAGTTGTACCAGGGCGATGGCGGCATTCATGTCGGCCAGGTTGTACTTGAAGCCCGGTTCGATCACCTGGGCCTGCGGCTTGCGGCCGTGGGTCATGCGGTCATAGGCATCCACACCCAGGCCGTGGAACTTGAGCATGCGCACGCGATTGGCCAGTTGCTCGTCGTCGCTGACGAACATGGCACCTTCGGCACAGGTCATGTTCTTGATGGCGTGGAAGGAGAAGATTGCCGTGCCGTGGGCGCCCACCGGACGGCCTTTGTAAAGGGTTCCGGCAGCGTGGGCGGCGTCCTCGATGACGCGGATGCCATGACGTTCGGCCAGAGCGTAAAGCGGATCAAGATCGAACGCGGCCCCGGCGTAATGCACCGGAATGATCGCCTTGGTGCGCGGGGTGATGGCTTGTTCGATGGACTCGATATCGCTCATCAGGGTATGCCGGTCTACATCGACGAATACCGGTGTGGCGCCGAGCAGGCAGATCATGTTGGCGGTGGAGACCCAGGTCTGGGACGGGGTGATCACTTCATCGCCTGGGCCGATGCCAAGGGCCAGCAGGGTGACATGCATCGCACCAGTGGCCGAGGACAGGGCAATGGCATGGGCAGCGCCGGTACGCTCGGCAAATTGCTGCTCCAGCTTCTGGCATTCCGGTCCGGTGGTGATCCAGCCGGAGCGCAGCACCCGGCTCACGGCCGCGATCTCTTCATCGCCGATGTCCGGGCGAGAAAAGGGAAGGAAGCGCTGACTCATAAGTATCCTCTGGCAGACAAACACCTGCGGGCAAACCTGGGTCGGTCTGACCGCTACTAAATATTCAAGTGCGCACAAAATGCGGGCGAGCCAATTCCTCGGTACCGGCCATGAATAAACAAACAGTTCATTTTACTGTGTTCATTTCGGCAGGCTGCTGGCGAATGTCAAGACTCAAGGATTTACACTGCTTCGAAGAGTACGAGACCAATAATGAAAATTGCGTTCATAACCTGTTGGTTTTTCATGTTGGTTCGTTTTTTTAACGCTATATCGTTGTTTTTAGGCAAATTCACGCGTGACGTCCAGTTGTCATAATCCTGTGCTAGCTCGCTGTAGATCTGGCTGTTAGCCATGTCGAGCTTTATAAACCCGATCATTTTAGTATGTACAGCGCCATTCCACTTTCCAACAGCATCCGTTCAGGATAGTGGCAATTTCGTAGATCGCAAGAACAGGAAATAAGTTGAGCACAGTGCTCGGATACGGTGTGGCATAGGTTTTAGTGATGTATCGCTTGCGGACTGCGAGTAGGACGCAATTAACAAGTTGCTAGCACAATCTGGCTAATTGGCAAGGAGGGTGGCAGCAGAAAGTGACTGAATTATTAACAGGATGTGACTCCAGTAGCTAGCGTCCTGTCTTGCAAATACGTTCACTCTGGTCGAGTGGCTGGTTTTGTCAGGCAACGCAGCCTGGCGAAATCAGGCGCCGTCCAGACTGAACAGCTTATTTGCGAGACCGGACACTAGAGGTCCACCAATAAGGGGATCAATGGCGTCTGACCCGCCATCGCTGTTGGACGCCTCTCATGCGCTGCAGCAAACCTTCAGACATGTCCCGGTCATCGTCCGTAGCGACAGCGCGCCAATCATCGTTAGCGGTCTGCCGGACAATTTCTACGTCCCCGTTACCCTGCGTCGCGTCTCAATATCGAGTGGAGTCGGGGTCAAGGCACGGCGTCGGGATCTGGCGTGGTTGAAGTATCTGTAAGACTCTGCAGAAACATCGCCAGTGCCACTTCCTCCAGGCGCAGGCCCTTGCGCTGACGAGTGCGTGGCAGCCTGGCCAGTTGACCTTGCAGAAAACCTTCGAGCACGGCGGGGTGGATGTAGCATTTGCGGCAGATTGCTGGCGTATTGCCCAACTGTCGGGCGACTGCCTTGACCATTTCGACGATGTGTTTTTTCGCATCAGCCTCCGGCTCCCACTCCAGCTTGCGCAAGGTCGCCAGGGCCAGGGCGCTGCCGGCCCAGGTGCGATAATCCTTGGCTGTGAAGTCGGCACCGGTCAGCTCATGCAGGTAGGCGTTGATATCCGCCGAGCTGACGGTATGCCGCGCACCCTGGTCATCCAGGTACTGGAACAGGTTCTGGCCGGGCAATTCCATGCAGCGCTTGATCACCCGGGCCAGGCGTCGGTCGGTGATGCTGACCTGATGCTCGACGCCGCTCTTGCCGCGGAATTGAAAGAGGATATCGGCGCCGTGTACCTCGACGTGCTTGTTGCGTAGTGTGGTCAGACCGTAGGAGCGGTTGTCCCGGGCGTACTGGCTATTGCCGATGCGGATCAACGTGGCATCGAGCAATGACACCACTGTGGCCATGACCTTGTTGCGACCCATCCCCGGCTCGGCCAGTTGCGCTTCAATCTGTTTGCGAACCTTGGGCAGGGCCAGGCCGAACTCGATCATGCGCGAGTACTTGTTCTGATCGCGGATCTCGCGCCAGCGTGGATGATATCGGTACTGCTTGCGGCCACGGGCGTCGCGGCCGGTGGCTTGCAAGTGGCCGCGTGGGTCAGGACAGATCCACACATCGGTGTAGGCGGGCGGGATGACCAGAGCGTTGATCCGCTGAATCTCATCGGTATCACGAATGCGTTGGCCGTCAGTATCGAAGTAGACGAATTTGCCGCGCAAAATCTTGCGGCTGAATCCGGCCTGGGTGTCTTCGACGTAGTGCAGGTCAGGGGGTAATTCGATGGGGGTGATTGAGTCAGGCATGGCACGCAGTCCGCAGTTCGTTACTGGATTGACCGCGTCATGTGGCAGGGGTGCCGAGGATTTTTCGCAGTGCAAACCTGTTTGCCTGAAGGGATGAAATGCGGTGATGGAATTGGAATCCACCCCCGTTGAAGTCAACAAGCCCGGGGCACTATATATACACCGGGCCTTTCGTTTATCGGCCTGATTTACCTACGATCCAGCCACACCGTCTGAGCATTGCAGAACTCGCGCACGCCGAAGTGCGACAACTCGCGACCGAAACCGCTTTTCTTCACGCCGCCGAAGGTGACGCGAGGGTCGCTGGCGAAGTAACCGTTGATAAATACGCCGCCAGCTTCCATTTCGGCCGCCAGCTCTTCGGCCAGGGCGACGTTGCGGGTGTAAATGGTTGAGGCCAGGCCGAACTCGCTGTCATTGGCCAGTTCCAGGGCGTGGCGTGCGTCACGGGCGGTGATGATCGACGCTACCGGGCCGAACAGCTCCTGGCGGAACGAGGTCATTTGGTCGGTGACATCCCCCAGCACCGTGACATCGTAGAAATTGCCGTTACCTGACGTTTTGCCGCCGCCCAGCAGAAGGGTCGCGCCTTGCTCCAGGGTGTTTTGCACTTGCTGGTCGAGTTCATCGCGCAGATCGAAGCGGGCCATAGGGCCGATATAGGTTTCACGTTGCAATGGATCGCCCACGGCCAGTTTGCGAGTGGCTTCGACGAATTTGCGGGTAAAGGTCTCGACCACGCCTTGTTCGACGATGATGCGCTTCGAAGAGGCGCAGACCTGGCCGGTATTCTGGTAGCGACCGATGACCGCAGCATTGACCGCTTCATCAATATCGGCATCGTCGAGCACGATAAACGGGTCGGAGCCACCCAGTTCCAGTACACATTTCTTCAGCGCGGCACCGGCCTGGGCACCGATGGCCGAACCCGCACGCACGCTGCCGGTGACAGTGACGGCCGCGATACGGTCATCCTTGATGGCCGCAGAAACACCGTCGGGCGTGACATTAATGACTTCGAAAACCCCGGCAGGGAAGCCGGCATCCTGGAATGCCTTGAGCAGCAGATAGGCGCTGCCCATGACATTTGGCGCGTGTTTGAGCACATAGGTGTTACCGCCTATCAGGGCTGGAACGGCGCCGCGCAGCACCTGCCAGATCGGAAAGTTCCACGGCATGATCGCCAGTATTGCGCCCAGGGGACGGTACTCGATGCGTGCCTTGTTATCGGGAACTTCAGTGGCTTCGGCGCTGAGCATGGCCGGGCCCTGGGCGGCGTACCACTCACACAGATTGGCGCACTTCTCGATTTCACCTTCGGCCTGGGCAATCGGCTTGCCCATTTCCACGGTAATCATCTGCGCCATCGGCCCGGCGGCTGCGCGAAGCGTTTTTGCCAAGGCAATCAGAGCCTGAGCCCGTTGTTCGACCGGCGTGCGTCTCCAGGTGGCAAAACCCTTGGCAGCGCGGCCCAGAGCGGCATCCAGGTCGGCGGCGGATTCGAAGGGGTAATGTGCGACCTGTTCACCCGTCGCCGGATTAATTGAAATCGCGTGAGTGTGGGGCGTGATCGTAGTCATGGCACCAATTCTCTGGGAGTGGGGTGGAACCAGACTAACGTTGGCGAGGATGTCATTAAAACTGAATAATTAAGATGGATTTATTCTCTTTTGGAGAATGATTGTTTGGATTTTGTCGTGCCATAAGTTCCGTGGATTGCCAGATCGGTCACATTTTTCCGTGAGATGGGGGCTGGATGGCCTGTTGCTTGGATGGCCACCCACGCCATGGGCTATTAATTTATTGAATCATTACGTTGCGCAAGACTCATTGACAATGAGTGCGAGAGCTCCCCCGGCAGTCTGTACGTCGCTGTCTCCTGCCGGGGTTATCGGTTTTGAGTCCATGGACGGTATATCCGTATATGGCAATTCAACGAGGTGCCGTGATGACGAATTCCGAGCAAGTGCGGTTTCTGTCTGCTGATGTCGCTGTGGCGGCTTCGAATGCGTTGGAACGGATCCACTGTGCAGGCGGGACTCTGGAGGTGGTGGAAGCCGGGATTTCCTCCGCCATACTGGTCCATGCGCTGCGGCTGTCGGGTAACTGTGTGGATGCCGAACTGGATCGCTTGCTGCTGATATTTGAAGCCGCGGTCGATGTTCGGCTAGGGATTGTCAATCGGATCCGCTGCCAAAACAGCATGTGAATGCCGCTAAACAGGGCGGACAGTCCGGGGACTTTTTACAATAATTGCACCGGGCCTTGTAATATGAGCGCCGACTGTTGAATATTCCCGTCTTTCACCAACGGCAACGAGAAAATCGCAATGAGTACAGGACTGACTGAGGAAGAGATGCGCCAGGCGCTGTTCGGCTCCTCGACCCCACCGGCCCCCAAACCGCCGGCCCCTGAACCTGAAATAGTTATTATCCCGCCAGCAAAGTCCAACGCCACCAGCAAACCCCGCGCAAAACCGCTGTCCCCGAAGTTACGCGTGACGATGAATGTCACCAAAGAATTCGAGGGCGAGTTGGAAGTCTTTGTCTACGACGCCAACACCCTTAGCACCCTGACCGCCGAACTGGACGCCAAGAACGAGGCGAAAAAGAAGAAGTATAAATATTTCGAAGTGGTCTCGATCAAGCCGATTGGATGAATGTGTTTCGCTTTTAATGCCGCTGTTGCGCAAACGCCAGGCAGGGTGGGACTGAATTCATTGGCTCTGTCTGCGTCAGGTGTTGCAGATAGGGATTTATCCGCGAAAAAGTCATGATCGTGCAGACTTCTTCTTGGATAAATCAACTCCCACAAAATTCGCGATACATCGTACGCAACACTTGACCCAGGCAGAGCCGACAAAATCACTCCCGCAGTCGCGCGCCGGAACTTATAACTGAAACTGGCGTAACGACACATTCAGGTCATTGGCCAGCCCGGCCAGTGACTGGCTGGCACTGGTCGTCTGGTCGGCCCTGACGGCTGTCTGGGCCGATAGATCGCGGATACGCACCAGATTGCGGTCCACTTCCCGAGCGACCTGTGCCTGTTGCTCGGAAGCAGCGGCAATCAAAGTGTTGCGGTCGGTGATGCTCAATACCGAGTCGGCAATCAACGCCAGCGCGTCGTTGGCGGCCTCGGCCTGACTCTGGGTCAGCAGCGCCTGCTGTGAGCTGACGGCCAGGGCCGAAACAGTATTTTGGGTGCCTTCCTGGATCGACTCGATCATGTCCTCAATTTCCTTGGTGGACTCGCTGGTGCGATGAGCCAGGGCTCTGACCTCGTCGGCGACCACCGCAAAACCACGCCCGGCTTCACCGGCCCTGGCAGCTTCGATGGCGGCATTGAGGGCCAGCAGGTTGGTCTGTTCGGAAATCGAGCGAATGACTTCCAGCACCCGGGTGATCTCGCGGATCTTCAGCGACAGCAACTGCGCCTGATCGGAGGCACGAGTGACGTTCTGTGCCAGTTCCAGTACCGAACCCACGGTCTGTTTCAATTCGGCCTGGCCGCGGCGTGCGGTGCTGGACGACTCCTGGGATTCGGCTGAGGTCGAGACCGCATTGCGCGCCACTTCTTCGACCGCCTGACTCATCTCGGTGACCGCCGTGGCAGCCATCTCGATTTCGCCATTCTGCACCGTCAGGTCGGCGGTGCTGTCGCGCATCACCGCGCCCATTTCCTCGGCAGCGCTGGAGAGTTGCTTGGAGGCATCGCTGACCTGAGTCAGGGTGGATTGCAGGTTGGCGCGCATCAGCTCCATTGATTGCAGCAGGCGCGCCGGCTCGTCGGTGCCCCGTGTATCCAGGGTGCCGGCACGCAGGTCACCGGCGGCAATGGCCTGGGATACGCTCAGGGCTTCGGCGATGGGGCCGGCCAGGCTGCGCGTCAATTGCCAGGCGAGCAGCAGGGTAAAACACATCAGCAGGGCGATGACCGCATAGGTCACCTGACGAGTGCTGTCATACACGTTGCTGGCGTTGGTTGATGCCTGTTCCTTGGCATCGTCATTGATTTTTTCGAGTTTCTTCAACTGGCTGTTTATACCTGCTGCCAGGTTGGTCATAGACCCGGCGATCAGGCTCCGGGCTTCGTCACGCTGGCTGTTTTTCAACAGTTGGTGGACGTTATCGGCGGCCGCGCCATATTGCCTGTACAGGCTGGTCAGTTCGCCAAGTATGTCCCTTTCCCCGGATGTATTGATCAGCGGCATATATAGCTTGATGGCATCGTTGAACGCTGCGCTTCGTGTTTGGTATTCGTCATGACTGGTTTGCAATGCAGCATCGTCGGCCGCCGCAAGCATCTTCATGATCGCCACACGGGTATTGGCGAAACTCAGTGCTATGTCATCGCCCAGGGCAATACCTGGCAGGGCGCTGTCTTCGATGATCAGGCCTTCGTTACGCACGCTTTCAAGTTTGGCCAGGCTGAAGATACCCAGGCCAATGACACACAGAATCATGACAGCAAACGAAGCGACGGTGCGTTTGGCAATAGAGAGCTTTCTCAGATACATGTATCAGTGTCCGCAGGCAAGTAGAAGTGAGTGGTGGCAGTAAAGTTAGGCATCGATTATCCCTGTCTGAGTCGTCAAGTTACGTTCGCTCACGTCAAGCATTGCCGCAGTTCCAATGACAGCAGGAAGATTTAAGTCGGTTTTATTTTTTGATTGGTTAATTGTGGTGATGGCAATGTGGAACCAATCTATTCTCACTCGTTCCCCGCCAAACGTATAGTGTCCTGAGGAACCTTTCGATTGTCCCAGGATACTCCGCGTCTTGACGGATAGGCATTGTATGTAAGTTGGTGCTTGGCAGAGGGGAGCGACCCTGTTATTGAATTCATGGAAGTTTATATGCCGACGATCATCAACTCCTGTTTGCAGTCAATATGTGAAGCATTGATGGAGAACGGCATCGATATTTCCCGGTTGCCAGGCTATGGACGGGATTGGGACTTGAATGGGGCGGGTGATCAGCGCGTCGATCTGAAGGTCGTTTATGCGTTGCTTGCTGCGGCTGCCAGCCAGTGCAATCGCCAGGACATCGGCCTGCTAGCCTACAACCATGCTCATCCGGGTAATTTGAATACCCATGGCTATGCCATCATGTCCAGTGCGACCCTGGGTCAGGCCCTCGATCGATTCGCCCGTTATCATCCATTGACCACTGACGGTTCGCGTATTTTTATTCGACGCTCGCGGGGTATGGTCAAAGTCATGGCGTATGAAATGAGTGTCAGTCCCACCGAGTCACGGTATTTGATCGATGCGGGTATGGCCATGTTGTTGGGCCTGATTCATTGGCTGGTGCCGGGCAAGAAGTTGGTGCCAGTGGGCGCTGAGTTCAGTTATGCGAAACCGACCGATCTGACCGGATTGAACGAGTTGTTCGGCTATAATCTCAGCTTTTCGTCGCCCTACAATTCCGTGATGTTTGCCGCAGAAGTAGACAACTTTTCTGTTTTTACTGCGAATGCGCTGCTCAGCACCATTCATTGTCAACACTGTGATGCGCTCCTGCAGGAGTTAGAGGACAAGAGCATTATCCTGGATGTTAAAAGAGTCCTGGTCGAAGGTCTGATGAAAGGCGAGCTGTTAACCCTGGCCGAGGTCGCTGCAGTTTTGCATGTCAGCGCGCGCAGTGTGCAGAATCATCTGTTGATGGCCTCGACCAACTTCTCGATGTTACAGGAAAGCTGCCGACGTGAGCTGGCAAACTATCTGTTGTGCCACACCCACAAGAGTTTCAAATATATCTCTGCCACCCTCGGCTATCGTGATCCCAGCAGTTTTCACAAGGCGTGTCAGCGCTGGTTCGGCAAGACCCCTGGAGCATTCCGCGAATCGGCGGCGGCGGAGTCGTGATGGGGCAGGTCACGTGTAGTACCTCGCGCAATAACCAACTGTGCTTCGAACTGGATCAACTGTCACGGGAGCTGACACCGGGTTGTCGTTCGGCAAACACAAATCAACAGATGTGGGACCGGCTAAAACCGGTCCCACGGATCTCATCCAATTCGAATGGTTTTACACGATTGAATGAGTTGCAGGGTGGTTCGCCCGGGTCCGTTCCGTCAGCAGGCGGATCAGCATATTCACCGGCTCGCTCAGGGTGCCCGGCGCCCGATGCACCAGGCCGACGTCACGGTGGAAGGTGTGGCTGCCCAGATCCAGCACCCGCACGCTGTCGGGCCAGCCCTTTTGCGCGGTAGTCTCGGGCACCAGGGCCACGCCCACCCCATTGGCGACCAGTTGGACCAGGGCTTCCAGTTCGTCGAGCTCGCAGACCTCGCGCAGGCTGAAATGCATGCGCCGCAGAAAGCGATCGACCTGACGACCGCCGAACGAAGAGCGGTCGTAGCGCACCAAAGGCTGAGTGGACAGCAACTGCGCCCAGTCATCCCCCGGCTGGTCCGCCGGTACGATCAGACGGTAGGGTTCCTGTGCCAGGCTGGTCCAGCGCAGGTCGCTTTGCAGCGCGAAGGGCGGGCGGATGATCGCCGCCAGGTCGATATCCCCGGCATCCGCCAGATTCAGCAGTTCCATGGAGACCCCCGGCATGATCCGGCTGCGACAGCCGGGCCATTCGCGGTGGAAGCGGGCCAGGGCATCGGGCAGCAGGGCCCGTTGCACCGAGGCGATGGCGCCGATGCTGACCAGGATGTTGGCGGCTTCACCGCCGTCGGCGGAGCCCAGGTTGTCGTACAGGCGAATCAGTTCCTGGGCCTGCAACAGCGTGTGATGCCCTTTGCGATTTAACTGCGCCGAGCGGCCCTTGCGTTCGAACAGGGCAAAGCCCAATTCCGCTTCGAGCCGTTGCATCTGCGCACTGACCGCTGCCTGCGTCAACCCGATGCGGTTGCCTGCAGCGGCAAAAGTGCCTTCACGGGCGACGGCGACCAGGGTTTTCAATTCGCGGATCATTCATAAATTTCCTTTGTGTATATGAGAAAAATATATTGATTTTATTGTTTGGTCACGCGCCTTAGCATGAGTCTGCAGTTCATACCTAAAACAGATCCTGGAGCACCTGATGAGCCTTTCGCCCTTTCACCTGGCAATTCCCGTCTACGACCTTGGCGCCGCACGTGCTTTCTATGGCCAGACTTTCGGCCTGGAGGAGGGCCGTTCCAGTGAGCAGTGGGTCGACTTCAATTTTTACGGTCATCAGTTGGTGATTCACGAGCATCCGCGCACCTCGTCCCAGGAACACGCCCACAGCAACGCAGTGGACGGCCATGACGTGCCAGTGCCGCATTTCGGCATCGTTCTGCAATGGGAAGAGTGGGAAGCGCTGGCCGAGCGGCTGCGTTCGTTTAACACCCGGTTCGTGATAGAACCCTACATCCGCTTCAAGGGCCAGGTCGGCGAGCAGGCCACCATGTTCCTCTTCGATCCATGTGGCAATGCCCTTGAATTCAAGGCGTTCAAGGATATCGGGCAGCTGTTCGCCAAGTAATCACTGGCATGGCGCAATGTCTTTGGGGATCGGCTTTAGCCGGGAAGTCGAATGCGGGATCGAAGCATTTCTATCGTTCATCACCTCGTCTTCCCGGCTAAAGCCGGTCCCACAAGCCAGCTGCCAGGCTTCTGAGAGCATTGCTCAGGGAACTTGTCCGGCCAAATTCCCGTCTCACACCCCAGTATCCGCTGCCGCCTCGCGCCAGCGGATAGACCGCATCTATTCAATACGTGCTGCTTCTTTCTCAAAGGCATTGCCCTGAAGGGGGGTAAATCGCGATCATCGGCGCAATCTGCCTGAAGGGGACTTCCATGCGCGTTATCTCATCCGTTGTGCATCTCACCGCGCTGTCGTTGGGCCTGGTATTTGCCACTTCAGCCCTGGCCAGTGAAGAAACGCAGCTGATTGACTCGATCAACGCCTACCGCGGCCAATTGCATCAGTGCGGCGGACAGGTCTCCCACGAGCTCCCGCCCCTGACCAGCGACCCGCGCCTGGTACTATCGGCGCGCAATATCGGCGACCTGCAACAGGCCCTGGCCCGTGCGACCTATCCCATGGTCAACGTCCAGGCCATCAGCCTCTCCGGCCCCCGGGATGCCCAGGCGGCGATGAAGGCCGTGGAAGAAACCTTTTGCCAGGTCGTCCTGGACCCGCAGTTCGTCGATATCGGTGTCAGCCGTGAAGACCGCGAGTGGCGCATCGTTCTGGCACGGCCGATGCTGACGGCGCGTCTGGGTGATGGCCAGGGCGAGGGGCAGAAGATGCTGGCCATGATCAATGGTGCCCGGGCCACGCCGCGCAATTGCGGGCCCGAGTCGTTCTCTGCGGCGCCGCCGATGACCTGGAACGCCATTCTGGCGAATGCGGCTGAGGCCCACAGTCGTGACATGGCCAACCATAACTACTTCGACCACACCGACGGTGACGGTCATACCCCTGGCGATCGCGCCGAACTGGCGGGATACGGCGGCACCCAGGTCGATGAAAATATCGCCGCCGGGCAGGACTCCACCCGTAAAGTGGTCGAAGGCTGGCTAGGCAGCCCGGAACAATGCGCCAATCTGATGAATCCGCTGATCAACGAACTGGGCGCGGCTTATGCGACCGATCCCAAGAGTGACGCGGGGATTTATTGGACGGCAATGTTTGGAGCTAAATAACGACTGCCAATCAAGGTCGATGCGGTAAGTTGCATCGGCCTTGATCAAGTGTTGCGTTATCTACACACTTCCTGCCGTTGTATTGTATCAATAATGATTATTCTAAATAGTTGTTTCAGTGACTTATCAAGTTGCCTACCACTCATCGACTCTTTCGTGCAGGCACTCTATTGACTGCCACACTGCGTTACAACAAACCACCATGAAAACTATCTGACCGGTACGGCATTCAGTGGCGGTAGCTATTGTGCTGCCGTACAACAGGCACGAGCAGCACAGGGTCGTCTTCAACCGGGAGAACGTCTGCCATGATCCAGAAAATCCTGCGGATATACAGGCCCACTCCCGGTTAAAGCCGGTCCTGCGGATCTCATCACTGGAGACTCACATTAACGTGAACCCTCATCATGTCCCGGGGGCTGGCCCCCTGCATCTTGTTCGAACGCTCTGGTATTACCGGCAATTAATCAGTGTGATGATCGTTCGCGAAATAAGCGGGCGTTACCGTGGCTCGGTGATGGGCCTGGCCTGGTCGTTTTTTAATCCGGTATTGATGTTGGCGGTGTATACCTTTGTCTTTTCCGAAGTGTTCCAGTCGCGTTGGCCCGGGCAGGATAACGGCAAGGGTGGATTTGCCATTCTGCTGTTTACCGGAATGATTGTGCATGGCCTGTTTGCCGAGTGCGCCAATCGTTCGCCTTCATTGATCGTCAGTAATGGCAACTACGTCAAGAAAGTGGTCTTTCCCCTGGAAGTGCTGACGGTGGTGACGGTGGGGGCGGCGCTCTTTCACAGCTTTATCAGCCTGATGGTCTTGCTGGCGGCGCAATTGATCCTGACCCAGCAACTGCATTGGTCGGCGGTCTTCCTGCCTTTGGTGTTGCTGCCGTTGCTGATTGCCACCCTGGGCTTCAGTTGGTTGCTGGCAGCCCTGGGTGTCTACTTGCGGGACATTGGCCAGGTCATCACGGTGCTGACCACCGTCCTGCTGTTTCTCTCGCCAGTGCTCTATCCGGTAGCAGCGCTGCCCGAGACCTATCAGTCCTGGCTCAAGCTCAATCCTCTAACCTACATCATCGAAGAAAGCCGCAACGTCCTGCTGTTCGGCCAGCCGCCGCAATGGGACAGCCTCGGCCTGGCACTGCTGATTGCCTTGTTGATCGCGGCGGCCGGCTTCTGGTTCTTTCAAAAGACACGCAAGGGGTTCGCCGATGTCATCTGAGGACATTGCCATCAGCGTGCGGGATATCTCCAAGTGCTTCTACACCTACGAGAAACCGTTCGACCGCCTCAAGCATTCCCTGATCCCACGCCTGCAGCGTCGTCTTGGCATGCAACAGACAGCCTATGGTCGTGAGTTCTGGGCGCTGCGCAATATTGATTTCGAGGTCATGCGTGGTGAGACCGTGGGCATTGTCGGCCGTAACGGCTCGGGCAAATCGACGCTGCTGCAGATCATCTGCGGCACCCTGATGCCTACGGCGGGAGCGGTGCAGACCTATGGGCGGGTGGCGGCGCTGCTGGAGCTTGGCTCGGGCTTCAACCCCGAGTTCACCGGGCGCGAAAACGTGTATCTGAACGCTTCGGTGCTGGGCCTGAGCCGTGAGGAAGTCGATGAGCGCTTTGATGCCATCGCCGGGTTCGCCGATATCGGTGATTTCATCGAGCAGCCGGTCAAGGCCTACTCCAGCGGCATGGTGGTGCGCCTGGCGTTTGCCGTGCAGGCGCAGATCGATCCGCAGATACTCATCGTCGACGAAGCCCTGTCCGTGGGCGACGCGCGCTTTCAGGCCAAGTGTTTCGAGCGGCTGCGACAGCTGAAAGAAAATGGCACGAGCATCCTGCTGGTCACCCACGCCAGCGAGCAGGTGGTAACCCACTGCAATCGCGCCATTTTGCTGGAGCAGAGCCGGGTCGCCATGATCGGGCCGTCCCGGGCGGTGATCAATCGCTATCTGGATCTGCTGTTTGGCCGGGAAAAACCGGTCGACATGCCCTCTGCGCCGGAGATCGCCCGCAGGCTCGAATCAACCGTCCTTGAAGCGGACCAACCGCTGTTGAGTTTTGGCAGTGAGGTCTTCGCCACACGCCCGGGCTTCAATCCCCACGAGTACCGCTGGGGTGACGGCGCCGCCAGTCTGCTGGATTTTCGCCTGACCTGCGACGGTCACGAATTCAGCGCCGCTATCGATTCCGGTGCCGAAGTCGTGCTGTATCTGGCCATTCGCTTCAACCGCACGATCATCAATCCGATCCTGGGCTTCACCGTCAAGACCAAAGAGGGCGTCACGGTCTATGGCACCAACTCCTTGCTGCTGGAAAGCCCGACCACCCATGCATTGGGTACTGCGGGCAGCAGCGCCAGGGCCTGCCTGAGCTTCGTCAATCGTCTGGCCAGCGGTGATTACTTCATCTCTGTTGGCGTTGCCTCCCGCCATGGCAACGACATCGTGCCCCACGACCGGCGCTACGACGCCATTCATTTTGTCGTGCCAACTACCCCGCAGTTACTCGGCCTCATAGATCTGGCCGTCACCATGGAAATCGATCAGGTGCTCAATGACGCTCATGCTTGAAGGGACGCCTTATGACTTTGATCCACAATTGGGGCTGTGGCTGCGGCCCGGATACCAGGGCCTGGCCTATAGCGATGGCGATGAAAGCGAAGAGCGCATCGCGCGGATTATCGAGCAGGCCCGTGACCTGTCAGTGCTCTCCAGCGAACTGAGCCGACACTGTACCGACTGGCCATCGCTGTACCACCTGGGCACCGCAAGGGGCAATATCCTGCGGCCATTCGAGCATTGCCTGTCGGGGCGAGTCCTGGAAATCGGTGCAGGCTGCGGCGCCATCAGTCGTTACCTGGGTGAGTGCGGGGGCCAGGTGTTGAGTCTGGAAGGCAGTGTGCGGCGGGCGCGGATCGCGGCCAGCCGTACCCGTGACCAGGACAACGTCACGGTGCTGGCCGAGCGTTTCGACGCTTTTGACAGTGACGAGCGCTTTGACGTCATTACCCTGGTCGGTGTACTCGAATATGCCAGCATGTTCAGCCGTGACAGCGACGCGGCGTTGAGCATGCTCAAGCGGGTTCATCAATTGCTGCGGCTTGATGGCAAACTCTTTATTGCTATCGAGAACCAGCTAGGCCTGAAGTATTTCGCCGGGGCGCCGGAGGATCACCTCTGTGTGCCCATGTACGGTATCGAGGGCCGCTATATCAAAGGCCAGCCGCAGACTTTCGGCCGCCGCCGACTGGCGCAACTGATCGCTGCGGCCGGATTTGAGCAGACGCAGTTCCTGTATCCGGCCCCGGATTACAAACTGCCGCATTCCATCACCACCGAGCGCGGTTTTACCGTACCGTCATTCGATGCCGCCGCCCTGGCCTGGCAGAACGTCAAGAAAGACCCGCAACTGCCGGGTGCTACTGGTTTCAACCTGGAAAGAGCCTGGCCGGTGGTGATCGAAAATGGTCTGGGCATGGAGCTGGCCAATTCGTTCCTGATCGCTGCGTCGAATACTGCCGAGCCAGTCGTGGCGGCAGACATCCTGGCGTATCACTACAACACCAGTCGCCAGCCGGCGTTCTGCAAGGCGTCGCTATTCATCGAGACGGCATCAGGCATTGAAGTGCACCATAAGCCTCTGCGTGCCGAGGCGAGCCCCGACGGTGAAGGGGAGGTGCGCCACAGGCTGAGCGAGGTCGATGCCTATGTCAGCGGCAAGCCCTTGAGCCAGCGTTTTTTCAATATCGCCACGACCCCTGACTGGGGCATTCAGGATTTTGCCCTGTTCATCCGCCAATACCTGGATACCTTGCGCATGTTGCTGGCAGAGCAGGGGCAGAGTTGCGAACTGCGTGATGCCAATGAACGGCTGCCGGGAATATTCATTGATGCCGTACCGCATAACATCCTCATGGGCCGCGATGGCTCGCCCACGCTGATCGATATCGAATGGGAAGCGACCGCGGGCGTGGAGCTGGGCCATTTGTTGTTGCGCTCGTTGCTATTACTGATCGCCAGCGCCACACCGTTTTATCCCAGCGTCATGCCTCCCACGCGCAGGCAATTCATCATGGAAACCCTGCGTGCTGCCGAACTACCGGTGATGGACGCCGATCTGGGGCGCTATATCGCTCGCGAGGCACTGTTCCAGTCCTTTGTCACGAGCCGGGATGCCGTCGAATTTCTGGACTGGAAGCCCGATCAGCCGCTCAATCAGAAAGTCGTGCACGTTCCGCCGCCGCTGCGGGCCAAGTTGTACTACAGCAACGGCGATGGTGAGTTTCGCGAGGACGCCAGCCTCGCTCTGGAATTGGAACCGGGCGCACAACGGCTGGAATTCAACTTCTCTACGGTACAGCCAGGCGCGAGGCGTCTGCGTCTGGATCCGGTGGATCGGCGCGTATCCTTTTCCCTGACCACTATTCGCTTGTACGGCGCGGCAGGGGACGTCTGGACCTGGGACCGGCAGATCGACAGTCTGGCCGCCACTTCCGGGCTGATGAAAGTGGAGAAATCCGGGGCTGCGGTGTTTTTCATGAGCCTGGATGACGATCCCTATCTGGTGCTGCCCCTCGATCTTGCCGGGCGCGAGGACCTGCAAGGGCTGACCCTGGCACTGGACATGGTGGTGTACACCGATGAAGTCATGGCGCGACTGATCAGCCTTGAACTCAACGCCGTCAACGAATACCAGCAGACTTTGCAGGGCGCTTTACAACCCCTGGCCCGGCAGCTCCAGACCATGACCGAGCAGATGAGCGAGCTGGACAAGGTCACTCATACCCTGGCCGAGAGCGTCATTGAGTCCGAACACGAAACCATTGAGACGGTGGAGCGCCTGCTCACTGACCATAACCTCGTTACCCGCGACCGCCAGGCATTGATTAACGAACTGGAAGAGACGCTGGACAGGTTGCGGCGCGAAAAAGACCAGGCCATTGCTGAACGCGATCATGCGCTGATGATTCAAGGGGCGGAGAAGGATACCCATATCCACCATCTGAACCTGCAGATCAGGGCGCTGGAATCCTCCTATAGCCGGCGCCTGAGCGCGCCGGTCCGTGCCTCGGTCCTCACTGCCCGCCGCCTCAAGCGCGCCTCGGTCCTGTTACCCGCAGTGATTCGCCGGGGCGGTGGGTTGCAGGCGACCCTGCGCAAGTCGATCAGGGTGCTGCGCCAGCAGGGCATTGAGGGTTTGCTTGCGCGATGGCGCTGGTTCAGCGCTAGCGCGTCGCCGGTCGTAGCAGAAGCGATCAAACCTTCGACGGTTCCCGATCGTAATGACTATACGGCCTGGATCGAACGCTATGACACTCTCGATAATCTGGCCCGTCGACAGATCCGCGAAGAGATTCGCGGCTGGAGCGAGCCGCCGCTGATCTCCATCATCATGCCGGTCTACGACCCGCCTCTGGACCTGTTGCGCCAGGCCGTCGACAGTGTGCGGGCTCAGCTCTACCCGAACTGGCAGCTATGCATCGCCGACGACGCCTCAACCAACCCGCAAGTGCGAACGCTGCTGGAGCGCCTGCAAACGGAAGAGCCGCGGATCAGCCTGGTTTTTCGTAAACAGAACGGCCATATTTGCGCCGCCAGCAACTCGGCCATCGCCATCGCTGACGGCCAATACCTGGCCCTGATGGACAACGACGACCTCATCCCCGAACACGCGTTGTATTGGGTGGCGCGGACCATCATCGAACATCCGGATGCCGGATTGATTTATTCGGACGAAGACAAGATCGATACCCTGGGGCGGCGTAGCGGGGCGTATTTCAAACCGGATTGGAACGAGTTTCTGTTTCGGTCGCAGAACATGGTGTCGCATCTTGGGGTTTATCGACGCGATCTGGTCAGCCAGGCAGGCGGCTTTCGCAGCGGCTTCGAAGGGGCTCAAGACTACGATTTGGCGATGCGCTGCATCGAGCGGCTTGAGCCGGGGCAAATCGTCCATATCCCTCGGGTGCTCTATCACTGGCGGGCGCATCCCGGCAGCACGGCCATGGCCACCGATGAAAAGCCCTACGCAGTGCAGGCAGGCGTCAAGGCCCTGAATGAGCATCTGCAACGCTTGGGCGTCGCGGCCCGTACCGAATTACTGCCGATAGGCATGTACCGTGTGCGCTATGAGCTTCCCCAGCGCCGCCCGCTGGTCAGCCTGATCATCCCAACCCGCAACGCCCATGGATTGGTCAGGCAATGCATCGACAGCATTCGGGCCCTGACCACCTATCAGCATCATGAGCTGATTCTGATCGATAACGGTTCGGATGAGCCTGAGTCGCTGGAGTACTTCGCCCGGCTTGAACAAGAGCCAAACATCAGAGTACTTCGCGACGACGGGCCGTTCAATTATTCGGCACTGAACAATAGCGCGGTGAGGCTGGCGCGGGGCGAGTTGGTGGGGTTGATCAATAATGACATCGAAGTCATTACCCCTGAGTGGCTGGAGGAAATGGTGTCCATCGCCCTGCAGCCAGGTGTCGGCGCAGTCGGCGCGCGCCTGTGGTTTGCCGATGATCGTTTGCAGCACGGCGGGGTGATATTGGGCGTTGGGGGGATTGCCAATCACGCCCACAAGTTCTTGCCCAAGGGGGAACACGGTTACTTTGGTCGTGCCAGTTTGATCCAGTCGCTTTCTGCTGTGACGGCAGCCTGCCTGGTCATTCGCAAATCCATCTACGAGCAGGTCGGCGGCCTTGATGAAGTGCACCTGAAGATCGCTTTCAATGACGTCGACTTCTGCCTGCGCGTGCAGGAGGCCGGTTACACCAACGTCTGGACTCCCTTTGCAGAGCTCTACCACCATGAGTCCGCCACCCGCGGGTTGGAAGATACGCCGCAGAAGCAGGCGCGCTTCGTGCGCGAAGTTGAATATATGCAACAGCGTTGGCCGGATATTGGAAGCGATGGCGCTTACAACCCTAATCTGACGCTGGAGCATCATGATTTTGGTCTGGCGTGGCCACCGCGTACTTCAACTTCCTATAGGGAAGGAGGTCATGCATGAAACGTAAAGTCGCTGGGCCAGCTGCCGATGCCCCTGCCTATCCAGGAGCATACTGCATTGATCGTTTTTCAATATTCCAGGGAACGCTGCGATTGAGCGGGTGGATATACAGCCCCGCCTTGCAAATCGCCAGGCTGCTCTTGCAGGTTCCCAATGGTGGAACCTATGCGGTTGCGTTCGGGGATAAAAGTCCGGACCTGGTACCGGTATTCGGTCCTCAAGCCAGTCACTCTCGCTTCGATCACAGTCTGGTTTTTCCGGACAGTCGAGCAGCAATGATTGCCGCCAGGTTACTGATCCTTTTCAAGGACGGCACATCAGCGGCCATCTCGCATTTGGGCAGCCCTAAAGACAGTCTGATGAGTGTGTTCAGCCAGCAAGTGCGCGATAAAGAGAATTCTGAACCCGGCCAACCTCAGCGCTTGTTGGAGATTGGCTCGCGCGCGCGCTCCGGAATAGTACGTAAAGGACTGTTGCCGGAAGGTTGGTGTTATAGCGGTTTCGATGTGCTGGACGGGCCTAATGTGGACGTTGTAGGGGATGCCCATCAACTGAGTCGGTCATATCCTCGGGATTACTTCGACGGTGTCATGGCCTTTTCTGTCCTGGAACATTTGCTCATGCCTTGGAAAGCCATGATCGAAATCAATCGAGTCATGAAGCGGGGAGCCATTGGTATATTCACGACGCATCAATGCTGGCCGTTGCATGACCAACCTTGGGATTTCTGGCGATTCTCGGAAGATTCGTGGAAGGCTTTGCTGAACGAGCCTTTGGGCTTTGAAATACTGGAAACACGTATGGATGAGCCTGCTTATATTGTCGCGGCCCGCTGTCACGCCGTTACCGCATTTGCCGAACAGCCGGAAAGTTTTCTGGCGTCATCCGTTATTTTTCGTAAAACCGGCAACACCCTGCTGGAGTGGCCGGTTGAACTGGAAGACATCATCAGTACCCGATATCCGGCTATGACGACAAACCTGCGATAAATAGTGTTCTCACTGTAACTGTCGTCCGTTCTTCAGCAAAGGCGAAGTCTCAGCGATTAAACCGCTCCGCCAGACTGTGCAGATACTGCGCCATCTCCTCCAGCTCCCGGCTGATCTTCGAGCCTTGCTCCGCCTGCCCGGCGCTCTGATCGCAGAGTTGGGCGATTCGGGTGATCTGTTGGCTGATGCTTTCCGCGACATGGCTCTGTTCTTCCGACGCCGAGGCCATTTGCTGGCTCATGCCGGTGATCTGGGTAATCGCCTTGCTGATGCCGTCCAGGGCCTTTTGCACGGCTTCGACACTGGCCACGCTTTCCTGAGATATCTGCCCACCCTTGCTGGCGGTGGTCACGGCCCGTTCGGCGCCTTCGCGCAATTGCGTGATGATCTGTTGAATCTGCCCGGTCGAGGCCTGGGTGCGAGAGGCCAGGGAGCGGACTTCGTCGGCGACTACAGCAAAGCCACGGCCCTGTTCGCCAGCACGGGCGGCTTCGATGGCGGCGTTGAGTGCCAACAGGTTGGTCTGTTCGGCAATCGAAGTGATGACATCGACCACGCTGCCGATGGATTGCGTGGCGGTTGCCAGCTCGTTCACCGCCTCGGCGATTTCAGTGACGGAGTTGGCCATATGCCGGATGGCCAGCAGGCTGTCGTCGGCCAGGCCGCGGCCCTCCTGAGCCAGGCGGTCGGCATCCTCGGCGGCGTGGGCGGTGTTCTGCACGTTGTGGGCGACTTCCTGGATGGTCGCCGCCATCTGGTTGATGGCGGTGGCTGACTGATCGGTTTCGTTACGTTGCTGATCGAGGGAGCGAGCCTGCTGGGCGGACAGGCTGGCTGACTGCCCGGCCCGCTGCTTGACGCTTTCACCGGCGTCGACCAGGCGAGTCAGGGCCGTTTGCAGTCGCGCTTCTTCGCTATGAATGGCCAGGTCCAGTTGCCCCAGCGGCCCGCGTTTGTCGCTGTAGGTCAGGGCCACCAGCGGACTGCTGAACGCCTTGGGATGTTCGGCCAGAGTTTGTTTCAGACTGTTGCGTTGACGCAGTTCTGTATAGGTGCCAAGCACTACCACCACCAGCAGAGTCAGCGCCACGGCACCTGTATCGCCCAGCATCAACGTGCCCGTAGTGAGTACGGCGGCGCTGATGATCATCGGCAACTGCCGCAGCAAATGGTGGCTGATCGAGTTGAGTGCCGAAACCGGCGGCTTGCCTGCGCGTAATCGCGCATAGAGAGCATCAGCACGGCCGACCTGTTCGCGGGTGGGCAGGGAGCGCACAGATTCATAGCCGACGAGCTGGCTGTTTTCATAGACCGGCGTGACGTAGGCGCTGACCCAATAGAAATCCCCTTGTTTGGAGCGGTTCTTGACCACACCCATCCAGGGTTTGCCTTGTTTGATGGTTTCCCACATATGAGCGAACACCGATGCAGGCATGTCCGGGTGGCGGACCAGATTGTGGGGCTGGCCGATCAGTTCTTCACGGGTAAAGCCGCTCAGCGCAACGAAAGCATCGTTGCAATATGTGATGCGGCTATTGAGGTCGGTGGTAGAGATCAGTCGCTCGGACTCTGGAAAGGTTCTTTCTGTTTGAGTAATCGGCATGTTCAAGCGCATGGGCCAAACCTCTTCCTAGGAAACGACTGTAAAAAATCCTGGAACGCCTGAAAGGTTTAGCACAGATTTTTACGGTGCTACCTACGGGCGCATAACTTGTCTACGGTTGGCTGTGACTTGGGTCAGCTGGATCCGAGTGAACGGTGCTACGGTGTAATTGACTGCGGGCCATTGGCCCTTCGGCCGATAGCTTTAAAGAGGGAATCCGAGTCATGCCGTCGGATTTTAAGGCTCAACGGTTAAACAAGGATCCTATACACGGGTATCGGTTTGCAGCAGTGCTCGTCGTTCAAACGGGTTTTCGCATAATTACAATGATTATTCTGTGGGGTGTTTTATGAATCCTTTGCGTATGTTCGGCAAGGCCGTTACTGCTTCACAAGGGACATTTAGTCTGGCCTGTAAGGCCGGGGAACTGGAAGGCAGCCTGCACGCCTTGCGTTTCAATCCGGTATTGGTTAGTGGATTCATTTCCCCGCATCTGGATATCGACCAGGTGGCGCGCCAGCTCAAGCAGCGGTTCCCGACCTGCGCCATCAGCCTTTGCACTACCTCCGGCGAGTTGAGCAATGTCAGCGAGCAGTTGTACTGCGCCACTGGCGAGCACTGGGATCGGATAGTACTACAGTTGTTCGATAGCAGCGTGGTTGCGTCGGCCGAGGTGGTGATGGTGCCGCTGAGCTGCGAAGACATTCGCGGTGGCGGCAAACGCCTGCCGATGCGTGAGCGTATTGCCCGGCTGGTGGCCAATATCAGGCAGGTCCAGGTGCAGACGGCCATCGATCACCGTGACACCCTGGCTTATGTGGTGTTCGATGGTTTGTCGGCGTCCGAATCGTTCTTCATGGAGGCGCTGTATGAGTCCGGGCGTTTTCCCTGCCTGTTTGTCGGCGGTTCGGCCGGTGGCAAGGGCGATTTCAAGAAGACCCTGATCCATGACGGCCAGCGCAGTTATGAAAACCATGCGCAGATCGCCTTTATCAAGTGCCCGCCGGGCGTGCGTTTCGGTGTGTTCAAAAGCCAGAACTTCCAGCCGGCAAACTTGAGCTTCAGCGTGCTGACGGCATCCCTGGAGGACCGTACTATCCATCAGGTCATCGACGCCAAGGGCGATATCAAGACCATGGTCCAGGCACTGTGCGAAGCCTTCAAATGCGAGCCGCAGGCCCTGGAGAAACACCTGGCCGATTATTCGTTCGCTATCCGTGTCGGCCAGGAGTTGTTTGTCCGCTCCATTGCCCGCATCGACTACGCGCAACAGATCGTGCAGCTGTTCTGTGATGTGGCTCCTGGAGAAGAGCTGGTGATGGTCAAGCGCACGCCGATCCGTGAAGCCACACACGCCGATTACCAGCGCTTTTTACAGGGCAAGGAAGGCCAGCCGATTGCCGGGATTCTCAACGACTGCATTCTGCGCCGGCTGAATAATGCGGCCGATCTGCGCAGCATGAACGGTATTTTCGGCCAGGTGCCGTTGTCCGGGTTTTCTACATTCGGCGAGATTCTCGGTCTTAATCTGAACCAGACCCTGACCGCGATCTTCTTCTTTCGGGTCGGTCGCAATACGCGCTTCAGCGATGAATATGTCGATAATTTCATTGCCCATTATGGCGAGTTCAAGGCGTTCTTTCTGCGTCGCCAGATCAAGAAACTCGCCGGTCTCAACCAGGTGATCGTCAAGCAGATCGAGGCGTTCAAGAGCAATGACTTTTCCAGCACTGTGGATATCACCGGACTGGACGAAAACATCCGCCCGGTATTTGCCGGGCTGGCCGATCTGGGACAGGTGCTCGCCCAGGCCGGTCAGCAGCAGGAGGAGATTGCCGGACAGCTCAGGCATTATTCCGGTGAGTTGCACCTGTCCATGGATCAACTGGCCTCGACCATCGACCGGCAGAGCAGTGTGGCGGCCGATGCCAGTGCCACGGTCGAAAGTCTTTCGAGCCAGTCCGGCGAAGTGGTCGGTGGCGCGCGGGAACTGGCACAGTCGAGCCTGCGCATTCAGTCCATCGTCCAGGTGATTCAGCAGATCGCCGGGCAGACCAACCTGCTGGCCTTGAATGCGGCTATCGAAGCGGCGCGCGCCGGGGAGATGGGCCGGGGTTTTGCGGTGGTGGCGGATGAAGTGCGTAAACTGGCGGAAATCACCCGCAAGAACGCCGGAGAGATTGGCGTCGATATCGACTTGCTGTCTGCGGAGATCCAACGGGTTGCCCAACAGATCGAGGACCAATCCACAGCCGTCAGCGACCTGCGCGAGATGCTTGGCAGCCTGGCTGAATCCAGCCGCCAGACCGAGGGAACGTCGCAGCGGACCAAGGCCATTGCCGATACGCTGACGGGTCTGACTCACACGTGAGAATACTGATGCGGGTATGATGCGCGGCAACAAGCTGGACGCGAATGTGTGGGAGATTCTATGTTTGCCGTAAAGCCAGAGCGGCCCCTTCGCGGATGAATCCGCTCCCACAGATATCGATGATATTCACGCGCTACTGTGGGAATTCATTCGCTCCCACACAAGTGCTGCCAGTCAGATATTCATGCATGAGTCCCTATCCAATGTTCACCCTGAGTCATTACGGCAGTCCGCCCCCAGAGTCGGTCAAGAGTCAGATCATGCAGTTGGTGATCGATAACGTCACCGGTCTCAGTGCCGTCGCCATTGCACCGAGCAATCCGTTGTACCGCTTGTATCAGTACGGGCTCGGCCTTGAGGTCAACCTGTATCAGGAGGCCATGGATGGTTCGAAAGGGATCGCAGTGGAGTTGATTGTGGCGCTGGATGAGCAGGAGCCGTCGACGGTAGTGGGTTTCCTGCTGTATCTGCCTGCCAGGGACGATCCCCAGGCCTGTGCAGTGGCCTATATGGCGGTACAGACATCGTGCCGCCGCCAGGGCATTGCCCGGGCAATGATGACCGACATGCTCAACCGTTACCCCCACGCGGAGCTGGCGTGCTTCGTCGCCAAGGTACCGTATTTTGCGGCGATGGGTTTTCAGGTGCTGAGCGCTCGTGGCCCGCAGGTCGTGATGAATAGCCGTGATCATGCCACTGACGGGCTTGTCGCTGTGCTGGATACCGCGCCTATCTATCGCACCCTGGAAGTGCGGCAGATTCATACCTATCTGCTTCAGCAGCACGGCAAGCGGGCGATGGTCGATGCCGAGAAGCAGCGTGACCGTCATCTGGATAGCTTGACCCGTCAGGCCAGGGCGTTTGTTGAAGGGCTGCTGGGATAACCCGGATATTGTGGGACCGGCTTTAGCCGGGAAAGCGTCCTCAGGAACGTCTTCCAGGCTAAAGCCGGCCCAACTGCCAGCGCGATATGAGTGTGCTTAGAACTTGAACGCCTGACGACCGATCAGCAGCCAGTGGCCTTTCTGTTTCTGCCAGACCTGGAAGTTTTCGATTTCAGTCGGTACCACTTTGCCACTATTTACCGCTTCGGCGGAGAAGTGGTTACGCACCAGAGCGGTGTCGCCGTTCAGGAAGATTTTCTGATTGAGCATTTGCAGGGTATTGAAGCCGCTGCGACCGGTCTCGATGTCGGCAACGAATTCTTCCTTGTTCTGCACCTTGCCACTGGAGTGGCCGTAAGTAACGTTGTCCGAGGTCAGGGTCTTGAGCTTGGCAATGTCCTTATGCAGCATGGCCTGGGTCATGCTGTCGACCGCAGCGGCGACGTCTTTTTCATCGGAAGCGGGGGAGGCGGCGGCATAGCCAGCGAACAGGCAGAGAAAACCGGCGGCCAAGGTGAGCTTTTTCATGGAGGATCCTTTTATTTTTGTGGTTGGAACGGGCTGACAAGAGGTGGTATGTCTGTCGTCGTACAACTTAAACTATTTTTTCGATCAAGCAAGAGCGAAATAGCCACTCGCCGATTGGATTGCAGTTTTATGGGAGTCGGCTTGCTGGCGATAGCGGTGTACCAGGCAACATTTTCATCGATTGACCTGAAGCCATCGCCAGCAAGCCGGCTCCTACGAGTCTTGCGTTTGCTTTGTGTTCTCAGCCCAACTGATTGCGGTACGGCAAATCCGGCCCGGTGCGTGTACAAGTCACGGCCGCAGCGCTGATGGCGAAACGGACCATGTCATCAAGTTGGTCGCGGCTCAGAGATGCAAGGCCTTCAGGGGTGTCCAGCTGGTGTTCGGTAAGGTAGGTGATCAGCGCAGCCTGAAAGGTGTCGCCGGCGCCGACCGTATCGGCCACTTCGACCTTCTGCGCCGGTACGCTCCAGTTGCCGTGCTGACGGCTGAACAGGCTGGCGCCTTCGCCTCCACGGGTCAGGATCACCAGTTGGCAGCGTTGGTTCAGCCAACTGGCCGCTACCGCTTCCGGCGCCTGCTCGGGGTAGAGCAGGTGCAGGTCTTCGTCGCTGACCTTGATCAGATGGGCGTGAGTGGCGAAGGCGCTGATCTGTTCGCGCCATTGCTGGATATCCGGCGCCGGGTTAAGCCGTACGTTGGGGTCAAGGCTGATCAGGCGCTGGCTGCTTTCACGGGCGACCAGGGCCAGCAGGGTATCGGCGATCGGCTGTACGACCAGAGAGAACGAGCCGACATGAATGCCGCGCACACTGTCATCCAGTTTGGGCAGATGATGCAGGCGCAGTTGCCGGTCTGCGCAGCCTTCGCCACGGAAGCTGTAGACCGGCGAACCGTCGGCCCCCACAGCGACCATGGCCAGGGTGGTTGGGGCGTCGAAATCCAGGAGGAAGTCGGCGCGTACACCTTCCTTGTCAAGGACAGTTCGCAGGCGACGGCCCAGGTAGTCATTGGATAACCCGGCGAAGAATGCCGAATCGACGCCGAGCCGACGCAGGCCGACCGCGACGTTGAACGGTGAGCCACCGGCGATGGCCTTGAAGTCCAGGGCATTGGCCGGGCCGCCGGTGTCCGGCAGGGTGAAAAAGTCAAACAGGGCTTCGCCACACACAAGAAACATAAAGGCTCCCTTGGGAATTAGAGATCACGCAACTGATTACGGTAGCGTTCGTAGACCTCTTGATAGGCCGCGACATGCCCGGCAATGGGCCTGGTTTCGCTGGCTGCGTCAAGTCGTACGCAGCGTTCACAGAGGGCTTGCAGGCTGTCATGCGGGGCATTCACGGCCGACCAGCACCAGGCCGCCTGGATCGCAGCCCCCAAGGCAGCCGCTTCGCCATATTCGGCGCAGATCACCGGAGTGTCCATGATGTCGGCAACTATCTGCCGCCACACTGCGCTTTTCGCGCCACCGCCGATCAGGCGGATCTTCTCGCTCCTGATGCCGCTGTCGCGCAATAGATCCAAGCCGTAGCGCAGACCGAAGGTGGTGCCCTCGACTACGGCGCGGCAGAGGTTTTCGCGGTTGAGGTTGGTGCTGTCCAGCCCGAGAATGCTGCCGGTGGCGTGGGGCAGGGCGGGCACTCGTTCGCCATTGAGGAACGGCAACATCGACACGCCCGCCGACCCGATGGGCGCTGCAGCGATAGCGCGGTTGAAGGTGTCGATGTCCATCTCGAACAGCTCGCGGATCGCGCTGGTGGCGTTGGTCAGGTTCATGGTGCAGATCAGCGGCAGCCAACCGCCGGAAGACGAGCAGAAGGTCGCCACCGAAGCCTGCTCGCTGACCCGGGCTTCGTCGCTGTAGGCGTAGACCGTGCCTGACGAACCCAGGCTCATGGTGATGGCGCCGGGCTGGATATTGCCGGTGCCGATGGCGCCCATCATGTTGTCGCCGCCGCCGCTGGAAACGATGGCATCGGTGTTGATGCCCAGGCGCTGGGCGATGTCCGGCAGGATCCGGCCCACGCTCTGCTGTGCCTCGATCAGCTCCGGCAGGGCGCGGTTCAGACGGCCGCTGGGGTCGATATGCATCAGCAGCGGGATATCCCAGCTGCGGCTGCGCACGTCGAAATAGCCGGTGCCCGAGGCGTCGCCGAACTCGGTGCAGCAACGTCCGGTAAGCCAGTAATTGAGGTAGTCGTGGGGCAGCAGGATCTTGTCGATTTGCGCGAATAGAGTCGGGTGCTGCTCCAGTGTCCAGAGCAGCTTGGATACCGTATAGCCCGGCGCAATGGCTACGCCCAGACGCTCCAGCGACCCCTGCGGGCCGCCTAGGTAGTCCAGCAGGCGCTGGTTCTCGGCGCTGGTTTCGGTGTCACACCACAGTTTGGCCGGACGCAGCACCTGGCCCTGGGCGTCCAGCAGCACCAGGCCGTGCTGCTGGCCCGATACGCCGATGCCCTGGATCTGCAGTCCCGATACCCCGGCCTGGCTCAGGGCAGTGCGCGTCGCCTGCTCAAGGGCGTCCAGCCATTGCTGGGCATTCTGTTCGCGGCGGCCGTTGGCGCCGCTGATCAAATCATGAGGCGCACCGCCTTCACCCAGGACTTTACCGGTGGCAGAGTCGAGGATAATGGCCTTGGTGCCCTGGGTGCCGCAGTCGATTCCGAGAAACATGCTCACCTCAAGCGGTTTTGCCCAGCAGCTGTTTGAGGGTCTTGTCGACGCCCAGCTGTTTCAGGCTGTTCAGGTTTTTTTCGAACGAAGCGATGAAGGCAGCCGACTGCGGGATGGCCGCACCGAAGATTTCTTCCACGCCGAGCAGACGCTGGGTAAGCAGCGTTGCATCGGCGACCAGGCCCTTGCAGAAGTCGACGCGGGGATCGACGATCTTGTACTCGACGCCGTTTTCGCCCTTGTTGCCCTGAAGATACAAGGCCCAGGCGGCGACCACCAGAGAAGCGCGATCCAGATTGGCCTGGTCCAGAATCAGGCGATTGATGGTCGGTACGGTGAACTTGGGGAATTTCGACGAGCCATCAGAGCACACGCGCTCCAGCTGGTCGGCAATTGCCTGATTGGAGAAACGCTCGATCAGCTTGGCTTTGTAGGCCGTCAGGTCGATACCCGGTACTGGTGCCAGTTGCGGGGTAACGTCCAGGTCCATGTAGGTGCTGATGTACTCTACGAACAAGGGGTCGTTCATGGTCTCGTGAACGAAGCGATAGCCTTTCAGGGCGCCCAGATAAGTCAGCGCCAGATGGCTGCCATTGAGCAGTTTGATCTTCATTTCTTCATAAGGCGTGACGTCGTCGGTGAACTGTACGCCGACCTTTTCCCAGGCCGGACGACCGTTGACGAATTTGTCTTCCAGTACCCATTGCACGAAGGGCTCGCAAACCACCGGCCATTCGTCGTCTATGCCTTTTTCGTCATGCAGCTGCAGGCGATGGGCGCTGCTGGTCATGGGCGTGATGCGGTCGACCATGGCATTGGGGAAGCTGACGTTGTCGGCGATCCAGTCGTGCAGCTCGCGGTCACGCAGGGCCGCAAAGGCCAGCAAAGCCTTGCGGGTGACCGCGCCGTTATGCGGCAGGTTATCGCAGGACATCAGGGTGAAGGCCGGGGTGCCCTCGGCGCGGCGTCTGGCCAATGCGGCACAGAGAAAGCCGAATACGGTTTTCGGCGTGGCCGGGTGGTCCAGGTCGTGCTGGATCTGCGGCAGGTGGCTCATGAATTCGCCAGTGCTGTCGTCGATGCAGTAGCCGCCTTCGGTGATGGTCAGCGAGACAATGCGGATATCCGGGCTGGCCAGTTTGTCGATCAGTGCCAGGTCACTGTCGCTGGACATGAGCATGTCGCTCATGGCACCGATGATGCGGGTCTCAGTGTCCGGGGTGTCGCCGAGTTCGAACAGGGTGTAGAGGAAGTCCTGATTTTTCAGGGCCTGATAGTTATTACGGTCTTCCTCGCGCAGGCTTACCCCGCAAATGGCCCAGTCCAGACCTTCGCCTGTGTTCATCAGGGCATCGGTATAGAACGCCTGGTGGGCGCGATGGAAACCACCGACGCCGATATGGGCGATGCCCTGGCGGCGATCGCCGAGGGCGTAGGCAGGCACGGCAACACCGGGGCCCAGGTTCGACAGGTTTTGTTTATTGAGTTTCATCACAACACTCTCTAAGGCTTCGAATTCGGTGGTTCAGGCGGCGGCCTGCAGGGCCTTGGCAATCACCAGGCCCTGGGCGTCGAACAGGTGGCAATGGTTGCTGTCCAGGTGCAGGTTGAGGGTCTCGCCATACTGGCTGGCCATATCGCCGCGGATACGCAGGGTCAACGCCTCGCCGGAGCGGGTGTTGACGTGGCAGAAGGTGTCGCTGCCCAGGCGTTCACTGACGTCGGCAATCACCTGCAGCTGGCAGTCACCCGGCTTGGCCAGGTCCAGGTGCTCGGGACGAATGCCCAGGGTCACGCTGTCGCCGACACTCTGTTGCGCGTTGGTAAATGGCAGGCTGATGGTGGTCCCGGCATCCAGGGTGACTTCGCAGCCACCGGCACGCACGCTACTGACCTTGCCTTTGAGGAAGCCCATTTTCGGTGTGCCGAGGAAGCCTGCAACGAACAGATTGGCCGGGTGGTGATAGAGCTCCAGAGGCGAGCCGACCTGTTCCACTTTACCGCCATTTAGGACCACGACCTTGTCGGCCAGGGTCATGGCTTCGACCTGGTCGTGGGTCACGTAGATCATGGTGGCCTGCAGCTCTTTGTGCAGGCGCGACAGTTCCAGGCGGGTCTGTACGCGCAGGGCGGCATCGAGGTTGGACAGCGGTTCGTCGAACAGGAAAATCTTCGGGTTGCGCACGATGGCGCGGCCAATGGCAACGCGCTGGCGCTGGCCACCGGAGAGCTGCTTGGGCTTGCGTTCCAGCAGCGGGCCGAGTTCGAGGATACGTGCGGCCTCATCGACCTTGCGCTTGACCTCGTCCTTGGGCACGCCGGCCAGATCGAGGGCGAAGGACAGGTTCTTGCCCACGGTCATGTGCGGATACAGTGCGTAGGTCTGAAACACCATGGCCAGGTCGCGCTTGGCCGGGGTCACCTGAGTGATGTCGCGGCCATCGAGTTCGATGGTCCCGGAGGTGACCTCTTCCAGCCCGGCGATCAACCGCAGCAGGGTGGATTTGCCGCAACCGGACGGACCGACAAAGACTACGAACTCACGGTCGCGCACGTCCAGGTCGATACCCTTGATGATCTGATGGCCGTCAAAGCCCTTTTGCAGGTTGCGAATGATGAGGTTAGCCATGTTGGGCTCCTTTTTATTATCTGAGGGCTATTTGACTGCGCCGAATGACAGGCCGCGCACAAGTTGTTTCTGGCTGATCCAGCCGAAGATCAGGATCGGCGCACAGGCCAGGGTCGAGACGGCCGACAGCTTGGCCCAGAACAAGCCTTCAGGACTTGAGTAGGACGCGATCAGGGCAGTCAGTGGTGCAGCGCTGGAGGAGGTCAGGTTCAATGACCAGAACGCTTCGTTCCAGCACAGGATCAGCGACAGCAGCGCCGTGGACGCCAGGCCGCCCTTGCAGATCGGCATCAGCACGCGAAAGATTTCCTGGCGCGTGGTGGCGCCGTCCAGGCGTGAGGCCTCGAGGATTTCCGGCGGGATGTCCTTGAAGTAGGTGTAGATCATCCACACCACGATGGGCAGGTTGATCAGGGTATAGATCACGATCAGGGCCAGGCGCGAATCCAGCAGGCCGAAGGTCTTGGCCAGCAGATAGATCGGCATCAGCACGCCCACCGGCGGCAGCATCTTGGTCGAGAGCATCCACAGCAGGGTGCTCTTGGTCCGCTTGGTCTCGAAGAAGGCCATGGAGTAGGCCGCCGGTACCGAGATCAGGATGCACAGGATGGTTGCGCTGAACGAGATCAGGATCGAGTTCCAGGCGAAGTGGAAGTAATCACTGCGCTCCTGGATGTGCAGGTAGTTTTCCAGGGTCGGAGTAAAAAACAGTTGTGGCGGTGTGGCGAAAGCGTCCAGTTCGGTCTTGAAGCTGGTCAGCACCATCCAGAAGATCGGGAAGAAAATCAGGGCCGCGATCAGCCACGACAGGGTACCGAGCAGCAGGCTTTGCAGGCGGCGGGATTGCTTGAGCGTCATCATCGGCTGGGCCCTCATGACTTGTCGGTGAGGTTTTTGCCGATCATCCGGATCAGGATGATGGCGGCAATATTGGCGATGACCACGGCAATCAGACCGCCGGCCGAAGCCATGCCGACGTCGAATTGCAACAGCGCCTGGTTGTAGATCAGGTATGCCAGGTTGGTCGAAGCGAATCCCGGACCGCCGTTGGTGGTGGTGAAGATTTCCGCGAATACCGACAGCAGGAAGATGGTTTCAATCATCACCACCACGGCAATCGGCCTGGCCAGGTGCGGCAGGGTCAGGTGCCAGAAGATCGCAATGGGGCCGGCACCGTCCAGGCGTGCGGCTTCTTTCTGTTCCTGGTCCAGAGACTGCATGGCGGTCATCAGGATCAGGATCGCGAACGGTAGCCATTGCCACGAAACAATGATGATGATTGCCAGCATCGGGTAGTTGGCGAACCAGTCGATGGGCTGGGCGCCGAACAGCTTCCATACCCAGGCGAGGATGCCGGACACTGGATGGAAAATCAGATTCTTCCAGATCAGCGCGCTGACCGTGGGCATGATGAAAAACGGCGAGATCAGCAGCACGCGCACGATACTGCGGCCGAAGAATTCACTGGCTTCGAGCAGGGCGGAAATCAACACGCCGAGAATGACACTGATGGCCAATACACTGCCGACCAGCAGCAGGGTGTTGAGGGCGCCGGGGATGAAACCGCTGTCGGTGACGAAGAACTCGAAGTTCTCCAGGCCGACGAACTCGTTTTCACCGGGATTGAGCAGGTTGTAGCGAATGAGCGAGAAGTAGATGGTCATGCCCAGTGGCACGATCATCCATACCAGCAGCAACAGGACCGAGGGGCTGACCAGGAACCAGCCGGGTTTGCTCAGGCGGCCTTTGCCTGGCGGGGTAGCGCTGGCGGACTGCTTGGAGGAGGAGAGGGTCGAGGTATTCATGGGTGACTCCGGGGCGATGCAGGAACGGTCAGGACGCGTTGTCGCGTCCTGACATCAAGGGACTGGCAGACCCTAGTCAGTTCTTCTTCGGGTAACCGGCCCGCTTCATTTCGCGTTCGGTGCTGCTTTGCGCGGCTGCCAGGGCGGCATCGACCGTGCTGTTGCCGGTCAGGGCGGCAGCGAACTGTTGGCCGACCGAAGTACCGATGGCCTGGAACTCAGGAATGGTAACCAGCTGGATACCGACATAAGGAACCGGCTTGAGGGTCGGCGCCTTCGGCGTTACCGATTTCAGTGATTCCAGAGTGATGGTGGAGAACGGTGCCGCCTTGGCGTAGGCATCGTTGTAAGTCGAAGCACGGGTGCCTGGCGGCACGTTGGCGACGCCGTCTTTCTCGGCAACCAGCGCGGCGTACTCTTTCGAGGTTGCCCACTCGGTGAACACCTGGGCGTCTTTGCTGTTCTTCGCGCTCGCCGGGATACCCAGCGCCCACGAGTACAACCAGGCCGAGCCTTTGTCCGTTTCCTGGTGCGGGGCATAGGTGAAGCCGACGTTGTCAGCCACCTTGCTCTGGGATTTGTCGGTCACGAAGGAACCGGCCACGGAAGCGTCGACCCACATGGCGCACTTGCCGCTGTTGAACAGCGCCAGGTTTTCATTGAAACCGTTGCTGGAAGCGCCGGGCGGGCCGTTTTTCTTCATGGCGTTGACGTAGAAGTTCAGCGCGTTTTTCCACTCGGGCTGGTCGAACTGTGGTTTCCACTGCTCGTCGAACCAGCGTGCGCCAAAGGCGTTGGCCACAGTGGTGATCAGGGCCATGTTCTCGCCCCAGCCCGGCTTGCCGCGCAGGCACAGGCCGTACTGCTCCTTGGACTTGTCGGTGAGCTTGTCGGCGAACTCGCCGATCTGGGTCCAGGTCGGACGCTCCGGCATGGTCAGGCCAGCGGCCTTGAACAGATCCTTGCGATAGTAGGTAATCGAGCTTTCGGCGTAGAACGGCAGCGCGAACAGCTTGCCGTCGACGGACAGGCCGTCACGCACGGAAGGGAAGACGTCATCCAGTGCATAACTGGCTGGCAGGTCTTTCATTTCCTTCAACCAGCCCTTGGCGCCCCACAGCGAAGCTTCGTACATGCCGATGGTCAGCACGTCGAACTGGCCGCCCTTGGTGGCGATATCGGTGGTGACGCGCTGACGCAGGACGTTTTCTTCCAGGACCACCCACTTGAGCTTGATGTCCGGATGCTGCTCTTCAAACGTCTTCGAGAGCTTCTGCATGCGGATCATGTCGCTGTTATTGACGGTGGCGATGGTGACGTCGCCAGCGCTGGCGATTGCACTGATGGACAGACAGGTACCGGCGAGTAGCAGTTTTGCTGAGGTCTTCATCGATCACTCCTCTTCTGCGCCAGGGGCTACAGAAGCTCGGTTATTGTTTTTGTATCTTCCGGAGGGTTGGAAGATGAGCACTGATTACAACGGTCCGGCGCCGCCAAGACAAATCCTGCGGCACACTTCAACCGATACTATTTTGCACTGCCAGTGGAGGGCTCAATACGTGACAACTGCGCTCGAACAAGGTTCGGCGCAGATTCAGCGTAGTTCAGCGGGATGGGGGTGGGGAGAATCAGTACAGGTTTTGTTCGGTCAGGCGCTGAACGGCCAGGCGTCGGTAATGCGAAGGCGTCATGCCCTTGAGCTGCTGGAAGCGCCGGTTGAAGTTGGAAATATTATTGAAGCCCGACTCGAAGCACACGTCGGTAACGGGGCGGTCGCCGTCGGCCAGCAGCTCGCACGACTTGCTGACCCGCAGGCGATTGACGAACTCGACGAAGCTGCGTCCGGTGGCCTGTTTGAATACTCGGGAGAAATAGGTCGGTTTCATGCCCAGATAGCTGGCCACTTCTTCCAGAGGCAGGTCCCGGGCGTAGTGGGTAAAGATGTAATCCACTGCGCGGTTGGTGCGATCGATGCTGTGCTCATCGGCCATCTGCGGCGCCTTGGTGCCGGACAGCAACTGATAATCATCACTGGCAGCCAGCAACTCCAACAGGATCAGGAAATGCCCCAGGCGAGTAATACCCTTGGTATCGGCGATTTTCTGCATCAGGCGGGCAGCCTGGGCGATGGTGCGTGGGCAACGGAACTCGACACCGTACTGCGCCCGCTCCAATAGCGGCGCCAGGGTGCGTAGTTCGGCAAACACCTGAATGCCGCTTTCCAGCAGCTCATCGGTGAAGTTCACCAGCATGTCGCGCTTGGGCACGACTTCGTCCTCCTCAACCTGGCTGATCCAGTTATGGGGCAGGTTGGGGCCGGTAAGAAACAGGGTCTGCGGGTAGAAGTTGCCGATGTAATCGCCGACAAACACCTTGCCGGAACTGGCGACGATCAGGTGCAGTTCGTACTCTTTGTGGAAGTGCCAGCGCACCAGCGGGCAGGGGAAACCGTGCTCGCGGTAAATGATCGACAGACCGTTATGGTCATCCATCAACTCATAGGATGGATCGGTAACTCTTGTTGTTTTTGTCATGGCGTGACCGGTTAGTCGGAATGGTCAAGGCGCTTAATGTGCATGATTTTTCTTGCAGGAGCGAATTTGTCGCGAGGCGACGTGCCTGAGAGCGCGCGTTCACCTGTAGGAGCTGCCGAAGGCTGCGAATCTGCTGTATCAGCTAGACCCATTCGCAGCCTTCGGCAGCTCCTACAAGAATTGGATTTCAATTCAGATGGTTGCAGTATGTTTGATCAGGCCAACCGATTCTTCGCCTCAATCCACTGCGCCATGTACTGGGTACTTTTATGGTGGTGATGACGCAGCATCGCACCGATAAAGTTGGCCGTGCGTCGTTGGGTCAGGTGCTGGCGACAGTCGGCGATGCGCTCGATCAGGCTGGCGCAGTGCTGACGGTACTGGTAGCGCGCGGCCAGAATTGTCAAACCATTGGCCTGGGCCTTCTGCCATAGGCTTTCGTCCTGATACAGACGCACGGCGGCGTCGGCAATGCCCTGAGCGCTGTTGGCAATCAGGCCGGGCCAGGGCAAATCGCCGCTCATGGCTTCTGCGCCAATGTTCGTCGTGACATTGGGTGTGCCGCAGGTCATGGCGTCGACGATCTTGCCCTTGATCCCGGCGCCGAAGCGCAATGGCGCCAGACAGACCCGGGCGGCCGACATGACTTGCAAGGCATCCTCGGCCCAGTTCTTGATATGAAAACCCTGACTGGCATTGTGCAGCGCGGTGGCCTTGGGCGGGGTATAGGCGCCGTAAATATGCAATTGGGCGCCGGGCAGTTGCTGGCGGATCAGCGGCCAGACGGCACTCTTGAGCCAGAGCACGGCGTCCCAGTTTGGCGCATGGCGAAAGTTACCAATGCTGAGGAAGTTCGCCCGCTCGGCAAAAGGACGGAGATTCTCGCTGGCTACGTCCGGCAGCATCAGCGGACACCAGTGCAGCAATTGATCCGGCAGGCCGAAGCGCGCCTTGAGCAGCTGTATCTCGACGTCGGAGGTCATCAGGTTGAGATCGCAGCGGTACAGCGAAGCGATTTCCCGCTGCGCCAGGTCGCTGCGCGCCATGGTCTCGAAGATACGGGCCTCGGACTGCTCGAAGAACGCGTCCAGCTCATCGGCCTGGCCCTGGCTGTTCAGGTAATCCTTGAGCTGCTGATGGCGACCATGGCGCAGGCTCTGCAAGTCCGACGTTTCGAGGATGCGTAAGGCTTGGGGGCAGTGCTTTTCCACTCGCCAGCCAAACTGTTCTTCGATCATGAACTGATCGAACAGGACGATATCGGGCTGCAGCTCGCCGATAAAAACGTCGAAACTGCTGCTGTTGAGTTCGATATGGGTTTCGTGAATGCCCAGCGCGGTAAGGTCGGCGCGCTGCTCGCCTTCTGTGGCCGGGCTGGCGAAGGTAATGTCCCAGTCCTGGTCGAGAAAACACTGGATCAACTGCATGACATGGCCACTGGCCGCCGAAGAGCGCGGCTCGGGCCAGACGTAACCGATGATCAGGAGCTTGGTCCGGGCCACTGGAGCGGGGTGCTGCGATTCATCGTTAGCCAAGAATTTCTTTCACTTTGTCGCGCAGTTGATCGATGGAGAACGGTTTGCCCAGGGTGTAGGCGCCCGGATGCATGTCGATACTGTCGCCGTAGCCACTGGCGATCAGTACTTGCAGGCCAGGGCGCAATGCCAGCGCTTTGCTGACCAGCTCGCTGCCGGTCATGCCGGGCATGCCATGATCGGTCATCAGCAGGTGGATGGGCTGGTCCGGTTTTTCCAGTTGGGCAAGGGCTGCATCGCCGCCATCTGCCTCCAGCACCTGATATTCCAGCTCTTCGAGGACGTCGACGATCAACATGCGAACGATGGCGTCGTCTTCGACCACAAGGATCGTGCTGGCGGTGACAGACATGGGGTACTCCCTTGAACAATACAGTGATGGGGTAGAGATGCGGCAGACTCGATTCAGTGAGGTAAATCCCGAAGAAAGTTCCAGATAATCAACATGACACACCTGATTGATTGGTTTTTTCCGTTCAAAACAACAAAAGACGCTGGCTTACCTAAGAAACCGCGAATTTTTATGTCTGAAATTTCAATCTGATGTGTCAGAAACCAGAGCCTTATTCTAGAGTTTACGGCAAACTCCATCGCCTTGATGTAATCGCCTGGGAATTCTCATGATTCAACCGTCGATTGTCGATGAACAACGCTTTCGCAAACTCCTGAGTCGCAACGTTGGCCTGCCCCTGGCGGTCGGCGTGCTCAGCGGCGTGTTTTTCGTTGTCCTGATCACTTATCTGCTCTCGGTGATCCAGTGGGTCGAGCATACCGACCGGGTGATCAACAACGTCAATCGTTCGCTGAAGCTGTCCGTAGACATGGAAACCGGCATGCGCGGCTTCCTGCTCACCGGCGATGAGCATTTTCTTGACCCTTACGAAGTGGCAAAGCCCGGCGTGCGTGCCGTGCTCAAGGGCTTGCAGGATCTGGTCGCGGACAACCCGGCTCAGTCCGACCGTTTCCGTCGCATTCTCGCCTTGCAGAACGACTGGAACGACTTCGCTCAGGAAATGATCACCCTGCGCCGCCAGAATGGCGATTACGCTTCGGCGATCCAGGCCGGGCGCGGCAAGCGCCTGACCGATGAGATCCGCACCGAATATGACGATGCGGTGGCGATGGAGCAACAACTGCGCCTGAACCGCAACGCCGATGTGACCCGTACGACCATCTTCCTGGTCACGCTATACCTGATCTTCGTACTGACTGTCAGTGGCGTGCTGGCCTGGATCGGTCGTCGTGACATGTTGAGGTTATCAACCACCTACAGCGAAAATCTGCGTCGCCAGGAACTCGATAGCGAGCGCCTGCAAAAGGTCGCCTGGCTGCGCAACGGCCAGAGCGAACTGGCCGAGCAGATGTTGGGGCAACTGACGCTCAACAACGTCGGACGCAATGTCCTGCAATTCTTCTCCACTTTCCTGGGGACAGTGGTCGCCGCCGTCTATGTGCGCCAGGAGCATGGCGGCCTCAAGCGTATTGCTTCCTACGGCTTCTCCCGAGAGCAGGAGCAGCAGGACCAGTCACTGTTTGGCGACGAAGGTATCGTTGGCCAGGTCGCGCAGCAGAACAAGACCATTACCCTGACCGATGTGCCGGCCAACTACTTCAAGGTCAGCTCCGGTCTCGGTGAAGGGTTGCCGCGCAATGTCGTGGTGGTGCCTACCCATAACGACGATCAGGTCAATGGCGTGGTCGAACTGGGCTTCCTGCGTGAGTTGACCGAACGGGATATCGAGTTCCTCGAGATCATTGCCAATAACGTCGGCACGTCCCTTGAAGCCGCCCGTTATCGCCAGCGTTTGCAGGAAGTATTGGCCGAAACCCAGCAGCTCAACGAGGAGTTGCAGGTTCAGCAGGAAGAACTGCGTACCGCCAACGAAGAGCTGGAAGAGCAGTCGCGGATTCTCAAGGAGTCCCAGGTCCACCTGGAAACCCAGCAGGCGGAGCTGGAGCAGACCAACGAACAACTTGCCGAGCAGGGCCAGGCCCTGGCCGATCAGCGCGATGCCCTGGACCGCAATAACGAAGAGTTACATATCGCCCAGATCGAGCTGGAAGCCCGCGCCGAAGAGTTGCAGCGTTCAAGCAAGTACAAATCCGAATTCCTTGCCAACATGTCCCACGAGCTGCGTACGCCGCTCAACAGTTCGCTGATCCTGGCCAAGTTGCTGGCGGAAAACCCGACGGAAAACCTCACGGAAGAACAGGTGAAATTTGCCGAGTCGATCTATTCGGCGGGCAACGATCTGCTGCACCTGATCAATGACATTCTCGATATTTCCAAGGTGGAAGCCGGCAAGCTGGAAATGCGCCCGGAAAACAGCAGCGTCATGCGGCTGGTCGAGGGGCTGCGCAATATGTTCCAGCCGTTGGCGACCGAGAAGAATCTGGATTTTCAGGTGGAGGTACAGGCCGGTGCGCCGACCATGCTGTTCACCGACCGCCAGCGTCTGGAGCAGATTCTCAAGAACCTGTTGTCCAACGCCATCAAGTTCACCGAAAGCGGTGCTGTGAGCATGACGGTGTCACGTCAGCCCAACGCTGGCATTGCCTTTATCGTCCGCGATTCGGGCATCGGTATCGCCGAAGATCAGCAGCAGAGCATCTTCGAGGCTTTTCGCCAGGCTGACGGCACCACCAATCGCCGTTATGGCGGCACCGGTCTGGGCCTGTCGATCTCCCGGGATCTGGCCGGTCTGCTGGGCGGCTCCATCAGTGTGACCAGTGCGCCGGGGCAGGGCAGTATTTTTACTCTGATCCTGCCAGAGCAGTACGTCGAGCCGGCACCTCAGGCGGCGGGTCAGGAAAGCGTTATCGTCGTTTCGCCCGTTACCCCGTTGCCCCAGGCATTCGTCCCGGCAAGTCAACCCGCTCCTGCGGCGGCTGTTCCCCAGGTGGTGGTGCCGACCTTTGCCGACGATCGGGACAAGGCGCCATTCACCAAGCGCTGCATCCTGGTTATCGAAGATGAACCCGGTTTCGCCCGCATCCTCTACGATCTGGCCCATGAACTGGGCTATTACTGTCTGGTGGCCCATGCCGCAGACCACGGCTTTGACCTCGCTGCGCAATACATTCCCGACGCGATCCTGCTGGACATGCGTCTGCCCGATCATTCCGGCCTGACCGTACTGCAACGTCTCAAGGAACATGCGCCGACCCGACACATTCCAGTGCATGTGATCTCGGTGGAAGACCGCCAGGAAGCGGCCATGCACATGGGGGCCGTCGGTTATGCCGTCAAGCCAACCACCCGCGAGGAGCTCAAGGATGTCTTCGCCAAACTGGAAGCCAAGCTGACCCAGAAGGTCAAGCGCGTCCTGCTGGTGGAAGACGATGCATTGCAGCGCGACAGTATTGCTCGCCTGATTGGCGACGATGACATTGAAATCACCGCCGTGGGCTTTGCCCAGGATGCCCTGGACCTGCTGCGCGACAATATCTACGACTGCATGATCATCGACCTGAAGTTGCCGGACATGCTTGGCAACGACCTGCTCAAGCGCATGTCCACCGAGGACATCTGTTTGTTCCCGCCAGTGATCGTCTACACCGGGCGCAATCTGACCCGCGACGAAGAAGCCGAACTGCTCAAGTACTCGCGTTCGATCATCATCAAGGGCGCGCGCTCTCCGGAGCGTCTGCTCGATGAGGTCACGCTGTTCCTGCACAAGGTCGAGTCGCAGCTGTCCAACGAGCGGCAAAAGATGCTCAAGACCGCCCGTAGCCGCGACAAGGTCTTCGAAGGCCGCAAGATCCTCGTGGTGGACGATGATGTGCGCAATATCTTCGCCCTGACCAGTGCTCTGGAACACAAAGGCGCGGTGATCGAAATCGCCCGCAACGGTCTTGAAGCCATTGCCAGGCTTAACGAAGTCGAAGATATCGACCTGGTGCTGATGGATGTGATGATGCCGGAGATGGATGGTTACGAAGCGACCGCCGAGATCCGCAAGGATCCGCGCTGGCGCAAACTGCCGATCATTGCGGTGACGGCCAAGGCCATGAAGGACGATCAGGAGCGCTGCCTGCAGGCCGGCTCAAACGATTATCTGGCCAAGCCCATCGATCTGGACCGGCTGTTTTCGCTGATTCGCGTGTGGTTGCCGAAAATGGAACGTATTTGAATGGGTGTGGCCAAAGGCCTTACTGATGTAAATCCATGAGGCGAGATTGCAGGAGCTGCCGAAGGCTGCGAAGAAGGTGAATCTGATCGCAGCCTTCGGCAGCTCCTGCAAGCGCAGATTTTAGTTGTATTGCAGGAATCACCAGGTTTATCCATGCACCCTGAGCGAAACATCGATATCGAAGTACGTTTGTTGATCGAGGCCATTTACCTCAAATACAGCTACGATTTTCGCGATTACTCCGGCGCCTCGATCAAGCGTCGGATCAACCATGCCTTGCGCCAGTTCGACTGTAATACGGTTTCCGCGTTGCAGGAGCGGGTCATGCATGATCCCTCGGTGTTCCTGCAACTCTTGCAGTTCCTGACCATTCCGGTCAGTGAGATGTTTCGTGACCCGTCGCATTTCCTGGCGATTCGCCGAGAAGTGGTGCCGGTACTCAAGACCTATCCGTCACTGAAGATCTGGATTGCCGGTTGCAGTACGGGCGAGGAGGTGTACTCCATGGCCATCCTGCTGCGCGAGGAGGGCTTGCTCGACCGGACCATCATCTACGCCACCGACATCAATCCAACCTCTCTGGACAAGGCCAAGCAGGGCATCTTCTCCATGGAGAGCATGCGGGCTTATACCGAGAACTATCAGAAGGCTGGTGGTCAGCGTTCATTTTCCGACTACTACACATCAGCCTACGAATATGCGATTTTCGATAAATCCCTGCGTGAGAACGTGACCTTCGCCGATCACAGCCTGGCCACTGACAGCGTGTTTTCCGAAACACAGCTGATTTCCTGCCGTAATGTATTGATTTATTTCAACAAAAAGCTTCAGGATCGTGCTTTCGGGTTATTCCATGAGTCGCTGTGTCATCGCGGCTTCCTGGTCCTGGGCAGCAAGGAAACCCTCGAGTTCTCCGGTTACAGTGGTGATTTCGAGCCGTTGGTCAAACAGGAACGGATTTATCGCAAGTCATGAACACCTCCGTGACCGAGCCGCCCAGCCTGCCTGTGGTCGATGCCATTGTCGTCGGCGCTTCTGCCGGTGGCGTAGAGGCATTGCTGAAAATCTTTGCCGTCATCGGCCCTGATTTCAGCCTGCCGATCATCACCGTCCTGCATCTTTCGGATGAGCGCCGCAGTCAGCTGGCTCACGTTTTTCAGGCGCGCCTGCCGATTACGGTCAAGGAGGCCGACGACAAGGAGTCCATCGCTCCCGGCACGCTGTATTTCGCCGCGCCCGGTTACCACCTGTCCGTGGAAATGGATTTGAGCCTGTCCTTCAGCCAGGAAGAGCGGGTGTTTCATTCGCGCCCAAGCATCGACATTCTCTTTGCCTCCGCCGCCGATGCCTACGGCCCACGACTGGCCGGCATATTGCTGACCGGCGCTAACAATGATGGCGCCCGGGGCCTGTTTCAGATCAAGCTTGCTGGTGGCCTGACCGTGGTCCAGGACCCGACGCAGGCTCAGTCACGGACCATGCCCGATGCGGCTCTGGCCCTGCAAACACCGGACTATCTATTGCCGCTGCACGATATCGGTCAGTTGTTGATCGATCTGGAACGAACCGCATGTTGAGACATATAAAAGCCAAGCTGCTGATCGTCGATGATCTGCCGGAAAATCTGCTGGCCCTGGAAGCCCTGATCAAGCGCGAGGACCGCGCGGTATTCAAGGCGCTGTCGGCGGATGAGGCGTTGTCGCTGCTGCTCGAACATGAATTTGCCCTGGCCATTCTCGATGTGCAGATGCCCGGCATGAACGGTTTCGAGCTGGCGGAGCTGATGCGCAGCACGGAAAAGACCAAGAGCATTCCTATCGTGTTCGTCAGCGCGGCCGGGCGCGAGCTCAACTACGCCTTCAAAGGCTACGAAAGCGGTGCCGTAGACTTCTTGCACAAGCCGCTGGATATTCACGCGGTCAAGAGCAAGGTCAATGTCTTCGTCGACCTCTATCGTCAACGCAAAGCCATGCGCTTGCAGGTCGAGGCCCTGGAGCAGAGTCGCCAGGAGCAGGAAGCGCTGCTCAAACAGTTGCAGGCGACCCAGAACGAACTGGAGCGTGCCGTGCGCATGCGTGACGACTTCATGTCCATCGTCTCCCATGAAGTGCGTACGCCGCTCAACGGCCTGATTCTCGAGACCCAGTTGCGCAAGCTGCACCTGGCCAAGGACAACGCCGATGCCTTCACCATGGAGAAGCTGCGCGGCATGGTCGATCGCGATGAGCGACAGATCCAGAGCCTGATTCGCCTGATCGAAGACATGCTCGATGTCTCGCGTATCCGTACCGGCAAGCTGTCGATCCGCCCCGGCCCGTTTGACCTCAGCGAGCTGGTCAGCAACCTGATAGAAGGTTTTTCCGCACAGATCACCGCCGCGCAATCGACCATCAGCCTGCACGCCGACGAACCGGTAATCGGCGTCTGGGACGAGTTCCGCATTGAGCAGGTGATTGCCAACCTGCTGACCAATGCGCTGCGTTATGGCGCACGCAAGCCGATCGAAGTGATGGTCTACTGCCAGGATGGCGAGGCCCGGGTCGAGGTGCGTGATCAGGGCATCGGTATCAGCCCGGAAAACCAGAAACGTATCTTCCAGCAGTTCGAACGGGTCGCGTCCAATCATGCGATTGCAGGTTTGGGCCTGGGATTGTTTATCTCCGAGCAGATAGTCGCCGCCCATGGCGGGCAGATCAGCGTGCAGAGTGTGGAGGGCGAAGGTTCGCTGTTCCGCGTCAGTCTGCCGCTATAATAAATGCCAGTTTGCGGAATTATCTGACAGTTAACGCAACCTCCAGAACCGCCCATGGTCGTAATGGCAGCTATTTGAAGAGAAGATCGTTCCATGAGCGCTGATGCTGAAAATGTCGTACTGATCGTTGAAGACGAGCCGCTGATTCTGATGCTGCTCAGCGATTACCTGTCGGGCGAAGGCTACAGGGTCCTGCAGGCGGAAAACGGCGAGCAGGCTTTCGAAATCCTCGCCACCAAACCCCATCTGGACCTGATGATCACCGACTATCGCCTGCCGGGCGGGGTGTCCGGGGTGATGATCGCCGAACCTGCGGTGAAGCTGCGTCCAGAGCTAAAGGTGATCTTTATCAGCGGTTACCCGGCGGAAATCCTCGAGTCCGGCAGCCCCATCGCGCGCAAGGCGCCTATCCTGGCCAAGCCGTTCACCATGGAAACCTTGCACACCAAGATTCAGGCGTTGTTGGCCTGATTTGCGCTATCGCGCGGCAAACAATGTGGGACCGGCTAAAACCGGCCCCACAGGTTCAATCAGTCCCAATCATCTCCCGCACCTTGGCCGTCAAATGGTCAAAGGCAAAGGGCTTGGTGATCATTTGCATGCCCGGATCGAGAAAACCGGCGCGTACGGCGGCATGTTCGGCGTAGCCGGTGATAAACAGCACTTTGAGTTCCGGGCGCAGTTGTCGGGCGATTTCCGCCAGTTGTCGGCCGTTCATGCCAGGCAGGCCCACATCGCTGATCAGCAGGTCGATACGCTGACTTGATTCGATGATCGGCAAGGCGCTATCGGCGTCGCCAGCCTGGACGAAGCCGTAGCCCAGCTCCCCCAATACTTCACTGACCAAGGCCCTGACTGCCGGATCGTCTTCAACGATCAATACAGTCTCGCCTTCGCGAGCGCGTATTGCCTGATTGGGCAGGGCCTGTTCGTCCTGACTCTGCTCGCCCCGATACCGCGGCAGGAACAACTGCACCGTGGTGCCCTGGCCTACATCGCTCTTGATTGTCACATGACCGTGGGACTGCTTGCAGAAGCCATAGATCATCGACAGCCCCAGGCCGGTGCCCTGGCCGATGGGTTTGGTGGTAAAGAATGGATCAAAGGCCCGGCTGATCACGCTCTCAGGCATGCCGCAGCCGGTATCGCTGACGCTGAGCATCACGTAGTCGCCGGGCAGCAGGTTTTCATGATCGACGGTGTAGCTGCGGTCCAGATGCTGGTTGCTGGTTTCAATCAGTAGCAGGCCGCCATCGGGCATGGCATCCCGAGCGTTGAGCACCAGATTGAGCAGGGCGCTTTCCAGTTGATTGGGGTCGGCTTCGGCAGTCCACAGCTTTTCATTGAGGACCATTTCCAGGCGAATGCTCTCATTGATGCTGCGGTGCAGTAGCTCGCCCATGGAGGTGACCAGTTGATTCATTTCCACCGGCTTGGAATCCAGTGACTGGCGGCGGGAGAAGGCCAGCAGGCGATGGGTCAGGGCGGCTGCGCGATTGGCCGAGGTGACGCCCAGATCGATCAGGCCATCGAGGTCCTCGGTACGGCCACGGGACAACCGTCGTCGCAATAACTCCAGGCTGCCGATAATGCCGGTCAGCATGTTGTTGAAGTCGTGGGCGATGCCACCGGTCAACTGGCCGACGGCTTCCATTTTCTGTGACTGGCGCAGCACTTCTTCGTTATGCCGCAGCTGTGACGTGCGTTCTTCGACCTGCTGCTCCAGGGTTTCGTTGAGGCGTCGTAGCTGGGCTTCAGCCTGTTTGCGCTCGGTGATGTCCGAAGTCACGCCGACCAGGGAAACCACCCGGCCATTGCGTGCGCGAATGGCTCGGGCGCGGACATCGACCCAGTTCAGCGACCCATCCGGCCAGACGTTGCGAAATTCGATAACGAAGTCATGGCCCATGTCCAGGCTCAGTTGCAGCGCCGATTGCATGCGCGGCTGGTCCTGGGGGTATACCGTTTCCAGCCAGTCCTCGTAAGTGAAGGGCTGTTCTTCGTCGCGACCGTAGTGGGATTTGCTCATGGCCGAGCAGTTAAGCACGCGAAACTCCGTTTCCAGCTGCCAGGAGCCCAGGCGTCCTGCTTTGAGCGCGTGCTGCAGGCGCTGCTCGCTTTCCAGCAGATCGGCCATGCGGCTGCGCGCCTCATATTGGCGGCGCCGACTGCGTACGGCGGTACTGACCAGGCTGACCAGGGTTGCGGGGTGAAATGGCCGCTCGAGAAAGGTCACGTTACCCAGCTGACGGCCCAAGTGGGCGGAAGGGTTGCGTTCCGGCCCGCCGTGGTGAGTCAGCAGGACGATGGGCAGGTCCGACCAGGCCGGTTGCGCGGCCAGCAGGCTCAGCAAAGGGTTTATGTCGGTGCCGCGCAATGCTTCGTCGGCGATGATTGCCAGCCCCACTCCGGCGCTGATTTCCCTGCTCAGCTCATTCAGATCGTGGGCGATCAGGGCCGGGAAACCGGCCTGTTGCAACACCATCAGGGCAATCTGACTGTCGCGCCCCAATGGCGCAAGAATGACGGCGCGTTCCGATAATAACCCTGGCGTGCTCACGTATCCTCGTCCTGCAATAACGGCATGCTTTCGCCAAAGTAATGGGGGACACCGCGCAGTACACCCTGGAAGGCTTCCAGCGGTGCTCCGATTTTCAGGCCGGTGGCGCCGATGCGGTATTCACGAATGGTGGACTCGTGATCGCCGGTGCGTTTCTTGATGATGGAAATGGCCCGGCGCACCTTGCCCAATGCCTCGAAGTAACGCAACAGAATTACCGTGTCAGCCAGGTAGGTGATGTCCACCGGCGCCCGCATATCGCCAACCAGGCCATGCTGGGCCACTGTCATGAAGGTCGACGCGCCCTGGCGATTCAAGTAGAGCAGCAGTTCGTGCATGTGCAAGACCAGCGCATTTTCTTCCGGCATGGCGGCCTGATAGCCGTTGAGGCTGTCGATGACCACGGTCCTGATATGTTTTTTGTCCACATAGCTACGCACCCGGTGCGAAAATTCTCCCGGCGACAGCTCGGCGGCGTCGACCTGTTCGATCAGCAGGTTGCCGGTTTCCTTCAAGGCCTGCAGATCGATGCCGATCTTGCGCATGCGCGAATGCAGCAGGCCCATTTCCTCATCGAAGATAAACAGGCCGACCCGCTCGCCACGAGCCACCGCAGCGGCGGCGAAGATCAGCGAAATCAATGACTTGCCAGTACCTGCCGGGCCAAGAATCAGGGTGCTGGAACCGCTGTCGATGCCACCGCCGAGCAGGTCATCGAGTTCCTGAATACCGCTGCTGATCTGCTGGCTGTCATTGCGGTTGCGGTGTTCGGCGGCCACCAGGCGTGGAAATACATGGATGCCGTCCTCCAGAATAGTGAAGTCGTGATAGCCGCCGCGATATTTCTGCCCGCGATACTTGACCACCCGCAGGCGGCGACGCTCGGCGCCGTAGTTGGGATTGAGTTCTTCCAGGCGGATCACGCCGTGGGCGACGCTGTGGACGGTCTTGTCCAGGGTCTCGGTGGTCAGGTCATCGAGTAGCAGTACGGTGGCGTCATAGCGCGCAAAGTAATGCTTGATGGCCAGGATCTGCCGTCGGTAGCGCAACGAGCTTTGCGCCAGCAGGCGGATTTCCGAGAGGCTGTCGATGACCACGCGGGTAGGACGCACGCGCTCGACGGCATCGAAAATCTGCCGGGTCGCCTCGCCCAGTTCCAGGTCCGAGGAGTACAGCAGGCTTTGCTGATGCTCGGGATCGAGGAGGCTTTCCGGCGGGGTCAGTTCAAAGATGTCGATGTGTTCGTCAAAGGTCCAGCCGTGGGAGAGCGCTCCGTCGCGCAACTCCTTGTCCGTCTCGGACAGAGTGATGTAGAGCGAGCGTTCGCCTGCTGCTGCGCCGGCCAGCAGAAACTGCTGGGCGACGGTGGTCTTGCCGGTACCGGGCTCGCCTTCGAGTAGAAAGACATGACTACGTGACAGACCGCCCGCCAGGATATTGTCGAGGCCGGCAATGCCGGTTGCTGCTTTGGATGTATTCAAGAGTCACCCTCATGTGACTGGGGGAAGTATCCTTTTACTGGACCGCACTCGAAGTTGACCGTTCCGAGTATTTGTGAAAAACCATGGCTTTTTGCCTTGTAAAACAAACGCCCGAGTCCGGGAAATGGCGTAACCACGCCCTGCGACGCTGCCTGCAGGATTGTTATAGTCCAAGACCTTTCTCCCCGTTCGATAAGGAATGTCGCCGTGCCTGACTATCAAGCTTTTCTGGTTGAGCTGACCGATAACATTGCCCACGTGCAAATCAATCGGCCCGAGAAAATCAACGCCATGAACACGGCGTTCTGGTCGGAAATTATCGAGATTTTCCAGTGGGCCGACGACGCCGACGAAGTGCGGGTTGTGGTTCTCAGCGGCGCTGGCAAGCATTTTTCTTCCGGTATCGATCTGATGATGCTGGCCTCGGTGGCCAATGAGCTGGGCAAGGATGCAGGCCGCAATGCACGCATTCTGCAGCGCAAGATCCGCCAGTTGCAGGCCTCGTTCACTGCCGTGGACAAGTGCCGCAAGCCGGTCCTGGCGGCCATCCAGGGTTATTGCATCGGTGGCGCCATCGACCTGATCTCAGCGTGCGACATGCGTTACGCTGCTGAAGACGCGCAATTTTCCATTCGCGAAATTGATATGGGCATGGCCGCCGATGTCGGCACCCTGCAACGCCTGCCGCGGATCATCGGCGACGGCATGATGCGTGAACTGGCCTACACCGGGCGTACCGTCGGCGCCGAGGAAGCCCAGCGTATCGGTCTGGTCAACCGAACCTTTGTCGATCAACCGGCACTGCTGGACGGGGTCTTTGCCATTGCCCGGGAAATCGCCGCCAAATCACCGATCGCCATTGCCGGGACCAAGGAAATGATCACCTATATGCGTGATCACAGCATCGCTGATGGTCTCGAACACGTTGCTATCTGGAACTCCGCCATGCTGCAATCGGCAGACCTGAAGCTGGCGATGGCGGCACAGATGGCCAAGCAAAAGCCCCGCTTTGAGGACTGAGTCGGTGTAAGGTGGCGATCCATGTCGCGTAATCCCTTCGGCTCCGTACGAAAAGTGGCTTCGCTCGCTGACCTTTCGTATAGACCCTTTAAGTAGAGGAGTTTTTTTCATGACACGCCCAAAGCGTTGGACAACTGCCGTACTGGATATCGAGGTCTCGGGCGGTTGGGCGGTCGTCCACAGTGACCAGGGGTTTCTGTTGGACGGCAACGGCGTAATGTTTCCCCGTGAATGGCTCAAGCGTCAGGAATTGGCGGTCGTCAGTGAGCACGGTATCGGCCATTTCGATGGCGAGCCGGTGTATCTGTTGGTGGTCAGCAAGGCGCAGGAGGTCGAGGGCTGTAACTGGCAGGGCTTGCGCCAGTTCATGTTGCAGGGCGACTTCGACGTCTATCAGAAGCTGGGCTATGCCGCGCAGATCAGTACATGGGCCCGGGAGCATCGCTTTTGCGGCGCCTGCGGTCGGCCGACCCGGCAGATCCCCGGCGAACGTGCCATGTACTGCGAGCATGACGACCTGCGTTTTTATCCGCGCATCTCGCCGAGCATGATCGTGCTGATCACCCGTGGCGATGAAATCCTTCTGGCCCGTTCGCCGCGTTTCGTCACCGGGATATACAGCACCCTGGCCGGATTTGCCGAACCGGGTGAGTCGGTAGAGGAGTGTGTGCGTCGCGAGGTGATGGAGGAAGTGCAGCTCAAGGTCAAAAATATTCAGTACATGGGCAGCCAGTGCTGGCCGTTCCCGCACTCGATGATGCTGGGCTTTCATGCCGAGTATGAAAGCGGCGAGATTGTCCCCCAGGCCGATGAAATCGAAGACGCGCAGTGGTTTTCGGTCCACGACCTGCCGCCGCTGCCGGCCGGGCGCTCCATCGCCCGTTACCTGATCGACAGTTACGTGGCGCGGCGCTTAGGCACCGCTGAACCAGTGCTGCCAGGCTAGGCGCACGGTCAGGCCCAGGACCACGGTGATGAAGACCGGGCGGATGAATCTGGCACCGCCCTTGATCGCCGTGCGGGCGCCAAGGAAGGCGCCGACCATCAGCGCCGAGCCCATGCTCAGCCCGATCAGCCAGTTGACCTGGCCGGAAAAGATAAACACCGACAGGGCTGCAGCATTGCTGACGAAGTTCATGCTGCGCGCCACACCGCTGGCCTTGACCAGGTCCAGCGGGTAGATGAGCAGGCTGCTGACCGTCCAGAACGCGCCGGTGCCCGGCCCGGCAACGCCGTCATAGAACCCCAGGCCCAGGCCCTGTGGCAGTTGCCACTTCTTATTGATCGGCGCATTGCTGTCCAGGGGCGCCTTGGGGGTGCCGCCAAACAGCAGATACAAGCCACAGGCGAAGACAATCACCGGCAGCATCTGATTCAACCAGGCGGCGGGCAGATAGTGGGCAATCACTGCGCCGATCAGGGCGCCGATTGCCGTGCCGATCAGGGCGTTGCGCCATTGCCGGGGCGAGAACAGCTTGCGCCGGTAGAAGGTGAAGCTGGCGGTGGCTGAGCCGAAGGTCGAACTGAGCTTGTTGGTACCCAATACCAGGTGCGGCGGCAGGCCGGCGGTCATCAGGGCAGGGGTGGTCAACAACCCACCGCCACCGGCGATGGCATCGATGAAGCCGGCAACAAAGGCGACGACCGCCAGGGCGGCCAGGGTGAGGGGCTCGACACTGAAATCTATAGGCATGGAGAAAGGCTTACTGGGCAGAATGGGCAGAAGGGCTGCCCGAAAGGCGCGCAGTTTAACCGCATTTGCTCAATAAAACGCTGTCATGCAGCAAGCACATCCCGGCTCCCGGAATTGGAATGCATTCTGTAGGAGCCGGCTTGCTGGCGATTGCGTCAGCTCAGCCAATGAAGATGGTGCCTTTGATACTGCAATCGCCAGCAAGCTGGCTCCTACAAATACGCGTTCAAATTCGAACGTTGTCGTGTTCGATAGGGCCGATATTAAAGCCTGACAACTGGCTCTACCCCAAGGCGCCGGGTAGGATAGCCAGATGCAATCACCAGCCAGTCCGTCGCCATGTTCAAACCCACTTTTGCCTGGGATGCCACCCGTCGCAGCCATCAACTGATTCTGCGCCTGCTTCCCGCCATCTGCGCGTTATTGCTGCTGATCGGCCTCGGTGGCTACTTGCTGGTCAAGAATGCCCTGAGTCAGGACCTCGACGTACAGCAGCGCTCGCGCATGTTTATTGCCCGCACCCTGGAGCAGGTGCGTAACGAGGTGGGGCGCAACATCATCAACTACAGCAAGTGGGGTGAGGCCTACAAGCACTTGCATGTCACGGTGGACAAGGGCTGGGCGGACGATCAGCGCAATGTCGGTGACATTCCCTTTCAGTTGTATGGCTACAACGGTGTACTGGTGATCAATGCCCAGGACCGCACGGTGTACGCGGTGATTGATGGCAAGGCATCGGATATCCAGGCCAGCGACTGGCTGGAAGGGGACCTCAACGGTCTCGTCGCGGCCGCACGGGCGTCGAACAACGACAACGACGGTGTGGTCCGCGCGCTCACCGTCGCCGGAGTTCCTGCGTTGGTGGCGGCCTCGACCATCTCGCCGGGCTGGGACCCGCTGATTCAGGTGACCCCCGGGCCGGCCTCGGTGATGATGTTCATTTCGGTTCTCGATGCCGACAAGCTCAATCATCTGAGTGAAACCTACGGCCTGCCGGGCATCACGGTTTCCCGCGAGCCGCTGGCTGATCATGAAAGCATGCCGTTGCTGGAATCCAATATCCAGCTCAACTGGAATGCGCCCCAGCCGGGTATGGAGTTGCTGCGACAAACCCTGCCGCTCTTTATCGCCGGGGTGCTGGCCCTGGCGGCGGTGTTGATCATATTGCTGCGCTACGCCATCGCGTCGGCACGGCAGATCGATGCGCAAATTGATGCACTACGCAGCAGCCAGGCTCAAGCGCATCATCTGTCTCTGCATGACTCGCTCACCGGTCTGCCCAATCGCTATCAGTTGCACCAGTTCCTCGCCAGCCAGTTGGACCCACACCCTGCACAACCCCTGGCGCTGCTCAGCCTGGACCTGGACCGCTTCAAGCCCATCAACGATGCGCTGGGTCACGCCGCCGGCGATCAGGTGCTGCAGGAAGTCGGCCGGCGTCTGCGCGACGCGGTTGCGGCGGATGGCATGGTCGCGCGCCTGGGCGGGGACGAATTTATTGTGGTAGTCCCCGGCCGTGTGGATCAGTCAGCGCTCTTCGAATTCTGTGCCCACCTGGTCGAGCAGCTGTGCCATCCCATTCACCTCGACGGCCATACGGTTGCCATCGGTACCAGTATCGGTATTGCCCTGGCACCGGAGCACGGTCGCAGCGCCATGGATCTGCTGCGCATGGGCGACATCGCCCTGTATCAGGCCAAGGCCGAAGGGCGTAATACCTGGTGCCTGTATGCTCAGACCATGAGCGCGCAACTGCTCGCTCGCCAGCAGCTTGAACAGGAGCTGCGCCTGGCCTTGCGTGAGGGTGAGTTGCGTGTGCATTACCAACCGCGTTATGCCACCGTCAACGGCGTCCTGTGCAGTTTCGAGGCGTTGGTACGCTGGCAGCATCCGCGCCAGGGGTTGCTGGCCCCCGACGTCTTCATAGCCCTGGCTGAAGACACCGGCCTGATCCTGCCGCTGGGCCGTTGGGTGCTGGAGCATGCCTGTCTCGAGGCTGTGAAATGGCCGGACGACGTTGGCCTGTCGGTCAACCTGTCTCCGTGCCAGTTCAGTGGCAGTGAAGATATCGTTGCCAGTGTCGGGCAAGCGCTGGCCAATAGCGGCTTGCCGGCGTCGCGCCTGGAGCTGGAAATCACCGAGCGGGTATTCCTGGAAAACACCCAGAGCGCCCTCAGTACCCTGCACGGGCTCAAGGCGTTGGGTGTACGCCTGAGCCTGGACGATTTCGGCACCGGCTTTTCATCCCTGGCCTATCTGCGCAGCTATCCGCTGGATGGGATCAAGATCGACCGCAGCTTCATTACTCACCTGATCGAGCACGGCACCGACCAGGCCATCGTCCAGGCTGTGATCGATCTTGGCCGTGCCCTCGGTATTCGCGTCACGGCCGAAGGCGTGGAGACCCTCGAGCAACTGGAATGCCTGCAACGCCATCCCTGCGATGAAGTGCAGGGCTTTCATTTCAGCAAAGCGCTGCCGGCGGAGCAGTTGGCGCCGCTGTTCGCGGCAGCACCGATGGCAAGGGGCATTTGAGCATGACTGCAACGCTGCCCAACGAACCCGCGTATCTGGGCAAGCCGTATCCCCTTGGCCAGTCCCTGGCTCCGTACTTTCCCTTATTGTTGCCATGCCAATCGGCTTTTACGCCCGTTGACGGTGAGTCTGAACAAATCCGCTGGATAGAGCAGTGCGACCATTCTCTCTATGACTAACCCGATTGCCTCGCGCTGATAATGTGGCACCGGCTTCAGCCGGGAATAACCCCCCCTCGGCTGAAGCCGGGCCCACAGAAAAGCGCGTCGTTTTAATATATTCAGGAATTCCCCTTGATCATCCGCCCTAGAACTCTCTCGACCCTGACCCTGCTGTTCTCCCTCAAAGGCTCGATCATCCCGGCCATCTGGCGCAAGGTGTTGTTCACTGTATTGGTCAGTTCGGCGGTGGTAACAATTCACGGCACGCTGTTCAACTTCAAGGTCATCCTCACCGCTACGCCCTTCACCCTGTGGGGGCTGACCCTGGCGATCTTCCTGGGCTTTCGCAATACCGTGGCCTACCAGCGTTTCTGGGAAGCGCGCACGCTGTGGGGCGAGCTGCTGATCGTCAGCCGTAACCTGACTCGTCAGAGCCTCAGCCTCTTGCCTGGCCTGAGTCGTGAGCATCGCCGTGATCTTGCCGAAGGGTTGATTGTGTTCAGCCGGGCGCTGAAGAACGACCTGCGTGCCGACCCGCAAAGCCCGGAGATTCAGGCGTGGATCGACAAGGGCCATGAGCACCCTGCAGCGCCCAGGCAGTGCCTGCCCAATGCCGTGCTCGGCGAGCTGGGCAAGCGCTATATGGCGGCGACCCAACTGGTGCAGACCAGCCCCGTGGTGCAGGTGGATATCGACCAACAATTGTCACGGCTGTCTTCGGTGCTCGGAGGCTGCGAGCGCATCAGCAACACGCCGATTCCCTATCCCTACATCCTGATGCTGCACCGCATCGTGCACGTCTACTGCTTCCTGTTGCCGTTCTGCCTGGTCGACACGATTGGCTGGTTTACGCCCCTCGCCGTGTGCGTACTGGCCTACACCTTCTTTGGCCTCGACGCCCTGGGTGATCAGATCGCCGATCCGTTCGACAAGCAGCCCAACGACCTGCCCCTGGAAGCCATGTGCCGGACGCTGGAGATTTCAGTGCTGGAGCTGCTCGATGAGCCTGCGCCGACACCGTTGCAACCCACGGGCGACGTACTGCTCTGATCAGGCCGGTACGCCAGGGATAATATGCGAGGCTTTGATCAAGGTGGCGGCGACAGTAATTTCAATCGTGCTCACCTGATGGCTGAAGCTCGACAACTACCTTGCCTGTCGCTCTGCCTTGCGCCACCAGCTCGTGAGCATCGTTCACGCTCTCCAGCGTAAAGCGTCGATCATCCAGACGGACCCGCAACTGACCGGCCTCGGCCATGCGTGTCGCTTCAGCCAGAATCTCGCCATGATGCTTGCGCCCCTTGCCGGTCAGCAGCGGCAGCAGGGTGAACACCCCGGAGTACGTCGCGCCGCGAAAGGACAGCGGCGCGAGCCTGTGTTCGCCCCAGCCCAGACAGCTGACGACATGGCCGGTGTAGATTTTCGCCACTCTGAATGAGGCATCAAGGGTGGCGCCGCCCACGGTGTCGTAGACGATGTCGAAACCTTCCCCGGCGCTGTGCTGCTCCATGTACTCGGCCGGGCTCTGGTTGCGGTAATCAATGGCCGTGACGCCGAAGCTTTCAATCGTTTCGCGACTGCTTTCGCTGCCAGTGGCAAATACCGCTGCGCCATGGGCCTTGGCGATCTGCACGGCGATATGGCCAACGCCACCCGCGCCGCCGTGGACCAGCACGCTGTGTCCGGCCTGGACCTTGGCCCGATCGACCAGGCCTTCCCAGGCAGTGATGAAAATCAGCGGCAGGGCGGCAGCCTCGCGCATGCTCAGGTTATGCGGCTTGGGTGCCAGCAGGTCGGCGTCCACCGCCATGTACTGCGCCAGCGAGCCCTGCTGGCCGCCGATGCCGCCGACCATGCCATACACCTCGTCACCCACCTTGAACGCACTGACTCCGGCCCCGAGTACCTCGACCACGCCGGCCATATCCATGCCCAGTACCGCTGGCAAAGGCTGGCGGGCATGGCCGCCCTGGCCGCGGCTGATCTTGGTATCCAGCGGGTTGACGCCGCTGGCCATGACTTTCACCAATACCTGGCCTGCCTGAGGCACAGGGACGGGCAGTTCCTCCAGCTGCAAAGGCGTTTCGGCTTGTACAGCGACGGCAGCGTGCATGGTGGTCTGGCTCATGGGGTAATCCTCTGAAGTTGGGCGATGGAGACACTGTGCGCTGTTCTGGTTATTTCAATAAGTCGCCAAATGCCTATAGTATTTATTCCAGATCGTCGCTAAGTGAGATGTATATGGACGCATTGGAAGCCATGACAATCTTCGTTCGGGTGGTGGAACGGGGCAGTTTCTCCTCGGTGGCCCGGGAACTCGGCGTCACCCAACCGACCATCAGCAAGCAGATCGGCCTGCTGGAAAAGCGCCTGGGTGGGCGCCTGTTTGCCCGGAGCACTCGGCAGTTATTCCTGACCGACGAAGGTCAGCGGTACTATGAGCACTGCCGACAAATCCTCAGCGCGGTGGACAGTGCCGAGCAGAGCTTCAAGACCGGGCAGGAGCAAGTGGCCGGCACATTGCGTATCGCTTCGTCAGGCAGCTTTGGCCGAGTGCAGATCGCGCCGCGCTTGCACGGTTTTTTGCAGCGCTATCCGGACGTGACCATCGACCTGCAGCTGAGCGACGAGAACGTCGATATCATCAGCGAGGGCATCGACGTCGCCATTCGCATCGGCGAGCTGAAGGACAGCGGTCTGATCGCCCGTCAGATTGGCCTGACCCGGCGCGGCGTATTCGCCGCGCCTGCCTACCTCGAGCAACACGGGCTACCGCTGACCCCCGCTGACCTGGCCCGCCACAATTGCCTGGTGTTCAGCCAACTGGCGCAGTTTGATCGGTGGCGCTTTGCCCGCGATGGCCAATGGCAGGCGGTGCAGGTCAAAGGTAATGTGCGCAGCAATAACAGCGAGTCGATTCGGCAACTGGTGCTTAGCGGTGCCGGTTTGTCGTTGTCGCCGTCATGGCTGTTTCGCGAGGATTTACAGGCGGGACGGGTGAGGGCGGTGCTGGAGGATTACACCACCGCTACATTGCCGATTCACGCGGTATTGGCACCGGATCGACGACAGTCGGCGCGGGTGCGTGCGTTCATCGAATATCTGGCGCAGGGTTTTGCCATGAATGGGGATATTGCCTTTGCAGGCGTTCCTGCTGCCGCGCAGCAAAAACTTGGCAGGGGCGGGAGTAAATCTGGTGGGAGCGAATTCATTCGCGAATAGGTGCATCGGACGCATTAGTATCGTCTGAAGTCCCGCTTTCGAGAATGATTTCGCTCCCACAGAGTTTAGTTATTCAGTGGGTTTTGCGTTTTTTGATCAAGGCTGCCGATGACGGCGAATGAGTCTGTCAGATACATCTATGTCATGCGGTGATGCTATCCGATAATACGCAATGCAGTATACAAAGACTCAATGATGTATCTTTCATTGCTACCCGTGTAGTTGATCTGAACCTCACCGCCAGGTTCGGTTTGGTCAAGCATGAACCGCCACATGTAGACAAAGTCCTCACCGTCGGCAATCCCGAAGCGCACTGTTGCAATTACATGGCCGTCGCGTGCATAGCTTGTCCATCCGGCACCGATTATTAAAGGTCCCTGAGGGAAGTTGATTCTCAAGCCTGGCTCTGGAATGTCGTGAGGATTGAACTCACCATTAGGGGCCTGCGGAACGGTTACCGGGTCGAGCGATCCAAGCGCGTCGACAATATAAATCTGTAAGGTGGGTGAGAACTCAACGTTTCCGCTGACCGGATCTTCGACTTCGTAGAAAATATCACATACGGGGGCTTCGCCCTCAACGATATTATCCAATACCAAATTTTTCGGCAGAACGAAATCTATATAACGACCTGCTTCCGTGACGGGCAATGTTGTACGGTAATTGGCTTTTCCCCTCCAGGTAAGTCGAATACTATTGCCAGCGCGAATGCTCTCGGTTGCCACTATCCGAACAGTGACGCCGGACTCGGCAACGGCGCCTGGATATAGTATAGGAGGGTCTCGTGCCTCAACAACGGTGGGCGCTAGCAGTGCTTGAGCTCCCGGTGCGTATTGCAGCTTGTTGGATATCTTCAGCTGTCCTGGCGGAGTGGGCATATGCTGGTGTGTCTTTGCCATTTTCGGTGACCTTCCTATAAGAGTCGGTAATGTGCCACCTCTCTCTGTAAAATTCCTGAATCTCATATTTTTCAAGGCAGGAGCGATGAGCGAGCACAAGGCAAGATTACAGCGCCCATATGGCTATCGATACTGATAGAAGTACTAGTATTTAGATTGATTGGAAATTATTGAAAGTTCATCGCTGCTGTTTAATTATTTTGTGGCAGTCAGAGATGGGCTCATCTGACTTCATCTTCCCCCAGATGATCAATATGCTCAAACCGCTCGACCAGAAAATCGATCAGGCTGCGTACCCTCGCTGACAGGTGCAGTTGTTGCGGGTAGACGGCGTAGACATCGGCCCGGGTCGGGGTTTGGTCTTCCAATACCAGGCGCAGACGGCCGCTGCGTACGTAGCGGGCGATATCCCATTCGGCGCGCAAGAGAATGCCGTAGCCCTCCAGTGCCCAGTTCAGTGCCACTTCACCATCGTTGCAGCCCAGGGCGCCGCGCACCTTGATGTTCTGCGTGCGCCCGCCGTTGGTGAAGCTCCAGACGCCATAGGGCGTTTCGTTCTGGCGCAGGAAGATACAGTTGTGTTGTTGCAGGTCGGCCAGGCGTTCGGGTACGCCGTGCTTTTCCAGGTACAGCGGTGAAGCGCACAGGAGTCTGCGATTGGAGGCGATCTTGCGCGCATGAAAGGCCGCGTCCGGCAGGCTGCCGAAGCGGATGCCCAGGTCGAAGCCGTGGGTGGTCAGGTCCAGGGGGTGGTCGCTGATTTCCAGCTGGATCTCCACCTCCGGGTAGCGCGCAAAGAATGCGGCCAAAGCCGGGCCGATATAGCGGCGGCCAAAGCCCAGGGAGGCGTTGACCCTGATCAGGCCCTTGGGCGTGGCACGGCTGCTGCTGACCAACTGCTCCACTTCATCGATCTGCGTGAGGATGCGTGCGGCATGGGAGAAATACAGCTCACCCTCGGTGGTCAGGCTCATCGAACGGGTGGTGCGATTGACCAGGCGGATCCCCAGGCGCGCCTCCAGAGTGCTCAAGCGCTTGCTCACGGCGGGCGGCGTCACACCCAGCTCCCTGGCCGTGGCGGCGAGGCTGCCTTGCTTGGCCAGCAGGTAGAAAAACGACAGATCCAGAGTCTGATTCATTCGTAACTCAAAGTTATGGATGTAGTGATTTTGAGTAACTCACTGCTTTTAAGTCACTACATATACTCCCCTCAACCCCTGCTTGAACAGTCCGGTTCGCCAGGTAAAACAAGAACGTTGAGAGAGTGGAAACCATCATGAATGCATACAGAATTGCTGCGGTTCCCGGTGATGGTATTGGCGTGGAAGTGATCGCTGCCGGTGTCGAGGTGTTGCAGGCACTGTCGAATAAATCCGGCTTTGCCCTGGACTTCAAACACTTCGACTGGAACTCCGACAATTATCTGAAGGACGGCTACTACATTCCCGAAGGCGGGCTTGCCGAGCTGAAAACCTTTGACGCGATTTTCTTCGGTGCGGTCGGTGCTCTGAATGTTCCCGACCATATCTCCCTGTGGGGCCTGCGCCTGCCGATCTGCCAGGGCTTCGACCAATACGCCAATGTCCGCCCGGCGAGGGTATTGCCGGGGGTGAAAAGCCCACTGCACAACGGCCATCTGATCGACTGGGTAGTGGTGCGGGAAAACTCCGAGGGCGAGTACTCCGGCAACGGCGGTCGCGTGCACCGGGGCCTGCCGGAAGAGGTGGCCACCGAGGTGTCGGTCTTCACTCGCGCCGGGGTCGAGCGCATTCATCGCTTCGCCTTCGAACTGGCCCGCAGTCGGCCGCGCAAGCATCTGACTATGGTCACCAAGTCCAACGCCCAGCGCCATGGCATGGTCCTGTGGGACGAGATTTTCTACGAGGTGGCCAAGGACTTCCCTGATGTGCACATCGACAAGGAACTGGTCGATGCCGTGACCACACGCATGGTGCTCAAACCGGCGACTCTGGATGTGATCGTTGCCACCAACCTGCACGCCGACATCCTTTCTGATCTTGCAGCGGCCCTGTCCGGCAGCCTGGGGATCGCACCGACCGCCAACCTGAACCCTTCGCGACAGTTTCCGTCGATGTTCGAACCCATCCATGGCTCTGCCTTCGACATCACCGGTAAAGGTGTGGCCAACCCCATCGCGACCTTCTGGACCGCTGCGATGATGCTCGAGCATCTCGGCGAGGCCGGTGCGGCCCGGCAGTTGATGGCGGCCATCGAAGCGGTCACCGAAAGCGGCCTGCACACCCCTGACCTGGGCGGTAGCGCCACGACTCGACAGATCACCGATGCCGTGCTGGAGCTGATCAACCGCTGATTCAAAACAGTACTGCGGCATAGCGCCAAGGGGCAGCTCTGCACCCTTGGCATTTCCTGACAACAATAAAAAATCAGGGCCCTGTGATGAAAAGAATAATTGGCAAACTCTATGTACAAGTCCTGATCGCCGTCATTCTCGGCGCCCTCGTCGGGGTGCTGTTCCCCGACACTGCCACGGCACTCAAGCCCTTGGGTGACGCCTTCATCAAGTTGATCAAAATGCTCCTGGCACCGGTGATTTTCCTCACCGTGGTCTCGGGTATCGCGCGTATGGAAAGCATGAAGGAACTGGGCCGCGTCGGTTTTCGCGCGCTGCTGTATTTCGAAGTAGTCTCGACCCTCGCGCTGGTGGTGGGCCTGATAGTGGTGGACGTCTTCAAGCCCGGCGCAGGCATGAATATCGATGCCGCCAGCCTGGACACCACCAGCCTTGCCACCTATACCAGCGCGGCCAGGCACAGCTCCTTTATGGAATTCGTGATGAACATCATCCCGGACACTATTGTTGACGCCTTCGCCAAGGGCAATGTGTTGCAGATCCTGTTGTTTTCGATCCTGCTGGGTGTCGCCCTGGCCCAGGTCGGGCCTCGGGGCAAGGTGTTTGTCGATGCCCTGGACAGCTTGATGCAAGGCATGTTTCGCATCGTCAATATGGTTATGCGCCTGGCGCCCGTCGGAGCCTTTGGCGCAATCGCCTTTACCATCGGTAAATACGGTTTCGGCTCCTTGTTTTCCCTGGGCAAGCTGATGGCCTGCGTCTACCTGACCTGCGCGCTGTTCGTGATCTTCGTGCTCGGGCCGATCTGCCGCTACAGCGGTTTCAGCCTGTGGAAGTTCCTGCGCTTTATCAAAGAGGAGTTGTTCACTGTGCTGGGCACCAGTTCCTCGGAATCGGTGTTGCCGCAAATGATCTCGAAAATGGAGCGGGCAGGGGTGTCGAAACCCGTGGCAGGGATGATCATTCCCTCGGGCCTGACCTTCAACCCGGACGGTCAGGCGATCTATTACACCATTGCCGCGATCTTCATTGCCCAGGCCACCAATACGCCGCTGACCCTGACCGATCAACTGATCGTCCTTGCCGTACTGATGTTCACCTCCAAGGGCTCGGCGGGGGTTACCGGCTCAGGCTTTATCATTCTTGCCGCAACCCTGGCGTCACTGGGCACCATTCCGGTAGCGGGCATGGTCCTGTTGCTGGGGGTGGACCGCTTCATGTCCGAAGCCCGGGCCATTACCAACACCATTGGCAATGGCGTCGGCACCATGGCCATTGCCAAGTGGGTCGGTGCGCTGGATACCGAGAAGATGAACCGGGCTCTCAATGGCGAGCCGGAGCCTGAAATCAGTCAGGCCGCAACGCCGGTTACGCTCGCCAAGCACGGGGCGATCAGCGGGGCGGCGCGGGCCTGATCCGGGGTGAGGGCGTTGCGATGACGCCCCTTATTCTTTGGCCGCATCCCCACCATGAGCCGCTGCCAATTCCTTGGCTTTTGCCAGGTGCTCTTTGAGCTTGGGCAGGGTTTCTTTGGCGAAGGCCTGCAATTGCGCGTCCTCGCTGCCAGCTGCCTCTTCCTCGAATAGCTTGACGGCGTCCTCGTGGGCCTTGACCTGATTATTGGCGTAGGCCTGGTCAAAGGATTTGGCGCTGCGCAGGTCAAGGATCATGGTCTTGATCTTGGCCATCACGGTTGGGTCTTCGCGAACCTCCAGTTTTTTACTCTGGGCGATTTCCTTGAGCTTGTTATTGGCCAAAGTGTGGTCCTCGACCATCATCCCGGCGAAGGCTTTTACATCTTCGGAAACGCCTTTTTGCTGTGCCAGTTGGCCTGCCTGAATTTCACCGACACCGGCGGCTGAAGCGTCATCGATGAAGCTTCGCGGGCTTTCGGCGGCGAAGGCGCTATGGCAACCGAGGGTGAGGGCGAGCGCCAGGGCGCTGGATTTGAAGGTGTGAGTGAAGTTGTTAGCCATGGTTAACATTCCTTATTGTTGGGCTGGGAACAGCCGTAACGAACGGCATGGAAATGTCGACTGAGGGCATTTGCGGGGGTTCAGTTTTTTTGGCTGGGTGGCAGGTCTCAGCCGCCAGATGCGTTGGAATGCCATTTTCTTTGTGGGAGCCGGCTTGCTGGCGATTGATATCTGGCAGGCGATATCGTCATTGAGTGACCTGACCCAATCGCCAGCAAGCCGACTCCCACAGTCCGATCAACTCGCAGGTTTATCCATCAAACGCACTTCCATCACCTCCAGCACGTCACAGCTATCGCGCAACAACAGGCTGGCGGCATGGGCGATATGGGACAGGTCCTGCTCGTCCGGGTCGGGCTTGCGGGTGCCGTCGAGGCATAGCATCAGGTTCTTCACCGCCTGCAGGCGCTCGTAGGCGACGCTGTGCAGGTCGCTTAACGGGGCGTCCGGGTTGATGAACAGGACGGTATTGCAGAGGGTGCTTAAAGGTATATAGCGAGTCATACGGGAACATCCATAAGTGGTAATAACTCTGCCGCCGTCTCGTCGCCAAACGAAACAGGGTGGCAGCTGTACGCGGGTTGGCGAACCGGTCCACTTTACCCGGCAGACTCGAAAGTCTCCCGCGCACAGTTGCCATATCGATGCCCACACAGAGTGAGGCAACCGAGCTTGCAGCTGTTGCGTAAAATGGATGCGGATCGCCAAATCCGATCGCTGGTATGCAGCGACGGGGCGAATCATAGGGGGGAGGAGGATAGGGTGCAACCGTTCGACGGCAGCGGTCTGAATGGAAATGCGGTTTTTGTGGGAGCTGCCGAAGGCTGCGAAAGCGGTTTATCAGGCAAACCTATTCGCAGCCTTCGGCAGCTCCTACAGATTCGGATTGCGGGCAAGCCTCGCGGCAGCAAGGCTGCATAGCGCTTAAAGCCAGGCTTTTATCCGCGCACTGACGGCGCTTGTTGATATGCCATAGCGATCATGCAACGTTGGCAATGCGCCCGCATCCAGGAAGGCATCGGGCAGGGCGATCTGGCGGAAGGTCGGCGTCACGCCATTGCGCAGCAGCACACCCGCAACCGCCTCACCCAGGCCGCCAATGATCGAATGGTTTTCCGCCGTGACCACCAGGCGCCCGCTCTTGCGCGCTTCGGCCAGGATGGTCTGCTCGTCCAGGGGCTTGATGGTCGGCACGTGCAGCACCGCAACATCGACACCATCGGCCTTGAGCTGTTCGGCGGCTTCCAGGGCGCGCATGGTCATCAGGCCCGTGGAAATGATCAGTACATCGTTGCCGGTGCGCAGGGTCTTGGCCTTGCCGATCTCGAATTTGTAACCGTATTCGTCCAGCACCACCGGCACGTTGCCGCGCAGCAGGCGCATGTACACCGGGCCCTGGTGAGCAGCGATGGCGGGGACGGCCTGTTCGATTTCCACGGCATCGCAAGGGTCGACGATCATCAGGTTGGGCATGGCGCGGAAGATCGCCAGATCGTCGGTGGCCTGGTGGCTCGGGCCGTAGCCGGTAGTCAGGCCGGGCAGGCCGCAGACGATCTTGACGTTGAGGTTCTCCTCGGCGATGGCCATGCAGATAAAGTCATAGGCACGCCGTGAGGCGAACACCGCATAGGTAGTAGCGAAGGGCACGCAACCTTCGCGGGCCATGCCGGCGGCGGCGCTCATCAGCAGTTGTTCGGCCATGCCCATCTGGTAGAACCGCTCGGGATGAGCCTTGGCGAAGATGTGCAGGTCAGTGTATTTCGACAGGTCCGCCGACAGCCCGACGATATCGGAACGCTGCTCGGCCAGCGCTGCGAGGGCATGACCAAAAGGCGCCGCGCGAGTGGCCTGGCCTTCGGACGCGATGGAGGCAATCATCGCCGAAGTGGTCAGGCGTTTCTTGCCGGTTGCTGCTGTGTTGGCGCTGCTCATTTGTCGCTCCCACCCTGAAGAATAGTCAATGCCACATCCCATTCGTTTTCATCGACGCGAATGAAGTGGGTCTTTTCCCGGTTTTCCAGAAACTCCACGCCCTTGCCCATTTTGGTGTCGCAGATGATCACCCGAGGCCGCGCGCCGGTATGGTTGCGGGCGGCATCGAAGGCGCCCACCAGTGCCTCGATATTGTTGCCGTCCACCCGCTGGACGAACCAGCCAAAGGCCTGCCAGCGGTCGACGATGGGCTCGAAGGCCAGTACCTCGCTGGAATGGCCGTCGGCCTGCTGATTGTTCACATCGATGATGGCGATGAGGTTGTCGAGCTTCCAGTGCGAGGCCGACATGGCGGCCTCCCAGGTCGAGCCTTCGTTCAGTTCGCCGTCGGACAGCAGGTTGTAAACGAATGAATCCGACTGCTTGCGCTTGAGCCCGAGACAGGCGCCGACGGCAATGCCCAGGCCGTGGCCGAGGGAGCCGCCGGTGATTTCCATGCCGGGGGTGTAGGCGGCCATGCCGGACATGGGCAGGCGGCTGTCATCGGTGCCGTAGGTTTCCAGTTCGTCGAGGGGAATCACCTCGGCTTCGATCAACGCGGCGTACAGAGCGATGGCGTAGTGACCGATGGACAGGTAGAACCGGTCACGGCCCTCCCATTGCGGGTTATGCGGCTGATAGCGCAGGGCGTGGAAATACGACACAGCCAGCAGGTCGGCCGCGCCCAGGGCCTGGCCGACATAGCCCTGGCCCTGCACCTGGCCCATGCGCAGGGCATGGCGGCGAATGTTATAGGCGCGCTGCTTGAGTGCAGGCCCTTGGTTAGAAGCTTTTGCAGTCATGGGTGTTTACTCCGATGTCTTAACGATTGACCGAGCTGGCCGGAATGCGCAGGACCAGCAGGACCCCGGCACACAGCACGGCGGTGATCAGGTACATGCCCAGGGCGCTGGAGCCGGTGCTGGTGGTGATCCAGCCGATCAGGTAGGGCGAGCAGAAGCCCGCGAGGTTGGCGAAACTGTTGATCCCGGCGATGCCTGCGGCAGCGGACACACCACCCAGCAAGGTGGTGGGCAGCATCCAGAACAGTGAGGACGCCGACAGCACACCAGAAGCGGCCAGGCACAGGCTCAGCACCGACAGCAACAGGTTGCCGCCGAGCAGCGCCGCCAGGGTCAGGCCTATCGCCCCGGCAATCATCGGAATGATCAGGTGCCAGCGGCGCTCGCGGTGCTTGTCGCTGCTGCGGCCCATCAACAGCATGGCGACGATGGCGCACATGTACGGCAGGCTGGTCAGCAGGCCGATATGCAACGGATCGGAGACCCCGGCGTTACGGATCAGGGTCGGCAGCCAGAAGGTAATGGCGTACTGGCCCATGACCACGCAGAAGTAGATACCGGCCAGCAGCCACAGGCGCCGGTCACGCAGGAACTCGGCAGCAGAGGCGTGGTTGACCTTGCGGCTGTTGTCTTCGGCCAGTTCCTTGTTGATCAACTCCTTTTCATCGTCATTGAGCCAGGTGGCCTGGTGCACGCCATCCTTGAGATACGCCAGGACCAACAGGCCGACGATCACCGTGGGGATGGCTTCAATGACGAACATCCATTGCCAGCCCGCCCAGCCATGCAACCCGGCGAATTTGGCCATGATGAAGCCCGACAGCGGCCCGCCGATCATCCCGGACAGGGGAATGGCCACGAACCACAGTACGGTCATGCGCGCCCGGCGATAGGACGGGAACCAGTAGGTCAGGTACAGCAGCAGCCCCGGTGCCAGGCCCGCTTCGGCGATGCCGAGGAGAAAGCGCAGGCTGTAGAACTGCCAGGCGGTCTCGACGAAGGCGAACAGTGCCGAGATGATTCCCCAGGAAATCATGATGCGGGCGATCCAGCGCCGCGCGCCGACCTTGTGCAGGATCAGGTTGCTCGGCACTTCGCAGAGAAAATAGCCAAGGAAGAACATGCCGGCGCCGAGGCCGTAGACGGTCTCGCTCAGGGCCAGGTCGTTCATCATCTGCAGCTTGGCGAAGCCGACATTGACGCGATCCAGGTAGGCGCACAGGTAGCACAACATCAGGAACGGCATCAGGCGCCACGCGGTCTTGCGATAGGCGTTGGAGCGGGCGGTGACGACCGCTTCCAGGGACAGGGTTGTCATGATGGTCTGATCTCTTTGTTTTTATTGGCAGCTGACGGCTGCAACGTCGATCGGAACAGCGCCAGCCTTACGAGCTGGCGTTAATGCATCAGTGGATAAGCATGCCGCCATTCACGTCCAGGGTAATGCCCGTGAGATAGGAGGACAGGTCGCTGGCCAGGAACAGCGCGGCATTGGCCACATCCTGGGCAGCACCCAGACGACCCAAAGGGATGCCGTCGATAATGGCGTGGCGGCGCTCGTCCTGCATCAGGCCACCGGTGATATCGGTCTGGATCAGGCCGGGGGCGATGGAGTTGACCCGTACGTTATCCGGCCCCAGTTCCCGCGCCATGGCTCTGGCCAGACCCAGTACACCGGCCTTGGCTGCGCTGTAATGCGGGCCGCCGAAGATGCCGCCACCGCGTTGCGCCGATACCGAGGACATGCAGACGATGCTGCCGGATGCCTGCTTGCGCATCAGCGGAATCACCGCCTGGGACATCAGCAGAGTGCCGCGCAGGCTGACGTCGAGGACCTTGTCATAGTCGCTGCGGCCGATATCGACGATCTTCAGCGGTTGGGTGATGCCGGCGTTATTGACCAGCACGTCGATGCGGCCGAAGTGTTCGCTGATCTGGCGCACGGCCTGGCTGACCTGGGTTTCATCGGCGACATTGGCGGCCAGGCCAAGGTGTTCGGCACCCAGGGAAGCGGCAGCGTCCCGGGCAGCGGATTGATCGAGATCGAGAATGACCACCCGGGCGCCGTGGGCGGCGAAGGTGGCAGCGGTGGCGCGACCGATACCGCGAGCGGAGGCGGCGCCGGTGATGATTGCAACTTTGCCTTGAAGCAGCATGAGGATTACCTCGAATTGTTTTTGTTGGGATGCGATTCGGGGTCAATCCTGTGCCGGGGGCAGTGGCTGAGCAATAACGCAAAAATCATTGGATGCTGAAAAAAATTCAGCTCTCGATGGGCAGGCACTATTTTTGTGGGACCGGCTTCAGCCGGGAAAGGGCCGGTGCAGACAACACATTTCCGTCGTCTGAACCATGGTCTTCCCGGCTAAAGCCGCTCCCATAGTGTGCGCGGCGTTTGCGGGGTCTTATTCGCTCAGGTAGCTTGGTAAAAAAATAACAAAGGAGTCGCCTCCATGCGGCCACCCGTCGATACCCCGCAAATCCTCCCACCCCTGAGAGCAATTCAGGCCTTCGAGCAGACGGCGCGCTTTGGCAACGTTGCCCGGGCCGCCGAAGTCCTGGACCTGACGCCCTCGGCGGTCAGCCATCAACTGGCCAAGCTGGAGGGCATGATCGGTCGCCAATTGTTCGTCCGTGCGGCCCGTGGTGTCAGCCTGACGCCAGTGGGGGAGCAGTACCTGCGGGAGATTTCCGGCATTCTGCACAGCCTGGCCGTGGCTACCGAACGGGCCGGCAGCGATGCCGCCCTGGACTGCCTGCGCCTGCACTCGGCACCGAGTTTCGGCCTGCTCTGGCTGATGCCGCGGCTGGAGGCGTTTCGTCTGAGCCATCCGGATATCCAGATCAACCTGTCATGTTCCTACGAGCCCCGGCATTTCAGCCGCGACAAGATAGACGTCGATATCCGCCATGGCGTGCCCGACTGGCCGAGCTATGAAGTACGCACCATTTGCAACGAGTCCTTCGCGGTACTGGCATCGCCCAAACTGCTGGCGCAACGGTCGATCAGCGCCGCTGCCGACCTGCTGCACAGCCCGCTGATTCTCTCGGAAACCACACTGCTCAAATGGCCCGACTGGTTTGCCCTGCATGGCCTGGCGCGCCCGGAAAAGCCCTACGAATTGAGCTTCGACCGCTCCTATATGACCCTGGAAGCGGCGAGCCATGGTCTGGGCTTTGCCCTGGAGAGCTCACTGCTGGCGCACAAATACCTGATCGCGGGAGATCTGGTGGAAGTGGCGCCCGAGGCATTGAGTGCGCCGGTGGCGGCCCATCATCTGGTCTTTCCCCGGGCGCACTCCAGCTTTCCTCGGGTACGGCGCTTTCTGGAGTGGATGGAGAGTGAGTTGGGGCATGGGTTTAGCTATTGAACATGGCCCGCTTGATGCGCTTTTTGTGGGACCGGCTTTAGACGGGAAGAGGGCAATACATTCGGCATGTCTCTGTTGTGCCGAGCCATGGTCTTCCCACCCAAAGCCGGTCCCACCATATCCTCCCAAAAAAACGCATGTCGCGAATACACGCCGCCCTGTCGGCCAGAAACAACCATCCCCTGATCGCATCGCACCGGTCGTCGCCACGCCTATTCAAAAAACGACAAGCCACTTTCCTGTAAGCGACCAGGTGGTTTTCGCCCTAAAAAACTAACCCCATGAAAAACAAGGGAAAATAAAAATACTCTCTGTGTTTTTATCGTATTTTCTATGTATACATAAGAAATACATTAGCTTGACCGCCATATATACCCATGCGAATCTGCATCCATCGGCCAGCCGCAAAGCGCGGCTAGACAACCTCCGGAGGTCGTTTGTGAAAAACGGCAAGAGCACTCTTTACGAAGACTTGAAGCGTCAGATCCTGACCATGGAATTGGACCCGGACGAAGCACTGGACGAGGTCATTCTCAGCGAACGCTACGGCCTGTCCCGTACCCCTGTTCGCGAAGTGTTCCGGCGCTTGGCCGGGGAGGGTTATCTGGATATCCGCGAGAACCGCGGTGCCCGGGTCATCCCCATGAATCATTCGACCCTGCGCAACTTCTTCCTGGTTGCGCCCATGATCTATGCCGCGATCGGCCGCCTGGCCGTGCAGAACTTCAAGCAGCGTCAACTGATCGAGTTGAAGGAAACCCAGTACCGCTTTCGCAAGGCCACGATTGATCGTGACGCCTTGGCGATGGCCGTCGAGAACACCCGCTTCCACGCAATCATGGGCGAGATGGCTGGCAACCAGTACCTGCAGCCCAGCCTGGAGCGCCTGCTGATTGATCATGCCCGTATCGGGTACACGTTTTTCCGGCCGAATAACGAGCAGATGGAAGAGCGCCTCGATCAGTCGGCCGGGCATCACGACTTGTTCATCGAGGCCATTGAACGGCGCGATGAAGCTTCAGTTGTCGACCTTGTGTTTGAGCATTGGGAACTGTCCCGGGAGGACATGGAAATGTATATCGCCCCGCAAGGCCTTAAAACTGATGCGCGGGTCGATATTCCCGGTCATTCATCTTCGGAGAAATCGTCTTGAGATTTGAAGGTATTTACACGCCTGCGGTAACGCCTCATACCCCCGATGGGGAAATAGACTGGAGCGTCTTCAGCGAAGTGCTGGAGTCGCTGGTCGAGGCGAAAGTGCACGGCATTATCATCGGTGGTTCCACCGGTGAATATTATGCGCAGACCGCCGAAGAACGCTTGAAGCTGGCCGCCCGGGCCAAGGACGTGATTGGTTCACGCACCCAACTGATCATCGGCACCGGTGCCATTCGCACCGAAGATGCCGTGCTGTTTGCTGAAGATGCGAAGAGGATCAAGGCCGACGCCATTCTCGTCACTACGCCGCCGTATGCGCTGCCGACCGACCAGGAAAACGCCATCCACGCCCTGACCATCGATCGCGCCGCCAATATGCCGATCATGCTTTACAACTATCCGGGGCGCATGTGCGTGCAGATGAACGAGGACTACCTGGCTCGCGTCGGCAAGTCGAAGAACGTCGTCGCGATCAAGGAAAGCTCCGGCGAGATGGGCCGCGTGCATCTGCTTGCCCGTGAGTTCCCGCACATTGCCCTGTCCTGTGGCTGGGACGACCAGGCCCTGGAATTCTTCGCCTGGGGTGCGCGTAGTTGGGTCTGTGCCGGTTCCAACTTCCTGCCCAGGGAGCATGTCGCGTTGTACGAAGCTTGTGTGGTCGAGAAGAACTTCGACAAGGGGCGCCAGATCATGTCGGCCATGATGCCGCTGATGAATGCCCTGGACGGCGGCAAGTTCGTTCAATGCATCAAGTTCGGCTGCGAGTTGAACGGCCTGAATGTCGGTGATGTGCGTGCTCCGCTGCGTCCGCTGAACTCGGAAGACAAGCGCAGCCTCCAGACCGTCATTACCAACGTGAAGCGCACCGTCGCCCACATCACTTCGGGAGCCAGCCATGCGTGATCTGCTGACCAAGGACGAATACGCTGCCATCGCCCAGTCGATGTCATATCCGTCCAATGCCTTTATCAACGGTTCGTTCAAGCCGGCGTTGTCGGGTAATACCTTCGCCACGATCAACCCGGCGACCGGAGCATTCCTTACCGACGTCGCGGCCTGCGCCAGCGAAGACGTCGACTACGCTGTAAGCAAAGCCAGGGAGGCCTTCGACGACGGCCGCTGGCGGCTGCTGGCACCGGGCGAGCGCAAGGCGGTTCTGCTCAAGTTTGCCAAGCTGCTGGAAAACAATCGCCATGAACTGGCCGTCCTGGAAAGCCTGGACAGCGGCAAGCCGGTAAGCGAGTGCCAGATGGTCGACGTCCCGGACACCATCCATACCTTGCGCTGGCATGCCGAGTCGATCGACAAGCTCTACGATCACACCGCCCCGGTCGGCAACGATGCTTTGACCATGGTTGTGCGTGAGCCCATCGGAGTGATCGGTTGTGTGCTGCCGTGGAATTTTCCGCTGCTGATGCTGGCCTGGAAAATCGGCCCGGCCCTGGCCGCCGGTTGCTCGGTGATCGTCAAACCCGCCGAACAGACCACCCTGACCACCCTGCGTGTCGCTGAACTGGCTTTCGAAGCCGGGGTGCCAGCGGGTGTGCTGAATATCGTCACCGGTACCGGCAAGGAAGTGGGCGAGCCCATCGGCCTGCATAAAGATGTCGACATGATCAGCTTCACCGGTTCGACCGCGACCGGCCGCCGCTTCTTGCATTACTCGGCGGATTCGAACCTCAAGCGCGTGGTGCTGGAGTGCGGCGGCAAAAACCCGGCTGTGGTCATGGACGATGCCGAAGACCTGGACCTGGTGGCCCAGCACGTGGTCAACGGAGCGTTCTGGAACATGGGTGAGAACTGCTCGGCAACCTCGCGTCTGCTGGTGCACGAATCGGTCAAGGCCGAGTTGCTTGAGCGCATGGGGGCCTATATCCGCGAATGGAAAATGGGTGATCCCCTTGACCCGCAGAACCGTGTCGGCGCCCTGGTCAGCAGCGATCACTTCGAGAAAGTGAAGTCCTACCTTGAATACGCCATCGCCGGGAAACTGGATGTGGTCTACGGCGGTGATACCCAGGATGGGGCGTTCGTGCAGCCGACCGTGATCGACGGCGTGGACCGCGACAGCCGCTTGTTCCAGGAAGAAATCTTCGGCCCGGTGCTGTCGGTAACGACTTTCACGTCGATCAGCGAAGCTATCGCCCTGGCCAACGATACCGCCTATGGCCTGGCTGCTTCGGTCTACACCGGCAACCTGCGCAAGGCGATCAAGCTGGCTCGGGAGATTCGCGCCGGAATCGTCACCGTCAACTGCTTCGGTGAAGGCGACGCCTCGACGCCGTTCGGTGGCTACAAGGAATCGGGCTTCGGTGGTCGCGACAAGTCGGTGTTCGCTCACGACCAGTACACCGAAATCAAAACCATCTGGATCGATGTGTCGGATCGGTCGGTTGACGAGACCATAAAATGAGCACCCACACCATCAAGCGTCTGCCGGTCGATACCGGGGTTTCAGGTTGGGAGGCGACTTCCACGCGTACGGCTCCCATCCGCATGCTTGATGGGCCGGTAGCAGCGGACTGGCTGATTATTGGTGCCGGTTTTGCCGGCCTGTCTGCGGCTCGCCGGTTGGCTCAACTGCGGCCCGGTGAGCGCATCGTGGTGGTGGATGCCCATGAAATCGCCAAGGGCCCGGCAGGGCGCAATTCCGGCTTCATGATTGACGTGCCTCATAGCCTGTCGTCGGGTGAGTACTCGGTTGCGGGTGAGTCGGCCACGGCTCAGGAAATCGCCCAGAACCGTTTCGCCATCGGCTTTGCCAGGCAAGCGGCGCTTGAATACGGCATGTCCGCCGAGACCTTCGACCCGTCGGGCAAGATCAACGCGGCGGCCACTGATCGCGGCGACAAGCTGAATATCAATTACGCGGCGTCACTCAAGCGTATTGGTGAGCGTTTCGAGTTGTTCGATGCCGTACAGATGCGCGAAATCACCGGCTCGAAGTATTACCACGGCGGGCTTTACACGCCCGGCGCGGTGATGATTCAGCCCGCGCAATACATCCGCGACCTGGCCGCCGGGCTGGGGGGCAAGATCAGCCTGTTCGAGCGCTCGCCGATCGTTGAACTGACCCGCATCGGCAACGACTGGCGGGCGGTATCCCATCGTGGTTCGGTGACGGCGCCTAAGGTGATTCTGGCGGTGAACGGTCATATCGAAGACTTCGGTCATTTCGCCGGGCGCCTGCTGCATGTCTTCACCTATGCGTCCATGACCGCCGCTTACAGTCATGATCAGTTCGGGCAAGCGGTGACCGGCCAGCCGAACTGGGCATTGCTGCCGGCCGACCCGATGGGCGCTACGGTGCGCAAGATCACCAGCGAGGGGCTGTCGCGTATTGTGATTCGTACCCGCTTTACCTACGACCCGAGCATCCAGGTCACGCCCAGGCGCGTCGCCGACATTGCCGAGGAGCAGCGCCATTCTCTGGATCTGCGTTTCCCCGAGCTGAAATCGACGCCGCTGGAATTCAGCTGGGCAGGGCGCCTGTGCCTGAGTCGCAACAGTGCTCCGGCATTCGGTGAGATAGAAGACAACCTGTACTCGGCCTGCTGTGAAAATGGCCTGGGTACAGTCAAGAGCACCTTGGCAGGCGTGATGGCCGCCGAGTTGGCAACGGGGACTCAGTCGCAGTTTCTCGATGAGTTCAACCGCGCACCAGGGCCCAGCAAACTTCCACCCAAAATAATTACCCAGCTGGGTGTCAGTTCAGTCATCCGCTGGCAGGAGTTGCGAGCAGGACGAGAGGGCTGATTAATGAGTTGCACAACTGCTTATAAAACCAATGGCTTTTAGTCAATAACAGCCTGCCTCCAGTTGTAATCACGTAACTGTATTAAATAACCAGGGGAATGCCATGAAGAATATGTGGAAGACACTTTGCGCCGTCGCGGTGGCGGGCATGATGAGCGTATCGGTTCAGGCGGAAGAAAAAACCATCACCATGGGCACCATGAACTGGGAAGATTTGACGCCTATTACGGGTATTACCAAAAAGGTTCTTGAGGACTCTGGTTATACCGTAAAAGTTGTCGAGTTCTCCGAGTGGGGCATTGCTTACGCTGCGCTGACTAAAGGTGATGTGCAGGTTCTGGCCTCGCAAACCGATTATGCGGCGTCGGATTACTGGAATAAGAACAAGAATAAACTCGAGAAGTTGTCACCGGTCTCGTTTGGTCTTTACCAGGGCCTGGCTGTTCCCAGTTACGTCGATATCGACTCCATTGATCAGTTGAACGCCAATGCGGAAAAACTCGGCGGCAAGATCATTGGCATCGAGCCGGGTTCGGGCCTGATGAGCGACGCCACCAACGTGGTCAAGGCCTATGACCTCAAGCTCAAGCTGGTCGAAGGCAGTACCACTGCCATGACCGCGGCCTTGAAGTCAGCGGTCGATCGCAAGGAATGGGTTGCGGTCACGGTCTGGGATCCGTCGTGGATGACCAAGAAATATGACCTGAAATTCCTCAAGGATCCAAAAGGCATCTTCCCGCCGCTGCAAGGTTACTACTGGATCGGCCACAAAGGTTTTGCCCTGGAAAATCCACGTGCCCGTGAACTGATGGCCAGTGTTTATGTACCGATTGGCGATATCACTTCGATGAACGCTGAAGTCAAAGATGGCAAGACCATGGATCAGGCAGTCAAGGCCTGGACCGACAGTCACGCTGACTTGCTCAAGCGTTGGGAAAACATCAAGAACTAAGCAATAACCAGAAAAGCAACTTGCTTGTGCACCACTGCTGCCGCCCTTTGATCAATTAGAGAAACCAGAAGTTACTGGTTCGACGGGTTACGAAATGACAACGGCAAAAATTGACACTAACGAAGTGCTGGTAGATTGCCAGTCAGTCTGGAAAATCTTCGGTGAAAGTGCACCTGCGGCGATGAAGGCTGTCGTCGAAAAGGGCCTGACCAAGACCCAGATACTGCAAGACTATAGCTGCGTAGTCGGGGTCTCTGACGTCAGTCTCCAGGTTCGTCGGGGAGAAATCTTCTGCATCATGGGGTTGTCAGGCAGTGGCAAATCCACCCTGATCAGGTTGCTCAACAAACTGATCACACCCAGCGCCGGCAAGGTCCTGGTCAAAGGCAAGGACCTTTCCTCCCTGAACCCCGCGCAGTTGCGCGAGGTCAGGGCGCGGCATATCGGCATGGTCTTTCAGAGCGTTGCCTTGCTACCCAATCGCACGGTGTTGGAAAACACGGCGTTTGGCCTGGAAATGCAGGGCGTCGGCAAGGCCGAGCGCTTTAAGGTGGCGGAACGCGCGCTGGCCAAGGTCGGGCTGACCGACTGGGCCTCGCGTTATCCGAACGAACTGTCTGGTGGCATGCAGCAACGGGTCGGTCTCGCCCGGGCCATCACCGCTGATCCTGAAGTGATCCTGATGGATGAACCCTTCAGTGCCCTGGACCCCTTGATCCGTCGACAACTGCAGGATGAATTCCGCCAGTTGACCAAGGAGCTGGGCAAGTCGGCGGTATTCATTACTCACGACCTTGACGAAGCGATTCGTATCGGTGATCGCATTGCGATCATGAAAGACGGCGTGATTATTCAAGTGGGTACAGCCGAAGATATCGTGCTCAACCCGGCCGACGATTATGTCGCCGAGTTCGTTGCGGGAATTTCCCGGCTGCACCTGGTAAAGGCTCATTCGGTGATGACACCTGTGGAGCCGTTCAAAGCAGCCAATCCCGGGTGTGATGTGTCGCGCCTGCTCAAGACCACCCCCGACGCCGATATCAACGCGCTGATCGGTCTGACCATGAAGTCCGAGCGCGACGCCCTGGCGGTAGTCGATAACGGCGCGGTGGTCGGCATCATCACCCTGCGTGACCTGTTGCGCGGCGTGCAGGGCATCCCCAACGAATTCGCGGCGACCTCGACGGCTGCGGTGCTGGAGACATCGGCATGAACACGCCTGACTTCTCCAGCCAGTTCGACGGGGTGGTCGACGCAAGCCTTGAGTGGCTGGGCGACCATGGCGAATTTTTCTTCGATTTTGTCAATGCGCTGTTGGCTGGCGGTTACAAGGGCATCCTCTGGTGCATCGCCTATCCGCCGTTCTACGTTATCGCTGCGCTGATCGCCCTGATCGGCTGGCGCATGGTCGGTTTGCGTTTTGCCATTCTGTCCGGCCTGGCCTTGTTGTTTTGTGCACTGATCGGCCTGTGGACAGAGACTGTCAGCACCCTGGCTCTGGTCCTGACGGCCACGGTCCTGGCACTGATAGTGGCGATTCCCTTGGGCGTCCTCGCCGGTCTGGCGCCGCGTTTCGACCGCGTGGTTGATCCGTGCCTGGATCTGGTGCAGACCATGCCACCCTATATCTACCTGCTGCCGGCGATTGCCTTGCTCGGTTATGGCCCGGCGACGGCGCTGCTGGCAACTTTTATTGTCGCGCTGCCTCCGGCCCTGCGCCTGACGTCGCTGGGAATCCGCATGACGCCCAGGGAGTTCATCGAACTGGGCGAGGCAAGTGGCGTCACCGGTTGGCAGATGTTCTACAAGATTCGCCTGCCGTTTGCCCTGCCGAGCATCATGGCCGGGGTCAACCAGAGCCTGATGATGGCCTTCGGCATGGTGGTGATCGCCGGGATTGTCGGCTCCGGCGGCCTGGGCGAGTCCATCTATGGCGCAGTGCGTACCCTGGATATCGCCAAGTCGATCAACGCGGCCATGGCCATCGTTATCCTGACCATGATTCTCGACCGCCTGGCGCAAAGCGCTGCACAATCGCGTAAAGGAGCAAGCCAATGACTGTGGCCGATATGCGTTTCTCGCCGGGCGAGTTCCTGGCTCCGGCGGTGGACTGGCTCAACGCCAATCTGCACGATTTCTTCCTGGTCATCAGCCGCATCATCGAGGCGGTGCTGGGTTTTGCCGAAGGCCTGCTGCTGGCGCCCCATCCCTACGTCCTGATGGCGATCATCTTCGCCGCGGCCTGGTTGCTGGCGAACAAGCGAGTAGCGGTGTTCGCCGTGTTGATGTTGGCGTTTTGCCTGTTCTCCGGGCTGTGGGTGGCGTCAATGCAGACCATTGCGCTGGTCTGTGTCTCGGTGCTGATCTCGGTGACCATCGCTTTTCCCCTGGGCGTGCTGGCGGCCCGGGTCAAGCGGGTTGACGAGGCCTTTGTGCCGATTCTCAACATCATGCAGACGGTGCCGCCCTGGGTGTACCTGATCCCTGCGGTGATCCTGTTCAGCCTGGGTCGGGTGCCGGCGATCATCGCCACTATTGTCTACGGCATTCCGCCGATGCTGCGCCTGACCACACTGGCATTCAAGCAGCTGCCCAAGGACCTGCTGGAACTGGGCCAGGCCAGCGGTGCCTCGCCCCGGGACATCCTGTTCAAGATCGAGCTGCCGACGGCAGCGCCGACCCTGTTGGTGGGGTTGAACCAGTGCATCCTCATGTCCCTTGCCATGGTGGTGCTGGCCGGTCTGGTCGGTGCCGGCGGCCTCGGCGCCGAGGTGACCCGCGGGCTGTCGCGCATGGAGATGGGCCTTGGCCTGCGTGCGGGCCTGGCCATTGTCGCCATAGCCTTGCTGCTGGACCGCTTGTCCCGAGGCGCGTTGCAGCGTCACTCCCCACGCAAGCTCGCTTGAGAGGACTGAATCATGAGACGCAGCTTTTTCTGTATCGATTCCCACGCCTGCGGCAACCCGGTGCGGGTCGTTGCCGGTGGCGGGCCTTTGTTGCCTTCGGTGTCCATGGCCGAGCGGCGGGAGATTTTTGTCCGTGACCATGACTGGGTGCGCACTGCGCTGATGTTCGAGCCCCGGGGGCACGACATCATGTCCGGAGTGATCATTTACCCGTCGTCCCGGGACGATTGCGATTTCGGTGCGCTGTTCATCGAAGTCAGCGGTTGCCTGCCGATGTGCGGCGCCGGGACCATCGGCCTGTCCACCGTGGTGATCGAAGAGGGTCTGGTCACGCCGAAAATGCCGGGAAAACTGGCTATCGAAACTCCGGCCGGGCGGGTGGACGTGGACTACACCATGGGCGGCGAGTTCGTCGAATCCATTCGTTTGTTCAACGTCGCCAGCTATCTGCATAGCGCTGATGTCGCTGTCGAGGTGCCCGGTGTCGGCGCCTTGATAGTGGACATTGCCTACGGTGGTAACTTCTATGCAGTGGTCGAGCCCCAGGCCAACTGGGCGGGGCTGGAAGGTTTGCAGACGGCAGATATCGTCGCTCTCAGCCAAAAGCTGCGCACGGCCCTGGCGGCGATCAGTAATCCGGTGCACCCGGAGAACGAGCGGATCAGCGGCGTGCATCACATCATTTGGTGTGACAAGCCTCAGAGTCGCACGGCCCATGGACGTTGCGCGGTGTTTTACGGCGACAAGGCCATCGACCGTTCGCCCGGTGGCACCGGCACTTCGGCGCGCATGGCGCAGCTGTATGGCAAGGGGCGCCTTCAGGTGGGCGATATCTATCGGCATGAGAGTCTGATCGGCACGATTTTCGAGGGCAAGGTTGAAGCAGCGGTGCAGGTTGGGGAATTCGACGGGATCAGGCCGAGCATCAGTGGCTGGGCCCAGGTCACGGGGCACAACACCATCTTTGTCGATGACAAAGACCCGCTTGCCCATGGCTTTCAACTGGCATAATCGGCGTTTCGTGCGGGCACCGGATACCTGTTCGTTACTACAAGAAAGGCGAGACGAGCATTGAACGAGCGACGCCAATTCAGCGGTGGCATGAAGGGCAAGAACCTTCGCTATGTCGAAGAGGGGCCCCGGGAAAGTACGCAACAGGCCCGGGCCGGTTTTCTGTTGCTCGAACACTTCTCCCTGCCAGCTTTCACTCAGGCGCTGGACACCATTGTGACCGCGAATCTGCTGCGCCCGCGTTTGTTTTCCTCGCGCACCTTCGGCCTTGCCGAGAGTGAGGTGATCAGCGACCTGGGCCTGGTGATCCGCCCTGATGCGCAGATCAACCTGGAGGCGATTCGTAATCTGGACCTGTTGGTGATCTGCGGCGGCTATCGCACCGAACTCAAGGCCAGTGATGAGTTGACCGGCCTGCTGCGTACCGCCGCCGAGGCAGGGGTGACACTGGCCGGGTTATGGAACGGCGCATGGTTTCTCGGCATGGCCGGTCTGCTGGAAGGCTACCGCTGCGCGATTCATCCGGAACATCGCCCGGCGCTGGCGGAGATCTCCAGGGTGACCCACGTTACCAGCGAGGCCTTTGTCATCGACCGCGACCGCTTGACGGCTTCCAGCCCGGCGGGGGCGTTCCATATGGCCCTGGAGTGGATCAAGGGTCTGCATGACAAGGCGTTGATCGAGGGTATTGAAGACATCCTGTCCTTCGAGGAATCGCGCTACCGGCGGATCAATCCTTCCCGGCATATTTCCATGAGCGCGCCGCTGCGCGAAGTGGTCAAGCTGATGGAAGCCAATCTGGAAGAGCCGCTGGAGATGGAGCAACTGGCGGTATACGCCGGCCGCTCCCGGCGCCAGGTCGAGCGGTTGTTCAAGGAGCAACTGGGCACGACGCCACAGCGTTATTACCTGGAACTGCGCATTACCGAAGCGCGGCGCCTGCTGCAACATACCGAGCTGTCTCAGGTGGAGGTACTGGTGGCCTGTGGTTTTGTTTCTCCGAGTCATTTCAGCAAGTGCTACAGCTCGTACTTTGGCTATCGGCCTTCGCGGGAGAAGCGGTTGGTCAAGTAGGAGGCATCGGACCGAAGCCAGTGGGAGCGAATTCATTCGCGAAAGCGTTATTCCAAGCGAAGAATATCTGTTGAATGAATCGGCCCCTTCGCGAATGAAATCGCTCCCACAACTGCCCCTGTAATTCCCACAAAGATCACCCCAACCGTTCTCTCCCGCAGGGGTTTCCACTCCATGAATTACCGACCCGGCCATTTATGATTAGTATCAGCACCGGCCGATACAGCCAGTTGCTCGCACCCGCAAGGGACGGTGAATGTATCCTCAGGCTTGCGTCGAATCTGCGAGTTGTCCGCAGACTGACCACAGTGGCTAGCGACTGACGAAGTAATAGGTCCGATCTCCAACCGTGAAGCGACTGAGGATCTTGAGGGGAGGAGCGGGTTCGCGGCGGCTTTCCATAACGGCAATGTTGTCGGGAGAGGCCATGAGAAAGCTGTTGAGCTGCGCTTCGCTGGCGATGGCGTCGACAATACTCTGGCGATAAAACACGCTGGCCCCTGCCAGGCGCTCACTGGGTTGAAACAGCACCACGTGCCGACCCTCAGTGGTCAGGGCCTGAACCCTTTGCATCAGCGGTACAAACGAAAGTTCTTTGTCAGCAAGCGGTGCGAGCCAGACTGCAGCGACCAGGTAAACGCCGACAACCAGTGTCATCGCCACGATCGCCAATAGCCTTGTGTGCCGCGCCACGGATGCCGCAAGGGATGAGCGACTTGTCAGCATCATCAGTTGCTCACGCAGGACGGCCAGGTATTCGGCAGCAATGACCGCAGCGGCTGGCGCCAGTGACATCAAATACACCATACGCTTGCTCGACGACAGCGACAGCAGTAGCAGTTGCGCTATCAGCCACAAGCTGAAAAACCGCAGATATCGATCGCTCGCAAGCTGTTTGCGAAAGTGCCAGAGCCCCACATACACCAGAAGATTCCAGGGCAGGAAGGCTTCGAAAAGCCTGGCCAGATAGTAGTAGAACGCTTCGTAATGCCCGGCCTCTTCGAACGAGCCACTGAAGCGGCCTACGCTATTGGTCCACAACACTTCCCGCACGGCTTCTGCACCGCCGTCTCTGTATAGAAAGCACAACCAGACCACCAGCGGCAGGAGCGCAAGCAGGGTAAATGCCGCAGGGCGCAGCCAGTCAGCCAGGCCTAAGCGCCTCTGGAGAATGGATTCACTGAGCAGATAGGCGAAGATCACTACACCAGGCAGTGCCAACCCCAGTACACCCTTGCTGAGGGTCGAGATGACCATGCCAAGGGCAAACAGCAGCCAGGTGCCGGTCTGCCGGTGATGGGCGCGCGCGTTGACGGTGGCCTGGAAGAAGGCCAACAACGCCGTCATAACCCCCAGGGCCAACAGAGCATCTTCACCGACCTGGCGAACATTGCTCCAGAAGCTGGCGGTGGTCGCGAGCAAAAATGCCGCGCCACAGGCAATATTGACAGGGCGCCCGAACCGACAAAGCATGGCATACAGCAGCAAGAGGCTGAGCAGCCCGGCCAGCGCAGAGGCCAGCCGCACAGCGCCGGTATTTGCACCGAACACGCGAATGGCCGAGGCATCCAGCCATACACTCAATGGCGGCTTTTCCAGAAACGGCTGATTATTGAGCTTTGGCGTGACCCAGTCCCCCGTCAAATGCATCTGCATCGCAATGCCGGCGACACGGGGCTCGGTAGAGTTCTGCAACTGATGATTGCCCAGTGCTAAAAAGAAAAGCACCCCTGCGAGCAGGAGCAGCAGGAGTGGACGAGCGATCATGGGGAGGCCTCGAGGCGGATGTGGACAAAATCAGAAATAAAGCTGTTTCGGGTCTAGTATAAGTAGGTGAATGTCGAAAAGTTGTTGGCGAACGACCTCGGATCAATATAAACATTGCGATGTAACCGTCGTACTCCTGCCTGAATTAATGACAGTCTGAATCAGTACGTTTTCAGGTCACTTGAAAAGGTCAATGCGACGATGATATTGAAACTGATAAGGCTAAAGGTCGGTGGATGGCTGATAGCTGTGCTTGTTTTAATGTCGGGTTGCGCGGCCCTGTTTAATTTCATGTTCAATTCGCCACCGGTGTATACGCCGCTGGTCGATGCTGATAGTTCGCAGGTCTCGATGATTGGTATCGGGGATCAGGGCTCAGGAAACCTCAAACAGTGGCAGGTAGCCTTGGCAATGGAGCGAGTCGCCCTCCGGGACGGTCGCCTGGACATGGTGGTGTTGTTGGGTGACAATTTTTACGGTAAATCCCTGACCGGAGTACACGACTGGAATTGGCAAATGAAATTCGAACGTGTGTATTGGGGGCACTACCTGAGCCATATTCCATTTTATGCAGTGCTGGGTAATCACGATTATCCTGTCTCCAGCGATATAGAGATTGAGTACAGTCGCCAACATGCCGGCTCCGGACGCTGGCAGATGCCCGCTCACAGTTATACCAAAGACTTTGGTCGGGTCGATGGTCGTCCATTGTTGCGTATGGTTTTTCTGGACACATCGGCACCCTTGAATGAACTCAAGACGCAAATAGAGGGTCTGGAAAAGGCGTTCGATCAGGGGGAACCCGAGCCGGTGTGGAGAGTTGTCGCTGCACACCATCCCGTGCGTAATGCGGGTGGGCATGGTGAGGAGTCGCGTCTGGTCGAGCAATTATTGCCCGCCCTGCAGCGCAGTCGTGTGGATTTATATCTGTCTGGACATGATCACAACCAACAGTTGCTGCTGCGTGAAGGCGAACCGGCCTGGTTGATATCTGGCGGAGGCGGACAGACCATCGCGCCGTTGCCTGTGAATGGCGTAACGACGACGTTCACAGCGTCACGTACAGGATTCGTCAAACTCGACTTCAGTCGAACCCGGATGCAACTGAGTTTCTACGATGACTCCAGCAGGCCGGAAATGCGTTATTTTTGGGACCGTGATTGCCCCTGGTTGGCAAGGAGCTGTGTAAAAGCTGGCGACCCTGACTCGCGCAAATAGCACGTCATGGACAAAGATCCCCTTACTCGGGGGGCCAGCATCGCCCTGTGCAGGAGTACGCATGAAGTTTCAAGAATTGATTGGCCGCAAAGCCCGGACGCCGAGCCTTGCGCAGACAATCGAGCAGAGCGCTGCGGTGGCCAGGGGACTTTGGTTGATTGCTGTCCTGATGTTGGCCACCTTGACACGGCTCTACGGTTCCACTGCATCGGCGATCTGGTGCGATGAAGGGTCCAGTCTGCTGATGAGCCGGTATTCACCCTCACTGATCTGGTTTCACAGCGCTCACGATGTCCATCCCCCCCTGTACTTCCTGCTTCTGCACGTCTGGACAGAGGCATTTGGCGACAGCCTGTTTTCGCTCAGGTTTCTCAGTGTATTGCCGGGTATCGGTACGGTGGCTCTAGGCGTCTGGCTGGTTTACCTCACAGCTAACCGACGCGCAGCCTTACTGGCAGGGGTTCTATTGGCTTTGCTCCCCATCGCGGTGCGCTACAGCCAGGAAGTGCGCATGTATGCGCTGATGGGATTCTGGTTGCTGGGGGCGACCATCGCGCTGGTCTGCTGGGTGAAAAATCCGCAGCGTCAGCGCTATCTCGTCGCTTATGCGCTGCTCATGACGGCGAGTTTCTATACCCATTACTTCACCTGCCTGTGCGTGCTGTCGCACTGGGCTTATCTGTGGCTCATCCGTAAAGAAAAAGACCGCCTTGTCCTGCGGACTGCCTGGTGGATCGCCAACGCTCTCATTGTGCTGATGTACGCTCCCTGGATTCCCGGTCTGATTGACTTGTTACAGCACCCGGCAGAGCTGAAAGCCGGTGGCGACATCGGCTGGATACCGCCCGTCAGCCTTTACTCACTGCCTTCAGCCATCTGGCAGTTTCTAACCTTGAGTGACGGCCTTGAGCACAATTGGCTGGTCTATTTTTCGCTGCCATTGGTCCTGGTATTGCTGACCGGTATGGTCTGCCGATTGGACCGGGGGCCACATCGGTTTTCGGTGTTATTGGCGATCTATACGTTTCTGCCGTTGATTCTGATCTTTGTGGTTTCGTGGAAAACCCCCGTGCTGGTTGAGCGCTACCTGATGTTTTCGGCTCTGGGTATTGCGCTGGTCATGGCCATGGCGATCGAGCGTATCAGTCGACGCTCGCGCCCTCTGGCCGCGCTGGTGTTTACTCTGCTGCTTGCGGTGGAGACGGCAGGGTTGGCAAGTGATTACCGGGCAGATCCCGACAAATTCGATGTGCTGGTCAATTATGTAAACGAACACTATGCCGCCAATGACCGTATCGTCGTCAGCGATATGTTCTGGTACTTCGGTTATATCTACTACAACCGGACTGGATCGGCGCCATTGCTCTACACGCCGCCCCTGGCCAACGGTGCTTCGGGGCGCCCGAACAGCTACGGCTTTGGTACGCTGGTGGAGGATGATGCCAATACGATTTATCTAGACAGTCTGGAACAGCTGAAGCCGGGAGCCGGCAGGGTCTGGTTGCTGAGCGGCAGCGAGCCGCCTGACGATTTCACTTCCATACCGGGCAACTGGCGGCAAGTAGACTCGTTGAAAATCGGCGCCGTGCAGATTCGTCTTTATGCGATCCCCACAGCACCTTGATTGTCGCTATTGCGCCAATGCACTCAGGTCGGCCAACAGGCTCGGTCCGTTGGGTTGCCAGCCCAGTTGTTCCCGGGTCAGTACACTTGAGGCCGACATGTCACGACCGACAAAGCCGGCCAGCCAGCCAAAGTGTTCCTCGGCCTGTGCCGCAGGTGTTGAGACCACTGGCAGGCCGAGGTTGTGACCGATGGTTACGGCGATCTGGCGAAAGGCAATCCGCTCTTCAGCCACGGCGTGATAGCGGGCGCCCGGTTGGTTCTTTTCCAGCGCCAGGCGATACAGCCGCGCAGTGTCGGAAATATGGGCGGCTGACCAGTTATTGGACCCCTCGTCCACATAAGCGGATACGCCGGTTCTGCGTGCCAGCTCAATGACATAGCTGACCAGGCCTTGTTTTACCCTGTCGTGAATCTGTGCCAGACGCATCACAGTTACGTTGATGCCACGTTGCGTCAGTTCAAAGCCTGCCAGTTCCGAGGCGGCGCGAGGGTGGGGGTGTGCAGGATTGAACTGGTCTTCTGTGGCCATCTGCCCCGGTACTGATGAACCCATGGGCGTGCCGGAGGTAATCAGCAGCGGACGGTCGGAGCCTTCCAGTGCCGCACCGAGGGCGAGAATGGCTCTACGATCCTTTTGGCAGTTCTCGACGAAATGCGCAAAGTCATGGTCGAAGGCGGTGTGGATCACGCCGTCGCACTGTTCGGCGCCATGCTGCAAACTGGCCAGGTCTTCGATGTCGCCGCGAAAGGCCTCGGCACCTATGGCCACCAGAGCCTCAGCGCCCTGGTCCGAGCGGGTAAGGCCAAGTACCTGATGCCCGCCACGAATCAATTCAAGGGCAACCTGAGAGCCGACAAAGCCTGTGGAACCGGTAACAAATATGCGCATGGGTTTATCTCCGTTTGCTGAAGAGCCAGCTTGCGCTTAGGCTTTATCCTGTAAAAGTAGTGTTGTTATCAGGGTATAAGAACTAACAGGATCAGCATGCCGGACTCGTCAGACAATTTGCTCGGGACGTATCTGAAGGACTACCGCGGTCGCATCGATCCGGCGACCTTCGGCTTCTCCAGTTCGCGCCGACGCACGCCGGGCCTGCGTCGGGAGGAAGTTGCCCTGCGCGCCAATATCAGTCCGACCTGGTACACCTGGCTGGAGCAAGGACGTGGAGGCGCGCCGTCCAAGGAGGTGTTGAACCGCATCGCCGAAAGCCTGCTGATGACCGCGCCGGAGCGCGAACACCTGTTCATGCTCGCCTTCGGTCATCCCCCGGAGGTGGTCTACACGGTGCCCGCTGGAGTGACGCCGCGCCTGCAGCGTCTGCTGGATCGCTTTGAGGTCAGCCCGGCAATCATCAAAACGGCGACTTGGGATGTGCTGGCCTGGAACCGTGCCGCTGCCGTAGTGTTGACCGACTACAGTCTGTTGCCGGTGGAGCAGCGCAATATTCTGCGCCTGATGTTCTCCAATGCTCGGGTGCGGGCCAAGCAGGATAACTGGCTGAGTATGGCGCGGTTTGTGGTCGCAGCCTTCAGGGCTGATGCCATTCGTGCCGGGGCCGCCTCGCAAGTCAATCGACTGGTCGATGAGTTATGTCAGCTCAGTCCAGAATTTGCCACCTTGTGGCGCGACAACGATGTTCGTGTGCACGGCGAAGGTACCAAGCGGCTGCAGCACCCTGTGATCGGTGCATTGGAGCTTGAGTATTCTTCGTTCGCCGTAGAGGGACGACCTGATTTGAGCATGATTGTTTACAACCCTGTTTCTATTGCAGAGGAAGAGCGTATCCGTTGGTTGATTTATCGATCGGCCACCCCCGAGCCGATTTTGTAAGGTGCGTGATGAGTTCAGGGTGCAACGATTTGAACGCGTTGCGGTCGATGAATGAACGCGCGGCACGGGGCTTATCAGGGCATGACCGTAGCGATAAGTTCGCTGTAGCAATTTCCTTGGTTTCGTTCACACTGTTGTATCTTTTATTCGGCGTTTTTCGCAAAATCCCGGGTTTTTAACGGCTGGTTGCAGTGCCTTTTTCGACGTGCATTGGCTGACGAATAGTTTCTCTAAGCGAATCCAGTAACGCACGGGTATTTGCCCGATTGTGTTTGTATATCTTCAGGAGTTGTATTAATGGCTACATTGCAGCAGCGCACCATTGACGCGATGAAAAAATCCGAAGCCGCACTGGCTTCGGACTGGCTGGCCAATCTGGAAGCCAGCGGAGCCATTCGCAACCTCAAAGGCGAGGACGTCAGGCAGCAGATCGCTGATTTCCTGCAGCTGCTGTTGGCCGCATTTGTCAGCGACAGCAATCAGAACCTGTCCGACAGCGTCTGGACCGATGCGCGCCTGTTCCTGGAAAAGCTTTCCCAAAGCCGCGCCCAGGCCGGTCAGGATTCGCAGCAGACCGCCAGTTTCATTTTTACCCTCAAGGGGCCGGTGTTTGCCCTGTTGCAACGTGAATACAGCGACGGTGGTGTCGATCTGGGTGAACAACTCTGGGTCGTCTCCGAACTGCTGGATGCTCTGGGCCTGTACACCATCCGTACTTTTCAGAAATCCCGGGAAGCGGTCATCAAGCGTCAACAGGAAGAGCTGCTGGAGTTGTCCACCCCGGTGGTCAAGCTGTGGGATGGTGTTCTCGCGTTGCCTATGATTGGTACCCTGGATTCGCAACGAACCCAGGTGGTGATGGAGTCCTTGCTTCAGCGCATCGTTGATACTGGTTCGGAAATAGCCATCATCGACATCACCGGCGTGCCGACCGTTGATACCCTGGTGGCGCAACACTTGCTCAAGACCGTTACCGCTATTCGCCTGATGGGTGCTGACTGCATCATCAGTGGGGTGCGTCCGCAGATCGCCCAGACCATCGTGCACTTGGGGCTTGACCTGCAGGGCGTAGTCACCAAGGCCAATCTCGCCGATGCATTGGCGCTGGCCCTCAAGCGCCTGGGCGTTACCGTCAGCAAGGCGGTGTAGGCTGATGGAGCGCATTCCGATTTTGCAGATGGGCAAATTCCTGCTCGTCACCATCCAGGTGGAAATGCATGACCAGCTCGCGTTGACCCTGCAGGATGATCTGGCCGAGCGTATCAGCACCAGTTCGGCGCGAGGGGTATTGATCGATATCTCTGCCGTGGACATTGTCGACTCGTTTATCGGCCGGGTCATCGGCACCATCTCCGCGTTGTCACGGATCATGGACGTCGAGACTGTGCTGGTCGGCATGCAGCCTGCGGTGGCCATCACCCTGGTCGAATTGGGCATGACCCTGCACGGCGTCAGCACGGCGCTGAACGTCGAGCGTGGAATGAAGTTGTTGCACCAGCGGGTAAGTGAGCAATGAATGTACGCCGCAGCGGCAGCCAGCCGATTTTAATCGAACAGGATGTGGTCCTGGCCCGGCAGACTGCGCGCAAGCTGGCGCAGGAGTGCGGCATGCGCCTGGTCGACCTGACCAAAATGGTGACGGCTGTCAGCGAGCTGGCGCGCAACACCGTGGTCTATGGCGGCGGTGGTGATATGGATTGGCAGATTGTCGAGGACGAAATGCGCACAGGCTTGCGCATCACCTTCCGTGATGAAGGCCCCGGCATTCCTGATCTGAAGCTGGCCATGACCGACGGCTGGACCTCCGGTGGCGGGCTGGGACTGGGTTTGACCGGAGCCAAGCGTCTGGTCGAGGATTTTGAACTGGATACCGCGCCCGGTGCCGGTACGCGGATAACCATTACGCGATGGACGTGACTCTACGCAGCAGCCTTACCCAGGTTCTTCCTATCGACGACAGCAGTCAGATCGGCTATGCCAGGCGCATTGCGCAAACCCTGGCCGAACGCTGTGGGTTCGATGCCACCGACGCCGGGCGTGTCGCTCTGATTGTCACCGAACTGGCCAGTAATATCCTCAAGCATGCCGGGCGCGGTGAGCTTCACCTGCGCGTACTGCCGGGCGGGCTACAGGCCGGCGTTGAAATTCTCGCCGTTGATCGTGGACCGGGCTTCGATCCGCATGTCTGCATGGCGGATGGTTTTTCCAGCCAGGGCACTCAAGGCATCGGTCTGGGGGCGATCTTTCGGCAGGCGCAGGTCTTTGATGTCTATTCAGATGCCCAGGGCTCAGTTGTTCTGGCGCGTTGCTACAGTCGAACCGACAAGGTTCAGGACCTGCGTTTCGGCGTCAGCCAGCACTCGTTGCGCGACGACCCGGCCTGTGGCGATGTCTGGGGCCTGGCGATTGCCGGTTCGCGCATCAGTGCGTTGATGATCGACGGGCTTGGTCACGGCGAAGAGGCTGAAGCAGCCGGTCTTGCCGGTGCGGCAATATTTCACCAGGAGCCTTTTACCGCGCTGCATACACTTTTGGACGACATGCATCTGGCGATGCGCGGCACTCGCGGTGGCGCAGTTGCGCTCAGCCAGTTTGACGCCAGCGAAGGGCGGTTGCGGTTCCTCGGCATCGGCAACATCGGTGCCAGCCTGATCGATGTCGAGAAGTCCCGTGGGCTGACCTCGCATCCGGGCATTGTCGGCCTGCAATATCGTAAACCGCAGGCGTATGAGTACTCCCAGTCCAACGGGCAGTTGCTGGTGCTTTACAGCGATGGTCTGCAATCGCGCTGGAGCCTGGGTGGTTACCACGGATTGCGTTATCGCCATCCGGCGATTATTGCCGCTTTGCTGCACCGTGATTTCTGTCGTGGTCGTGATGATGTAACGGTCATGGCCATTGCTCTGGAGAGCGCACATGTCTGAATCGCCTTCCCCGACCGTTTCGGCCATGGAGTTGGAGCTGCAACAATTGCGCGCGGAAACGGCGGCCTTGCGCGACGAACTGGATGAGACCAACCAGGGTGTGCTGGCCTTGTACGCGGAATTGGATACCCAGGCGGAGCAATTGCGGCAGGCGTCGGATCTCAAGAGCCGCTTCCTGGCCTACATGAGCCACGAATTCAGGACCCCCCTGGGTTCGATCTTGAGTATCGCCAGCATGCTGAGTGAGGAATTTGATGGCCCGCTCAGCGCTGAACAACATAAGCAGGTGACATTCGTCACCGTTGCGGCGCGGGAACTGAGCGATATGGTCGACGACCTGCTCGATCTGGCCAAGATCGAGGCCGGGCGTATCACCATTTCTCCGGCCTGGTTTGACATGTTTGATCTGTTTGTCGCCTTGCGCGGCATGTTCCGGCCCATTGCCGACGCCGGGGCGGTAGACCTGATTTTCGAAGAGCCCGAAGGCCTGCCGCGGTTGTACAACGATGACAAGAAGCTGGCGCAGATCCTGCGCAATTTCATCTCCAACTCGCTGAAATTCACCCAGCGTGGTGAGGTGCGGGTCTCGGTACGCATGGAGGGCGAGCAGCAGGTGCGGTTTGCCGTCAGTGATACCGGCATCGGCATTCCCCAGGAAATGCACGGCGCGCTGTTCGAGGACTTTTCACAGATCGATTCCCCCCTGCAGAAGCGTCTGCGGGGGACCGGCCTTGGGCTGTCGCTGTGCAAGCGCTTCGCTAACCTGATCGGCGGTAGCGTCGGGCTCGAGAGTGAGCCCGGCCGGGGATCTACCTTCTTTGTGGTCATCCCGTTGGCGATTGCTGTGGAGTCGAGCGATGAGTCGTGAACTGCAACTGCTGATAGTCGATGACAATACCGCGACCCGCTATGCCCTGCGCCGTCGGCTGGAACGGCATGGTTTCATTGTCAGAGAGGCGGGCACCGGCACTGATGGCCTGGAAATGCTTGCCGAGCAGATGCCGGATGCACTGATTCTCGACATCAATCTGCCGGACATGAGTGGCTTCGATATTGTCCGCCAGCTGCGTTCCGACCCCGCCACCGCGCTGCTGCCGGTGGTGCATGTTTCGGCTGCGTCGGTGCAGAGCGGCGATATCGTCACCGGTCTGGAAGCCGGGGCCGATGCCTATCTGATCCATCCGATCGATCCCGATGTGCTGCTGGCGACGTTGCGCACGCTGCTGCGTGTGCGTGACACCGAGTGGGCCTTGCGCGAAAGCGAAGCCCGCTTGCGGGAGATTTTCGTCAATGTCTCCGCGCCCATCGCGGTGATCGATGAAGAGCTCAGGGTGCATGAGTGCAACCATGCTTTTACCCGTCTTCTTCACGATGAACATGCCCAGGCCTCAGTGCTGCATGCCTTTGCGGACAATCAGGATCTGATCGTTCAGGAACTGCGCGAACGCCTGGCCGTCGGAGAGCGCTGGAAGGGGACGTTGAGCATGCGTGTCAAAGGCGAGGTGCGTGAGACCGAGTGGCAGATTTCGCCTTATCGCACTCCGGGCTTGAGCCTGGTATTCGTCGAGGATGTCACCGAGCACCGCCTGCGCGAGCAGTCGCACTTGCGCCAGCTGGACAGCATGAACCATCAGTTGGCCCATGAGGTCGCCGAGCGGGAGCGTACCGAAGCGCAGTTGCTCCAGGCACAGAAAATGGACGCCATCGGCAAGCTCACCGGGGGCATCGCCCATGACTTCAATAACCTGCTGACGGGCATCATCACCGGCATCGAACTGATCAAGAGGCGCACCCGAGACGGCAACACGGAAAAGGTGATGCGTTATGCCGACGCCGCATTGGCATCCGCCATGAGCGCGGCGGGCTTGACCCACAGGCTGCTGGCCTTTGCCCGTCAGCAGCCGCTGGACACCCGTTCGGTCGATATCAACGCCCATGTGCAGTCCCTGGAGGATCTGCTGCGCCGCACCATCGGCAAAGGCATCGTGCTCCAGCTCGATCTCACCAGCAAGGCGTCGATTGCCCTGGTCGACTCCAGTCAACTGGACAGCGCGATACTTAACCTGGTGATCAATGCCCGGGATGCCTTGCCTCAGGGCGGTACGGTGCTGATAAGTACCTATGCGATGCATTCCCATGGCGATGCGAAACTGGCGGATGGCGCGTATGTCGCCCTGTCGGTCAAGGATGATGGCGTGGGCATCGATCACAATGTCATCGACAAGGTATTCGACCCGTTCTTCACCACCAAGCCCCTGGGGCAGGGTACCGGTCTGGGGCTTTCGACCATCTACGGTTTTGCCCGCCAGTCCGGCGGGGATGTGCATATCCGCAGCCTGGTCGGGCACGGCACCGAGGTGACGCTGATGTTGCCGGCCGGCACCCAGTTGCCTGTGGTTGCAGCGCCTGTGTCCGATATTCTTCAACCCGGCGCCGGGGAACACATCCTGATCGTCGAAGATACGGCGTCGGTGCGCATGTTCGTCAACGAACTGCTGGTAGACAATGGCTACTGCTGTACCCAGGCTGCCGATATCGAAACGGCTTTGGCGATTCTCAAGAGTGATGCCCCAGTTGATTTGCTGCTCAGTGATGTCGGCCTGCCGCAGATGAACGGCAGGGAACTGGCGGATCTGGCCCGGACCTGGCGTCCCGGATTGCCGGTACTGTTCATGACCGGCTATGCGGAAAACGCCGTCAACCGCCAGCATTTTCTGGGTGAGGGCATGGACATGATCATCAAGCCGTTCCAGCTCAATGCACTGCTCAAGTGCGTGAAGAATATTCTCAAGAAAAGCTGAGGGTCGGGTTGGCGTTTGTGTTGGAACTGGATTTTTTGCAAGGGCTGCTGAAGCACGTGGGCAGCCCGTTCGCAAACTGAACAAGGAATTTCCGTTCGCCCAACGGCCAACCCACGTTACAGGAGTCACCATCATGAAAGTGCCAGGCCCTGACCATCCCATCACCATCACACCTGCCGAAGAGCTGATCGTGGTCAGCTTTCACGGTCAGGAAATCGCCTGTTCCAGGCGGGCCCTGGCCCTGACCGAGTCGACCTATCCGACGGCATTTTACATTCCGCGGGAAGACGCACGAATGGAGCTTTTGAGCGCCTCGGAGCATCACACCTATTGCCCGTACAAGGGCGAGGCCAGTTATTACAGTCTGGCCGAAGTCGCCGGCGACGGCTTGAACGCGGTGTGGAGTTATGAGGCGCCGTATCCGGCCATGGAGCAGATCCGTGGTCATCTGGCCTTCTACAGCAATCAGGTGCAGATCGTCAGGACGCCGCTGACCTGACGCTATCTGCTCCCATACCTCCTTGTTTTATTGATGGGAGTACAGCTTCAAGGCCTGGGCAAAGCCCTGTGCCTTGAAGATGGCGCTGCCTTCTCCCAGGTCACCGTCACTGGCCACCAGATACACCTCGTTGGTCTCCGGCTTGAACGCCAGGCTGGTAGAGCGCAGGTAGTGGCCGTTCTCGCGGCCGGGGATCAGGATCTGGCCGATGGGCAGGCCATTGGGGTTGAGCACCAGTACGCGGCCCTGACTGTACATGGCCACGTACAGATTGCCGTCCTGATCGACGCGCATCGAGTCCGGGGAAGGGCCGTTGAAGCGGTAGACCACGGCCTCGCCGAAAGGCGCAATGGTGGTGGCGTCTTTCAGCTCGATGCGGTGCAGCAGGCCGGTGGCGAATTCCGTGACCCACAGGGTTTTGCCATCGGGCGATAGGGCGATGCCGTTGGCTATGGCCAGGTTGGGCAGGATCGGCACCACGCGCTTCCCGTCGGCAGGCACGTAGTAGACGCCACCGCTCGGCTGGGTCGAGGTGCCCTTGAAGTCGGTGAAGTAAAAGCCGCCGTTGCTGTCAAATACCAGGTCGTCGACCAGGTAGTTGCTGTTGGCCGGGATGATCACCTGCTTGCCCGAGCCATCCGCCTTGTAGGCGGTCAGGTTGCCGGTGTCCTTGAAGTTGCCCAGGCCTGCGACAAATAATCGGCCATCCTTGTGAATGGCCAGGCCCGCCGAACCGAGGGCGTTCTTCGGCACCAGGGTGCTGAGCCTGCCTTGTGGGTCGACCTTGAGCACCTGGCCGCCGAACACCTCGACCAGCAGCAGGTTGCCGTCGCGGTCGAAGGAGGGCCCCTCCAGTTGCAGGGCGCCGTCCGAGACCTTGATCCAGCGTCGGGCGGTTATCGTGGGCAGGTCTCTTTCCGCCCCGGCGATGCCCTGCAATTGTTGGCCCTGCGCAGGATAGACAAGGGCCGGGAGTGGTTCTTCGGCGTAAGCGGTGACCGCCTGTGCGGCGAAAACGAACAGCATTGAAGCCAGCAGATGGTTTTGCATCATGGTCACTCAAGTGTTGTTGTTATGTGAATCAGACACCCATCAGGGCAGTCAGGGCCGGTACCGTCAGCACCGCGGTGTAGTAGCCCATGAACTGCACGCCGATGTTGAAACCGAGAAAACGCGAGAAAAGCCCGCCCAGCAGCCCGACGGTGACGATGACCAGCAGTCCCAGCAGGCCGCCTTCCCAGATGCCGATGACCAGGATCAGCCCGACGAAGGTCGAGATCACCGCCTCATGGCTGATCTTGCGTGACACGTAAGCGGCCGCTCGGTGCGCGTAATTCATGGTGAAGGGGTAGGCGATCAGGATGGCGATCAGTACCGCCAACAGGCCATAGCCGAGAAACTCCCAGGTACTGAGCAGCGAATGCAGGTTGTTCACCTGGCCGCTGGCGGCATCAACGCTGAAGCGTGGCGGGGCGTTGAACAGCGGCGCGGCCGGGCCAGCGGCAACCGGGCTGAGGGGCAGTCCGAAAGCGATCAGCGGAATCAGTGCTTCGGCGATATAGGTAGCCTCGGTGACGCCATTGCGAGCGGTGATCACCGTGGTCAGGCGATGGTAGACATGTTTGATCCGGGCTCCGACCATCTCGCCCATGATCACGGTCATGGCCACCGGGCTGAACACAAAAGTGGCACTGGAGATGACAGCGGTCACGGCGGTCCAGCGGCTCTGGTTACTGTCGAGGACCTTGAGCGGATTGGGAAAGAAACCGCCCCAGCTCTTGATGTCGGGCGACAGGGAAAAGGTGCGCACTGCCTGACGGCGCATGCCAGCCCGTTCGGCAGGTACGAGCAGGGAGAACAGCGTGGCGATCAGCGGCCCGATGGCGATGCCCAGGAAGTAGCTGACGCTGAGCTTGACCCCGTATTTACCGGTGATGCTCTGCAGGCCGATGATGATCAGCACGAAAGGGATCAGCGCCAGTACCGCCGCCAGGCGACCTTTGGAGAACCCGGCGATGGCAATGGCGGCCGCCAGGAACACCCAGGGCGCCGCCTGTTTGATCATGTCGCCGAAAGGCGCCAGCATTACCGCGAACAGTACCGCCATGGGTACGGCGATCAACGCTGCAATCACTGCGCCGGAAATCATCTTGCGCAGGGCGATATGGGGCACGCCCAGGTTGCGCAGGAAGTTGGCTTCGCGCATCAGCGGCGTGGCCAGGGTGTCGCCGGGAATACCCAGCAGCGCTGTAGGCACGGCATGGGTCATGTGCTTGGCCACGGCTCCGGCGAGAAAGAACGTCAGAATCCCAGGCGCGGGTACGCCGAGCAGCACTACAAGAAGCGTCAACGGCGCCAGGGTCGTGGTTTCGTCGCTGCCGGAAATCAGCCCGATCCCGGCGAAGATCACCGCCCCGAGGATGCCCATGCCTGCGGCGATCATCAACGAATCAAGCAACGGACCCATCATGGCGACCTCCCTGGACGCCCGGCGCGGTCTCAGTGGCCTGGTTCGTGGTCTTCAGGCCGCGCTCGTAATCGGCGAACAGTTGGTAGAGGTCCATCTCGTGGAGTTCGGCCACGGTCGCCGCGGGCAGGTCGGCCAGACGACCCAGATCGCCAAACTCCTCCTGCAATTCGAGCAGCACCTGGCCGCGCCAGGCCGGATCGGCCTGATGCTCGACAACATTGCGTTTGGGCTTGAACAGCAACGCGCTGAGTGCGCCCCCGGCCAGACAACCGATGATACCCACGAGCATGGCGTAAGCACGGGCCATTTGTTCGGAGGCGATCCAACCCAGGAACAGTTGCTGGGCGGTGAAGAAAGCGCCGAGGCTGACGGCTGCGCCGATGAGGATGGAATAGAGCAGGTGACGACCGTCGACGGTGTCGCCCCAGACTTCATAGAGTTCAGGCTTCAAAGGTGTCTCCCACTGCCCCTGAGGGCTCTTATTGTTATGACGGTGAAGAGATGCGGCTTAATTGAGTCCCTGCGCGTGGCGTTTACCGAGTAGCGCCCGGGCGACCCTGGAGGCCGTTGTGCGGCCCAGTTCGGCGTTGATGAACTCGCCAATATTGACCAGTGCGTCAAGGTCGACACCATGTTCGATGCCCAGTCCATTGAGCAGGTACAGCACGTCTTCGGTGGCCACGTTGCCGGTGGCGCCAGGCGAGTAAGGGCAGCCACCCAGGCCCGCCACGGAACTGTCGAACACCTGTAGATCGGCTTCCAGTGCCGCAAGGATGTTGGCGACGGCCATGCCATAGGTGTCATGGAAATGACCGGCAAGAGCGCTGACCGGCACCACCTGGCGACACGCGTCGATCAGCCTGCGGGTTGCCGCAGGAGTGCCGGCGCCGATGGTGTCGCCCAGGCTGATTTCATAACAACCCATGCCATATAGCGACGCGCTGACTGCGGCGACGGCTTGGGGGCTGACATACCCACTGAAAGGGCAGCCCATGACGCAAGAGACATAGCCTCTGACCCTGACACCGGCCTCTCGTGCCCGGAGCATGACCGCTTCGAAGCGCAGCAGGCTTTCGGCGATCGAGCAGTTGATGTTCTTTTGTGAGAAGGCCTCCGATGCCGCTGCAAATACCGCCACTTCGCGACAGCCTGCTGCCAGGGCCGCTTCCAGGCCCTGGAGATTGGGCACCAGGGCGGTCCAGGTTACACCGGGAAGTGTCGGCAGAGCCTTGAACACCTCGCCGGAGCCAGCCATTTGCGGCACCCAGCGCGGTGAGACAAAGGCTCCGGCTTCAAGAGTGCGCAAGCCGGCTTGCGCAAGCCTGCACAGCAGTTGCACGCGGATCTGCGGCGACAGGGTCAAGGCTTCGTTCTGCAGACCGTCCCGGGCGCCCACCTCGACCAGGCGAACCGAAGGGGTCGCGGCAGGGCTCATCGCTGTGCCCGCTTGTGCTTGAGCAGCTCGGCGGCATGATCGGCGCGAACATCACGTGCCTGTACCATCTGCTTGACCAGCCAGTTCACCTCATCGCCGTTGGCTCCGGCCGACAGGGCAATATTGCGGGCGTGCAAGGCCATATGTCCGCGTTGAATGCCTTCGGTGGACAGCGCTCGCAGGGCACCGAGATTTTGCGCGAGGCCCACGGCCACGGCGATTTCCGCCAGCTCCTGGGCGGTCTTCACCCCGAGGATGCGCAGTGACAGTTGGGCCAGCGGGTGGGTCTTGGTGGCGCCACCGACCAGGCCTACCGGCATGGGCATTTCCAGGGTGCCGACCAGATGGCCATGGCTGTCTTTTTCCCAGGTGGTCAGCGAGCCATAGTGGCCGTCGCGACAGGCGTAGGCATGGGCCCCGGCTTCCACTGCGCGCCAGTCATTGCCGGTGGCGACGATCAGCGGGTCGATGCCGTTCATGATGCCCTTGTTATGGGTTGCCGCCCGATACGGGTCGATCACGGCAAAGTTATAGGCGTCGAGAATGCCTTCGATGACGTCCTCACCCTTGAACTCCGCGGTATCCAGCAGCCGTGGGGCTATCCTCAGCTGGGCCCGGGCCAGTCGCAGGTCGGCCAGGTTGGACAGGATACGCAGACGCACTTTGCCACCGGTGATTTCCTCCATCAATGGCGCCACGGCTTCGGCCATGGTGTTGACGGTGTTGGCGCCCATGGCGTCGCGCACGTCAACGATCAGGTGGGCCACCAGCATCGGTCCACGGGGACTCTGGGCGAAGGTATGCACTTCAATGTCGCGACAGCCGCCGCCCAGCCGATTGAGCAATTGGTCCTTGCGGTTAGCCAGCTCGATGATCTCGTCCTTGCGCCGCAGCAGGCTCAGTCGAGCATTGAACGGGTCGCTGACTTCGACGATCTGCACCTGGGCGCGCATCAGCGGCAGCGAACTGGAGGTCTGGAAGCCGCCTGCGTCCCGGGCCAGCTTGGCCATGAACGAGGCCGCAGCCACGACCGAAGGTTCTTCGACCACCAGCGGCACGATGACGTCGCGGCCATTGATTTGAAAATTGCTGGCCACGGCATAGGGCAGCTCGAACTTGCCGATCACGTTCTCGATCATGCCATCGGCGATTTCCAGGGGCAGGGCGCCTACGTTGCTGAGCAGGGCAACGTCGCTGGCGGGCAACTCAAGCAATTCTTGCAGATGCGCCAGGCGCTCGCTGGGGGTCAGGTTGCGGAACATGGGAAGGCGTGAGTCGATGCTCATGGGGCGGGCTTCCTGTAGCAATTATTGTTTTTCAGTTGCCGCCACCCTAATGCGCCCTGTACCACGAAAGAAGGTACAGTTTTGACGGACAGTACCCAAGCTGTACCCTTGTTTTATCTTTCCTTGAGGATTGCACGCCATGGCACGCCAGACGCTGGCCCAGCAACTGACGGCATCACTGGTCGAACAGATCGGCAACGGCACTTATCGGGTCGGCGATCGCCTGCCGTCATTGCGCGAGTGCATGCGCCTGTTGGGCCATTCGAAAAACACGGTGATCAACGCCTACGAGTCACTGGCGTCCATGGGCCTGGTTGAGGCCCGCCATGGCCAGGGCTTTTTCGTCAAGCAGGGTGCGCCCAATGGCAGTGAGCCGGAAGAGCCGCTGCCCTACGCCCGGGCCATGGACACCATCTGGCTGATGCGCCAACAATTCGTTCGCGAGCCCGGCCACTCACCCCTGGGTGAAGGCTTTGCCCCGGTGGAATGGCTGATGGACCTGCGCCTGGACAAGTTCACCCGGCAGATCATGCGCACCGGTGTAACCACGCTGTTTCGCTACGGCAATCGCCTGGGCAATGCCCAGTTACGCCAGCACCTGGCGCAGAAGCTGGCCACCTATTCGATAAGTGTCAGCCCCCGGCAGATTGTCACCACCCATGGCGCCAATCATGGCCTGGACCTGATCATCCGGCGCTTTGTCGCCAGCGGTGACTGTGTATTGGTCGAGGATCCCGGGTATTACCCGCTGTTCGGCAAGCTGCAATTGCAGGGCGCACTCATGCTCAGCGTGCCGCGCCTGGCAGACGGCCCGGACATGGCGATGCTGGAGCAGCATCTGCGCGTGCACAAACCGAAGCTGTTCTTCCTGCAGTCGGTGGGACACAACCCCACCGGCTCCGATATCTCCCCTGGCAAGGCCCACCAGCTGGTACGACTGGCCGAAAAGCATCAGTTCATTCTGGTGGACGATGATGCCCTGGCGGATTTCAAACCGACGTCGGCGATCAAGGTCGCGGCCCTGGACCAGCTCAAGCGTTCGCTCTATGTCGGCAGTTTTTCCAAGTCGGTGTCGGCGGCGCTGCGGGTCGGTTTCATTGCCGGGAGTAAAGAGGTCATCGACGAGCTGGGTGACTTGAAGATGCTGCTCCATACCAGCTCATCGGAGTTCTGCGAACGCACGGTGGATGTGATTCTCACCGAGGGGCACTTTCTGCGCCATTTGGTGCGCTTGCAGGAGCGCCTGAAAGCGGCCACGGCGACGGGATTGCAGGTGCTGGACGAGATCGGTGCCGAGGTCTTCGTGCGGCCGGAACAGAGTCTTTACCTATGGGCGCGTTTCGGCCATATCGCCGATGCCAGGGAGCTGACCCGGCAACTGCTGCCCAAGGGCTTCATGATTGCCCCCGGGCATATCTTTTCCCCGGAGCAATCGAGGATCAATCCCTGGACCCGGCTGAATGTTGCCTACCTCGATGATCCGCTGCTGAAGGCGGTATTCAGTCACACCTGAGGTCAGCACGGGTGCACATCCTTCATCAACAAGCCAAAGCGCAGATCCAGCCCGTCGGCGATTGGCAGATACACGGTATGGCCATCTCCTGGCGCGACTTCGACAGGCTCGCCCTGGCTGTTGTGCAATTGCAGCAGATCGAAGTGATAGTTGCCGTCGGGCGTCATCAGTTCCATATGGTCGCCCCGGGCAAAGCGGTTCTTGACCTTGACCTCGGCCAGTCCGTCGCGGCGTTCGCCGGTGAGTTCACCGACGAACTGCTGGCGCTCCGAGACCGAGCTGCCGTTCTGGTAGTTCTGGTACTCGTCATGCACATGCCGACGCAGGAAACCCTCGGTATAACCACGTTGGGCCAGGGATTCCAGGTCAAGCATGAGGCTGCGGTCGAACTCGCGCCCGGCCATGGCGTCGTCAATGGCGCGGCGATAGACCTGAGTGGTACGGGCGCAGTAGAAGTGGGATTTGGTCCGGCCTTCGATCTTCAGCGAGTGCACGCCCATCTTGGTAAGGCGCTCCACATGCTGCACGGCGCGCAGATCCTTGGAGTTCATGATGTAAGTACCGTGCTCGTCCTCGAAGGCGGGCATCAGCTCACCCGGGCGATTGGCTTCCTGCAGCAGGAACACCTGGTCAGTGGGCGCACCGCTGCCCAGGGTGGGCTCGGGCTGGAAGGTCTGGACAATCTCGCCAAGCTGGTTTTCCTTGGCCTCTTGAGCTGAATACTTCCAGCGACAGGCGTTGGTGCAGCTGCCCTGATTGGCGTCGCGCTTGTTGATATAACCCGATAACAGGCAGCGGCCGGAATAGGCCATGCACAGCGCACCATGGACGAACACTTCCAGCTCCATGGCTGGCACTTGCCGATGGATTTCTTCGATCTCGTCCAGAGACAGCTCCCGGGACAGGATGATCCGGCTCACGCCTTGCTGCTGCCAGAACTCGACGCTGGCCCAGTTCACTGTATTGGCCTGCACTGACAGATGAATCGGCATCTGCGGGAAGTGTCGCCGCACCAGCATGATCAGGCCGGGGTCGGACATGATCAGCGCGTTCGGCGCCATGGCAATCACCGGCTCCAGGTCCTTGAGAAAGGTCTTGAGCTTGGCGTTGTGCGGCGCAATGTTGACCACCACATAGAAACGCTTGCCCTGATCCTGGGCCTCACGAATACCCAGCGCCAGGTTGGCGTGATCGAATTCATTGTTGCGCACGCGCAGGCTGTAGCGCGGCTGCCCGGCATACACGGCATCGGCGCCATAGGCAAAGGCATAACGCATGTTTTTCAGGGTGCCAGCGGGGGCGAGCAGTTCTGGAGTAGAGAGAGGCATGGCGGTTGCGGCTCGCAAAAGCCGGGCAGGGTAGCGGGGTTGGCGTCGGGTTTTATTGATGCGAGTCAACGCCTGTGCAGTGTCCCTGGCACCGTGCTGTTGTACAGCAGACAGGGTTTACAGGAGCCGCCGCAGGGTGCGAATGGGTCTATCTGATACACCGCTTTCTCGGATAGCCGGCTGATCCGCTCCTATGAGCCGGCTTTCTTCTCTTGCCGTTCAGTCGCCTTTACTGCCAGGTACTTTGGCCTCCCGCCGCTGCTCCTCCGAAGGCTCCTTGATCCGATACCAGGTCACATAAAGGGCCGGCAGGAATAGCAGGGTCAGCAGGGTGGCGATAATGATACCGCCGATCATTGCGTAAGCCATGGGCCCCCAGAACACTTCACGGGCGATGGGAATCATGCCCAGGCTGGCAGCGGCAGCGGTCAACAGGATCGGGCGGCGGCGGTGGCGGGTGGCTTCGGCCACGGCGTCCCAGGGCAGGTAGCCGTCACGTTCGTAGGCACCGATCTGGGTGACCAGGATCACCGAGTTGCGAATGATGATGCCGATCAGCGCCAGCACACCAAGGATCGCCACAAAACCAAGCGGCGTGCCAGTGGGGATCAGCGCCAGAACGACGCCGATCAGCCCCAGCGGCGCGACGCTGGCAACCAGGAACATCTTCTGCACGCTTTGCAGCTGAATCATCAGGAAGGTCGCCATGAGGAAGATCATCAGGGGCACGACCTTGGCAATCGGTCCCTGGGCCTTGGCGCTTTCTTCTACGGTGCCGCCGGTGGCGACCTTGTAGCCCGTTGGCAGGCCAGCGTTGAATTTGTCTATTTCTGGCTTGAGTTGTTTGACCAGGTCGGTGGGCTGCAGGTCGTCACTGACTGCTGCTTTCACGGTAATGGTCGGCTTGCGGTCGCGTCGCCAGACCAGGGGCTGCTCTAGCTCATAGCCCACGGTGGCGAAGGCCAGCAATGGAATCGAAGTACCGCCTGGCGTGACGATCTGCAGATTTTGCAGGGTTTCCGGCGAGCCACGTTCGGCATCTTCGGCACGGCCGACGACATTGATCAGGTAGATATCGTCGCGCACCTGGGTCACCGGCGAGCCGCTGACAATGCTGTTCATCAACTGCGCCACGTCCTCGGAAGACAGGCCCAGTTGCCGTGCCTTGTCCTGATTGATATCGATGCGCAGGACTTTGCCCGGCTCATTCCAGTCGTAGATCATTTCGCCGACATGGGGGTTCTTGTTCAGCAGGGTGGCCAGTTCAATGGCGTGCTGACGGACCTTGTCGATGTTCTCGCCGCTGACCCGATACTGCAACGGCCGTCCAACTGGCGGACCCATTTCCAGGGGCTGGACGTAACTGCCGATGCCGACGAAATCCTCGCGCAAGCGCTTGTTCAGGCGAGCGGTGAGGGCGGCACGTTCTTCCAGGCCTTTGCTGACGATGACCAGTTGGGCATAGAAGGGGTTTTCAAGTTGCTGGTCCAACGGAAGATAAAAGCGTACGGCGCCCTGACCGATGTAGGTGCTCCAGCGTACGATATCCGGATCGTCCTTGAAGGTGGCTTCCAGGCGATCGACCACCTTCCGGGTCTCGTTGATCGAGGCGTTCTGCGGCAGGTTCAGGTCGACGAGGATTTCCGGGCGGTCCGAGGAGGGGAAAAACTGGTTCTGCACGAACTGCATGGAAAACACGGCGCCAACAAACAGCAGAATCGTGAACGCAATGGTCAGCCAGCGATGACGCATGGCCCAGTACATGCTGCTGTTGAAGCCCCGGGCGATGCGCCCGTCCTCTTTCTTTTTCTTCTTCAATTCGCTGCTGAGGATATGCACACCGATCACTGGTGCGAACAGCACCGCGACCACCCAGGACACCAGCATCGCCACGGCAATCACGGCGAACAGGGTAAAGGTGTATTCACCGGCTGAACTGGCGTTGAGGCCAATGGGCACGAAACCGGCGACGGTGACGAGGGTGCCGGTGAGCATCGGGAAGGCCGTGGAGGTGTAGGCGAAGGTGGCGGCCTTTTCCTTGGAGTCACCCAGTTCCAGGCGCGTAACCATCATCTCCACGGTGATCATCGCGTCATCCACCAATAGACCCAGAGCGATGATCAGCGCACCGAGAGAAATCCGCTGCATGGTGATGCCGCTGTACTCCATGAACACGAAGACCATGGCCAGCACCAGCGGGATAGAGCAGGCCACCACCAGACCTGCGCGTACGCCCAGGCTGACGAAGCTGACGATCAGTACGATCACCACGGCCTCGAACAGCGCACTGGTAAAACCGCCGACGGCCTTTTCCACCACTTCGGCCTGATCCGAAACGTTATTGACCCCGACACCCACTGGCAGGTTCGCCGTGGCGCTGTCCATGCGCGCATGCAGCGCCTTGCCGAAATCCTGGATATTGCCGCCTTTCTTCATGGCAATGGCCAGACCGATGGCGGGCTTGCCGTTAAAGCGGAACAGGGGCTTGGGCGGATCGGCGTAACCGCGGGTGATGTCGGCGATATCGCTCAGGCGATAGAAACGGTTGTTGAGGCGCAGATTGACCTCGGCGAGGTCTTTCTCCGAAGCGAATTGCCCCGAGGTGCGCACCGAGATCCGCTCCGGGCCGGCTTCGATGACGCCGGCTGGGGTGACGGTATTCTGTGCTTGCAGGCTCTGCACTACCTGACGCTGATCCAGGCCCAGGGCAGCCAGTTTGCGGGTGGAGAAATTCAGGTATAGGACTTCGTCCTGCTGGCCGATCATCTCGACCTTGCCCAGGCCCGGCACCTCGCGAATCTCTGCACGCACCTGCTCCACGTAGTCACGCAGCTGGCGCATGGTGAAACCGTCGGCGGTGAAGGCATAGATCGAGCCGTAGACATCGCCGAATTCGTCGTTGAACGCCGGCCCCTGTATGCCCTGGGGGAACTGGCCGCGAATATCGTCGATTTTCTTGCGCACTTGATACCAGATTTCCGGAATCGCCTTGGCGTCGGTGGTATCGAGCAGGTTGAGCATGATGGTGGATTCGCCGGGGCGGGTGTAGCTTTTCACATAGTCGAGGGAGTCCAGCTCTTCGAGTTTTTTCTCGATGCGGTCGGTGACCTGTTCGAGGGTTTCGTCCACCGTTGCGCCGGGCCAGCGGGTCTGTATGACCATGGTCTTGATGGTGAAGGAAGGATCTTCTTCCCGGCCCAGGTTCATATAGGAATACACGCCCATGAGCAGGGCGACGAACATCAGGTACCAGACGAACGACTGATGCTTGATGGCCCACTCGGACAGGTTGAAACTCCCTTTCATCGCGGGCTTTCCTCATCGACTTTGACTTTCTGCCCCGGTTTCAGGCTGTTCACTCCGGCACTCACCACACGCTCCCCGGCCTGCACACCGCCGTTGAGAACCACGCTGTCGGCATTGCGGCTGGCAATGCTGATCGGGCGTGGAGTGACGGTCTGGCTGTGTTTGTCGACGATCCATACCTGGGCCTTGCCATCGACCTCCTGCAGGGCGCCGACGGGCAGCTCGATACGAGTGGCGATGGTCGAACTGATGGTCACGCTGATGGCGGTACCGAGACGCAAAGCGTCCGGTGTCTCGGCCAGCGTCAGGCGCGCGCGGCGCGTGCGGGTGGTACGGTCGGCCTGTGGTTCGATTTCACGCAGGGTCGCCAGCGTGTTGACCTCCGGGGCCAGTTGGCTGGCGACCTTGAACTCGACGCCTGCCGGTAGCTGGTCCACCACCGAGTCGGGCAGGTCGATCACTGCTTCCTTGATATCCGGGCGAGCCAGGGTCACTACTTCCTGACCGGCGCTGACCACTTGGCCGGCCTCGACCTGCCAGTGAGTAACCACAGCCGCGTGATCGGCGCGCAACTCGCTGTAGCCCAATTGATCCTGAGCCTGGCGAGCAGCAGCCTGCGCCTGCTCCAGGGACGAGCGGGTGGTTTTCAGGTCGGTCAGGGCAATGTCCAGTTGCGCCTGGGCACCGACGCCACGATCAAACAGCTCCTGCTGGCGCCGGGCGTTGGCCTGGCTGTTGATCCACTGCGCTTCGATACGCGCCAGGTCACCCTGGCTGGCACGCAGGTTGTTTTGCTGATCGGTGGGGTCGAGGGTCGCCAACAGGGTGTCCTTGTCCACCTCACTGCCGACGTCGACATAGCGCCGGGCGATGCGCCCGGAAATACGGAAACCCAGGGTGCTTTCATAGCGCGCTTCGATATTGCCGGCAAAGCGCCCCAGGCTTTCCTGGGAGATCGGCTGCACATCGACGAACAGCACGGGCCGTACCGGCTCCGGTGGCGGTTCTTCCTTGCTGCAGGCGCCGAGCAGGCCGAGCAAGAGCAGACAGGGCAATCGTTTCATGGCTGCGCTCCGGCCTTGGTCTCGGCGATTTCGACCTGCATGTCCGGATGCAGCAGCTGCCCGCCAGCGACCACGACTTTTTCGCCGTTTTTCAAGCCGTCGCTGATGATCACCTTGGCGGTCAGGTAACGCCCGACAGTGACGCCACGCAGATTGGCCTTGCCCTGGTCGTCAACGATCCACACGGCAGGCTTGCCCAGTTGATCGCCCAGGCCTTTGGTCAAGGCCGCCCAGGGCAGTTCGACGCTGCTCTTGCCGGATGTGCTCAGTGCGACGCTGACTACTGAACCTAGGTCCATGCCCGGCGGCAACTGCGTCAAAGCGATTTTTACTTGCAGGGTGCCGGTCTCGGCAGATACGGCAGGCGTAACCTCGCGGACCTTGCCGAAGGTGTTGACCTCAGGGTTGTCCAGCAGCGAAACCTGTACGGGTTGATCATTGGCCGGCTGCACAAACAGTGACTCATAGACGTTGAACACTGCATCGCGCTCGCCATCCCGGGCCAGGCTGAAGATCGGCATGGTCGCCTGGACCACTTGCCCGACCTCAGCCTGACGCGCCGTAATCACGCCTGGCGCCTCGGCAATCAACGCGGTGTAGCTGAGCTGTTCACGGGCACTGGCCAGTTGCGCCTGGGCCGCTTTCAGGGCGCTCTGGCTGCTGCGCAACGCTGCCTGGGCCGAGTCATATTCGCTGCGGCTGGTGTAGCCTTTGGGCAAAAGTTTTTCCTGGCGCACAAAGGCTGCGCTGGCCTGGGTGACCCGTGCCTGTTCGGCGGCGACGGCGGCCACGGCTGAGTCGACACTGGTCTGCAAATCCTTGGGGTCAAGCCGGGCCAGTACCTGCCGGGCGGAGATCCTGTCTCCGACATCGACCGAGCGCTGGATGATCTTGCCGCCCACGCGAAAGGACAACTGGGTTTGCACCCGCGCCTGGATATCGCCGGTGAGATTGACCTGGGAGGCGTAATCGACTTCCTTGACCGCCTGTACCTGAACCCTGGGAAGGACCGGCGCAGGCGGTTTTTCCTTGCCGCAGCCGCTCAGCGCGGCCAGTGACAGCGTCAGGCCGAGGAGGGTCAGTCTGGGTAGAGATGCGGGCATGCAAATTCCTTGTCAGGAGCCGGGTGCACGCCTGTTGCGGCGTCGATCACTATGCGACTTCGGCCGCTCTTGAGGGTTCCTTGACGGCTTCATCTGTCTCGCTGCTGTTTTTTGCGCTCGTAGTGGGCCAGCAGCGGTTGGGTGGTCAGGCCATGGATGAGGATGCTCAGGGCCACCACTGACAGAGTGAGATCGGTACTCGATGCGGCGATGTCAGGAGCGAGGTCGTGATTCAGAGCGTAGAACAGGTAGTAGAGGCTACCGATGCCACGGATGCCGAACCAGCCGAGCAACAGGCGCTGATGGCCGCCGAGCAGGGCTCCCCAGGGGATCAGCAGCACGCTCAGCGGACGGATCAGCAGAAATAACAGCGCCGCGACGATCAATGCGTGCCAGTCCCAGTACAAGGGCAGGACCACGCCGAGCAGGGTCACGATGAACACTTCCATGGAGCGCTCCACCAGGCTGCCGAAGGCGAGCATATCGCCCAGCATTATCCCTGCTGCGACCTGTGTTTCCTCCAGTTCTTCGATATCGCCATGGACCGCCTTGTCGGGGTCGATATGCTGATGCCCGACCACAGGCTGTACCAGATGCTCGGCGGGCGTTTGCGCATCGGCACTTGAATGCACTTCTGCCTGGCGCAACCCAAGCCCGGCGGCGAACACCGCGAGAAACCCGTAGCCATGGATCAACTCGGCCACGACATAAGCCAGGGCGATCAGGGCCAGGGTCAGATAGTCGTTGGGCGACACCGTGCTGTCGGCATGGCGGGTGCGCAGAAGCAACGTCAGGCGCCCCAGCCCGCGGCCCATCCAGTAACCACAGAGCAGCCCGGCAGGGACGGCCCAGAGCACATTGACCCAGACCCAGTCGCTCAGCCAGGCGTCGCTGGTCTGCGGCGCCATCAGGAGCAGCAAGCCGAGGATCACAAAGGGAAAGGCCACGCCGTCATTGAGTCCGGCTTCACCGGACAGGCCGAAACGCACCCGGTCATAGTCCTGGGCGTCGTTGACCTGTACCAGCGTCGCCAGTACCGGGTCGGTGGGTGCCAGGATCGCGCCAACCAGCACCGACACGCCCCAGGAAAGCTGCAGGCCGTAATGCAGCACCAGGCTGACCCCGGCAATACACAGCACCATCACCGGTCCGGCCAGGCCGAACGCAACGCGCCAACTGCGACTGGTCAGCGGCAGCCTGAGCTTGAGGCCGCTGACGAACAGGGAGAACAGCACCGCTACCTCGGTCAGGTGTTCCATCCAGCTGGCGCTCTGCTTGAGGTCCAGGTGCAGCAGCATCAATCCGCCGGGGCCGATGGCGATGCCCAATGCCAGGCAGACAACCGAAGTGGTCACGGGCATCCAGCGCAAATAAGAGGAGGTCAGGGCCAGGATCAATAACACCGCGCCCAATACGGCGACCCAGATACTGAAACTCATAACGGTTGGTACCCACTGGCTGCGGTAGCCGGTAACGATATGAGGGTAAAGCTCGGGCAGGCAGACATAGGCAAACCTTCATCCTTGTCAGTTGAAGCGGGGCGGGGATCATCTATTGATGACGTCCGACGAGGGCGGACGTTCCATCGGCAAGCCGGATGGTGCTGTGTGCGACGGCTGGATGGGCATCGCTTGATCTGTAGGACCGGCTTTAGCCGGGAAGGCAATATGAACGACGATAGAAATATGTCGGTTATGGCTGCGCTTTCCTGGCTGAGCCTCTGCGCTATGAAGTCATTGAATGCCGCAATGATTATCAGCCGGGATGGGTAAAAGCCGCAATTCGCAGTTCACGGTAAGCCTCAACAAGCCGATCCAGGCTGAAGGAGCGGTTCAGACCGCTGGGGTTGGGTAATACCCAGACCTTGGCTTCAACGAAGCCTTGCGCCTGCGCACCCCAGTGAATCTCGCGTTGGCCGGTGATGGCGGCATAAGCGGGTTTGCCGAGAAAGGCGACATACGTCGGCTGCCACTGGGCGATCTTGTCTTCCAGAGCCTGCGCCGCATCACGATATTCTTGGGCTTTCACCGCCTGTGCGGAGGTCGTGGCCCGGGGCACCACCGTGGTCAGGCCGCAGCCGAACTCGAGAACCCGGTTGTCCTCAAGGGGGCTTAGCTGCTCAGTGGTGAAACCCGCCAGATGCAGCGTGCGCCAGAAGCGGTTGCTGCGGTTGAGGAAGTGACGCTGTTCGAGGGCGGAGCTCAACCCGGGATTCAACCCGCAAAAGACTACGGATAGTCCCGGTGCCAGAAGATCAGGCAACCCCGTCGTGTCGTCGTTCATGTTGGCTCCGCCGCTGATTGTTGATGTTTCGATGATCAGCCCTCGACCGTCAGGCCGTGCATTCTGCCTCAGATACATGGAACGGGTAGTCCTCGTAGTCAACGGAAAAGCCCATCCGAAGATGGCAGAGGTGCATGGTCATGAGAGAGCAGACATATTGCTCCATTTGGCAGCGGCTTTAGCCGGGAAGGCAAACGGTCAGACGGTAGAAATATATAGATCCTGTCTGCGCCTTCGCGGCTGAAGCCGGTTCCACGGAAAAGCTGTTTTCCGACTCGAGATTCAAACCCCCTTGGTCGACGGCAACAGAATCGTCAGCACGCCAATCAGCGGCAGGTACGAGCACAGGGTGTACACGTATTCGATGCCACGGATGTCCGCCAGATGGCCGAGCAGCGCAGCACCAATCCCGCCGAAGCCGAACATCAGGCCGAAAAATATCCCGGCAATCATGCCGACATTGCCCGGTACCAGTTCCTGGGCGAAGACCACGATGGCGGAAAACGCCGAGGCCAGGATGAAGCCAATCAGCATACTCAGTACGCCGGTCCAGAACAGGTCCACATACGGCAGCGCCAGGGTGAAGGGCGCGGCGCCGAGAATGGAACACCAGATCACTTTCTTGCGGCCGATGCGGTCACCGATAGGACCGCCAAAGAACGTTCCGGCGGCAACGGAGCCGAGAAACAGGAACAGATACAACTGTGAGCTGGCGACGGAGAGGTCGAATTTCTCGATCAGGTAGAAGGTGAAGTAGCTGGTGAAACTGGTCATGTAGAAGTATTTCGAGAACACCAGCAATGCCAGCACGAACAGGGCAAAGGTCACGCGCTGCCGGGACAGACCATGGGTGGCCTGGCTGCCTTGCTTGAGCTTGAACAGGTTCAGGTGCTCGCGGTACCAGCGGCTCAGGCCGAACAGCACGAGGATGGCGAAGGCGGCAAACAGACCGAACCAGGCCACGTTGCCCTGGCCGTAGGGGATGATGATGACTGCGGCGAGCAGAGGGCCGAAAGCACTGCCCGCGTTACCGCCGACCTGAAAGGTTGACTGGGCCAGGCCATAGCGGCCGCCCGAGGCGAGACGGGCAACCCGGGAAGTCTCCGGGTGAAAAGTCGAGGAGCCGACTCCCACCAGCGCCGAGGCAACGAGAATCGCCGTAAAGCTGCCGACAAAAGCCAGCATCAGAATGCCGATCAGCGTGCAGACCATACCCGCAGGCAACAGCCAGGGCTTGGGATGACGATCCGTGTGATAACCAATCCACGGCTGTAGCAGTGAGGCGGTCAGTTGGAAAGTGAGGGTGATCAGGCCCACCTGAGTGAACGTCAGGCCATAGTTGGCCTTGAGCATGGGGTAGATCGAAGGCAGCACTGCCTGGATCAGGTCATTGATCAGGTGCGCCAGGGCGCAGGCTCCGATTATGCGCATGACTAACGGGCTGGCTTGGCTGGCAACCGAGGCGGTTGTTGCAGAGGAGGTTGTACTGATGGACATCGCAGGTCTTCCGGACTGTAAAGGGGAGGGCTGTGCGTAGCGTCATGTGGCGAACTGTCGCAGCTCATGACAGGGAACTATGCTAGATTTGCGATGCTTGCCTGTCTCGCGCTGTTCGGGCGCTTACTTTCGCAAAAAGGGCATTATGGTCAAGTCGCAGAAAGAGTTTCTGATCGAGTTGGATCAACGGGTCTGGACGGTCAGCAGCAGTGCCACCGATTACCCGGAAAACTGGCTTATCGAACCGCATGCCCATGCCAAGCATCAGTTGATCTATGCCATCGAGGGGGTCATGGTGGTGTATTCGGCGCTCGACCAATGGACGGTGCCGCCCAGCCGTGGGGTCTGGATGCCAGCGGGGCAGGAGCACTCGGTTCGTTGTGTCGGCGCGGTGAAAATGCGCAGCGTGTTCGTGCATCCTGAGCGGTTTCCCGGCATGCCGACACAAACCCGGGCGGTCAGTATCTCGCCGCTGTTGAGTGAGCTGATCAAGGCGTCGGTGGACATTGCCCATCCCGTTGATCCGGACTCACGAGAAGCCAGGGTCATGCGCTTGATCCTGGATGAACTGGCGATCCTGCCGGTGCTGCCACTGCACCTGCCTCAGCCGGCCGATCCACGTATCTACGACATCTGCTCGACCTTGCAGCGCGATCCGGGGGATGGATCAACACTGGCTGACTGGAGCGCGCGCCTGGGCCTGGATGAAAAGACCATCCAGCGTCTGTTCCACAGGGAAACCGGCATGACCTTCGGCCAATGGCGGCAACAGGCCCGGTTGCTCCTGGCTCTGGAACGCATTGCCGTCGGCGAGAAAATCATCGATATCGCCGGTGAACTGGGCTACGACAGCCCCAGCGCCTTTACTACCATGTTCAAAAAACAGTTTGGCAAGACGCCGAGTCAGTTCTTCAAATGACCCAGGGTGATACATAAGCCTTTCCTACAGAGCATGGTGGTTGGCTGTTTTGCCAAACGGCACTATTATTATTGCCATATGTCCCAGTACGAGGGAGAAAGCGATGACTGCTACAGCAGAGAGCCTGGAATCCGCCAAGGCTTCACCAAAAGCAGCCAAGGTGAAGGCTGAGGCGGCAAAACCGGGTACAAAAAATGCCACGACAAAGCGAGCGAGCAAGCCTGCGGTAAAGGCCCAGGCACGGGCGGTTGCAGTCGAGTCGCCCGGAGGGCAATACGTTGTCGCCCATGCAGCACCTTCCGGTACCTATCCGCCCATTATCGCCTTGCTATTGCCTGATACCGATACCGATGACCGCATGGAAGTGTTCCGTGCGACGAAAACCGGATTCCCGCTGAGCTCAGTCATTGAATTGGTGGAGTCGGTAGACGCCTTCAAGCGTAATAACGTGCTGTCCAAGATATTTGGCCTGTCCGACCGTACCCTGGCGCGGCGGATGAAGAACAAGGACGAGTCCCTGAATCAGGAACAGAGCGCTCGTGCCCTTTACTACGCTCAGGTGCTGGAAAAGGCCCAGGAGGTTTTCGGCACGCGCCAGCTGGCGGAGGAGTGGATGATCAAGCCCGCACTGGGCCTGGACGGCGAAACGCCCATCGACCTGCTGTCCAATCCGGTCGGCTATGAACTGGTAACGGATTTTCTCCATCGGCTCGAATACGGGGTCTATTGATGCTGACCGACCCCTTGAGCACGGACGTTCATTTCTGGCGTCTCGACCAGGCCCGGCATGCCGCTACCTGGAACAGCGGCATCGGCGCAGAAGGCAGCGGCGGGCGCTGGAATCCCAAGGGGCTGCAAGTGGTCTACACCAGCCTTGATGCTGCGACCGCCATTCTGGAGGTGGCGGTGCACAAGGGCTTTGCTGCGCTCGACTGCGTACCCCATACACTGACGGCAGCTCGCGTGCTGGATACCTCCAGAATTCACCGGGTTCGCCCGGAGGACATCCCCAATCCCAACTGGTTGATCCCCGGCACCCCCAGCCGCAGCCAACAGGCCTTTGGCGCGAGCCTGTTGGTACAGCATCCCTTTGTCCTGATTCCTTCCAGTGTGTCGCGCCATAGCTGGAATTTGCTGGTTAACCCGGCGTTGGCGAACGGGCTTTACGAGCTGGTGGTGCAGGAGCGATTCGGGCTGGATGGGCGGTTGAATCCGCCGGGCTCTTAAGGTGCGCAGTGCCAATGACCGTTCATGGGCACTGCGCTGCCGGGTGACAACACAAATGGCGCAGCGCCCTGAGCAACGTTGTGTTTCACCGCTGAACGGTCTTTATCGATGGTCACAGGCATTCCTGTACGATCCTGCATCGTTGCTCGATGCCGTTGCTGCCGTCAGGGAGCAGTCTGGTTTCCCGGCTGGTTGACAGGCGAAAGCCCCAAGCGTCTCATTTGTCGGAGCACCCGGCGCTAGTGTCCTGTTTACGAAATAAGCTGTTCACTGTTGACGGCGTGTGTTGTCGCCAGGCGGCGTTGCGACTCCTAGCCGTTGCCCTGCTATGACTCGTCGCCGCGCCTTGTCTGACAACAACGGCCGCTCGTCAAAAGAGAACGTATTTAGAAAACAGGACACTAGGTACTTTTCGCTTTACGGCCACGTGAGGCAGCCTTCACCGGCAAGCCTTTCCCGTACTCGTTCCACCATGTCGACAGCGCTTCCATCGTCGGCCCAAGTGCACGAGCTTTTGCCGTCATTTCATATTCAACGCGCGGGGGGACTTCTGCGAAGACCGTTCGCGAGATGAGACCATCGCTCTCAAGCTCCCGAAGTTGTGCCGTCAGCATGTGTTGTGTGATGCCATTGATCGCCTTGCGCAGTTCTCCAAAACGATAAATTCGCTGATTTAGCAGCCACATGATTTCCAGTTTCCACTTGCCTGAAAGCAGCGAAAACGCGCGCCGCATCTCCTCGTGCATGTTGCTCTGATCGCCATCGTTAGTCTGGTTTTCCATACTAAGCACCACTTTTTCATCCTACTTGCAGACTTTCATATTAGACGACATCTTTGCTCTAAGTCGACGTAACGATATCTGCTCAGGACTATCTCATGATCGTAAATTATATTTACTGGATCAGCACGGCACTGCTGTCGCTGCTTTATTTCGCTTCTGCCTGTTTGTATATCGCCAAAGCAGACTTTGTTCGGAATGCGCAAGCGGAGTTGGGGTATTCAGCGTCCCACCTTGTGCCTCTCATGATCGTGGTCAAGATACTCGGGCCCGCTGCGATTTTATCGCGTGTCAATCTGGCGCTTAGTGACCTTGCCTATGCCGGCATGTTTTACCACCTGCTTCTCTCAGCTTTCGCACACCTGGCTGTCAACAAGCCGAAAGGTTCAATCCCGGCCGCAGCAGGGCTCATTCTCCTGGTCGCCTCCTTCGTGACACAAAACACCGTTCGCGAACTTCCGTCGCCTTACGCACCGGCGGCGTTTATCCAAACGATTCTTGAATAATGGGGAACACTATGACTCGACTAAGTGGAAAAGTTGCGATTGTTACCGGCGCCGGTCGTGGTATCGGCCGAGCCACCGCAAGGCTTTTTGCGGCGCAGGGCGCAAAGGTCGCGGTCGTTTCACGCACGGCTGAAAATGTCGATCAGGTGGTTGCGGATATCCAGGCCGCAGGCGGCTTCGCCCTCGGAATCGTTTGTGATGTCGCTAATCCTGATCAAATCACTGCAGCCGTCGACGAGGTGTTGGCAGCCTATGGCCGGATCGACATTCTGGTGAACAATGCTTTCGATCCCTCTGTGGTTTTTTCATCGGTGGTCGAGCTATCCGTCGAGCAGTTGCAGCGTAATTTTGAAATGGGCCCGATTGCTTATCTGCGATCGATGCAGGCGTGCTACCCCCATCTCAAAGCCAGCGGCGAGGGCAGGGTCATCAATTTCGCTTCCCTGGCCGGTCTTATTGGCATGCAGGGCTATACGCCTTACAACATGGCAAAGGAGGCGGTACGGGCGCTGACTCGTACGGCCGCCAGGGAGTGGGGGGCCGACAAAATCACTGTCAACAATGTCATGCCTGTCGCTGACACTTGGGGGACGGCGGTCGATGTGCCTGCACCCACTAACGCACTTGGCCGTTATGGATCACCGGAAAAGGATATTGCGCCGGTGGTCTTGTTCCTGGCCAGCAAGGATGCGCAGTTCCTGACGGGATACAGCCTCACGCCTGACGGAGGCCAGATCATCGATACCGCCCGCTAACGGTCGTGTCCAGGTACCCGCCGTCGATCGACCGCAATCACGAGACATGCCTTGGCGTGTCTCGTGGTTGTTGTTCAGGTGACCCGAAGCGCATTCAGAACAAGCGAAAAGGCCGGAGTTGGCAGTCGACGGCTTGGATAGTACAGGTGATAACCCGAGAACAAAGGGCACCAGTCTTCCAGTACCCTTATCAGGCGGCCATCTTCAAGGTACGGAGCAAATTCTTCCTCCGGTAAATAGGCGATACCCAAGCCGTTAACTGCCGCCAGCGGGACATGTGCACTGGTGTTCACAATGACCTGCCCAGCCACACGCACGTTGATCGTTCGACCACGTTTTTCAAACTCCCAGGCGTCAAGTCCGCCGAGAGTCGGATAGCGTATGTCGATACAACGGTGATTCACCAGATCCTGGGGCTTCTTCGGCTCAGGGTAGTGGGCGAAATAGGATGGCGATGCCACTGCTGCCATCCGTACCTGCGGTCCAATCGGAACGGCGATCATATCTTTGTCGACGGTGTCGCCAAATCTTATGCCTGCGTCAAAGCGGTCGGCAACGATGTCTCGGAAGCCATAGTTGATATCAAACTCAACTTTTATATCGGGGTATTCGAGGAGTAAAGGCGTGAGTCGCGGCAGCAGGCATGTCTTCAGAACAAAATCGCCGCAGGTAATGCGCACCGTGCCAGCGGGTTTGTCACGAAGCTCGGTCAACGCATCCAGCTCGGCCTCTATCTCATCGAAGCGATGACCTATGGCGTGCATCAGGCGGTCACCCGCACTGGTCGGCGAAACGCTACGAGTGGTGCGCGTAAGCAAACGAATCTTCAAGCGCTTTTCAAGCCCGGAAACCGCCTGACTCAGCGCAGATTGCGTCACGCCCAAATGCGCAGCCGCTCGAGTAAAGCTGCCTTCTCTGGCGACCGTTACGAAGGCCAGTAGATCGTTGAGATTGTGTCGTGGCATCGAAGCCCGCCTATCGATATTGATTAGCTCTACTAATAGGTTCAACAAGCTTTCATTAGGTTATCAAGCATGACGTATTCCCCGAGAATAGGGCAAGCCTCACCTGTAGCCACAGGCAGGGCGCATACCCTTCGCTGATCCAGACCCGGCAACCGAGTCGATCGGCACTTATTCATTGACAGGGAGCACCTCATGAGAAAACTGGTTACCTTGCTTGGCCTTCTGATGACGTCGCTCTGCGCACTGGGGGCAGACATGTCTAACGGAGCCGATAACTTTTACAAAAGTGAGAAGGTCACGATGCAACACGTGACCTTCAACAATCAGTACCGAATGAAAACTGCGGGGAATCTGTTTGTTCCGAAAGATCTGAAACCCGGCAGTAAAAGCGCTGCGATAATCGTTGGCCATCCCATGGGCGCGGTCAAAGAGCAAAGCTCGAATCTCTACGCGCAAAAACTGGCGGAGCAAGGTTTCGTGACGCTTGCCATCGATCTGTCGTTCTGGGGCGAAAGTGATGGTCTGCCGCGCAATGCGGTCTCGCCGGAAATTTATGCAGAAGACTTCAGTGCGGCCGTGGATTACCTGGGTACGCAGACATTCATTGATCGAACGCGGATTGGCATGTTGGGCATTTGTGGGAGCGCGAGCTTCGTCATCAGCGCTGCCAAGATCGACCCGAGGATGAGGGCCATCGCCACGGTCAGTATGTATGACATGGGCGCGGCCAACCGAAATGGCCTGAAGCATTCCGTTACTGTCGAGCAAAGGAAGCAAGCTGTCGCCGCCGCTGCCGAGCAGCGCTATGTCGAGTTCATCGGTGGCGACGTCAAGTACACCAGCGGAACAGTCCATGAACTGACAGACAAATCCAACGCGATCGAGCGCGAGTTCTACGATTTCTACCGCACGCCACGCGGTGAGTTCACCCCCAAAGGCCAGTCGCCGTTACTGACTACTCACCCGACGCTGACCAGCAACGTCAAGTTCATGAACTTCTATCCGTTCAACGATATCGAGACCATCTCGCCGCGCCCGATGCTGTTCATCGCCGGTGAAAATGCTCACTCGCGTGAGTTCAGTGAAGAGGCGTATCGACTGGCTGGCAAGCCCAAAGAGCTGGTCATCATTCCAGGTGCGGGCCATGTGGATCTCTATGACCGGGTCGGTCTAATCCCGTTTGCCAAACTGGCTTCCTTCTTCCAGGACACTCTCAAGTGACATTTATCGCTGGGCGATCAGGCAACTGAGACGCTGGCCCCTGGCTCTGTAATTGAGTGGGGCCTGTTGATTTTATCCGGGTCAACCGTTCTGAGCCGCGGATCAATCCTCACGGCACGTACCCGCACAACGATTGCGACGCCACCGGTTTCGCGGGCGTTGGCGCTTCACCCATAGGAGCTAACCAGATGAGCAGTACTACTTTACCCATCCAGGTCGCAAGCCGACAGGTATGGGGAGCTGTCCTGGCGATGTCGCTGTGCGCCTTCGCCCTGGTGACTTCGGAGTTTCTGCCGGTGAGCCTGCTCACTCCCATTGCCGACGATCTGGCGCTGACAGAGGGGCAGGCCGGGCAGGCGATTTCAATTTCCGGCTTCTTCGCGGTCTTCACCAGTCTGTTCATCTCTTCAGCCATTCGCCGGCTCGACCGCAAGCCGGTTCTGCTTTTCTTCACAGCCTTGATGATTGCCTCAGGCACCTTGGTGGCCTTTGCCCCGAACTACTCGACACTGATGATGGGGCGCGCGATATTGGGAATCGCCATTGGTGGCAGTTGGTCAATGTCGACCGCCGTCATGATGCGTATTGCGCCCGAGCATTTTGTGCCTAAAGCAATCGCGCTGATGCAGGGCGGTACGGCACTTGCCACCGCAGTCGCAGCACCCATTGGCAGTTTTATGGGTGGGTTGATCGGTTGGCGCGGAGCATTTTTCTGCGTGGTTCCGCTAGCCGCTGTGGCGCTCTGCTGGCAGGCATTCACGTTGCCAAAAATGCCTGGGCAAACCGGGTCTGGATCTGCATGGGCAGTGTTTCGGCTGTTAGGTAACGCCAACGTCTCGTTGGGTATGGCAGCCATGGCATTTTTGTTTATGGGCCAGTTTGCGTTATTCACCTATCTGCGTCCGTTTCTGGAGTCGGTGACCCGTGTTGATGTGTCTGCGCTCTCCGTGCTGTTGCTGATTATCGGAATGGCCGGATTATTGGGCACGATGGTAATCGGCCCGGTGTTGAACAGAAGCCTTTATAGCGTGCTGATGATCATCCCCTTTTTGATGTCGGGGATTACTGTGGCTCTACTCGTATTTGGCAGCTCAATGTGGGCGACAGCCGTTCTGCTGGGAGTGTGGGGGCTGATTGCTACGTGCGCCCCTGTCGGTTGGTTCACCTGGTTATCACGCACGCTCCCCCAAGATGCCGAAACCGGAGGTGGTCTGATGGTGGCGGTGATTCAGTTGGCAATCACCCTAGGCGCGACGGCGGGCGGGTTGCTCTATGACAGAGCTGGATATCAGGCCACCTTTATCGCTAGTGGAGTATTTCTTTTACTGGCTGCGGCGTTTGCGCTTCTCGTGTCGCGTTGGGATCTGTCCTGATTGCGCCGACAATGCCACTGTTGCGTGGGAGCAAGCGTGAATTCAAGAAACAACTGCAATATTGCACAACAGGCCAGGCGGCGATGATCCACGCAAACTCGAACAGCTACCCAAGTGGTGAACAGGTTCAGAAACCGGGTGCTGCTACTCGATTTGTGCCAGCCAGTGGCCCGGCCTGGCGCGACAGTACGGGTCATGAGAAGGCTGACGCAGGGATGTTTGCGCTATGCCAGAAGTAGCATTTGATTTCGAGACGGCGCTTGAACACTCTCAGCATTTATCGACCGCATAAGCTGCAAGAAACGTTGTGACGGCCCGTTCTACGGCGATTTTGATTTGCGATTTTGAAAGCGTTGCTTCGGTACCCAACAGTAAGGGGGCGACGGTTTCACACTCAAGCAGCGCCTTGAGTTGGAGTGCCGCCAGTAGCGCGTCAGATCGTTTGAGCCGTCCTTGAGCCATCTGCCGTTCAAGAAACTCGGCAATCCTCTGCAGGCCTACCTTGGGACCGGATTCGTAAAAACGCTTGCCGATGTCTGTCCTTCCCGACTGAGCGATGATGGCTCGCAACGTCTGGATTCTGCTTGTCGAGCAAAGGAACTCCAGTATTTTCTCTCCGCAAATTTGCAGCGCCTGCTGCACATCACTTACTTCCTTGTCCAATGCCGAAAGAATCGGATCGAATTCTTTGATCGCTTCGTCGTGCATCGCAGCCACGAATAGCTCTTCCTTGGAACCGAAATAACCGTAAAGCGTCGCTTTCGAGCCGCCAATTCGCGTAGCGATATCGGCCATTGAAGCGCCTTCAAAGCCTGCATCGCGAAACACCTCACAGGCGGCGGCGAGAATCTCGCCGCGCTTGGCTTCTGTTTTGACTCTCATCGTGGTCCTCTTTTATCCATACCAACCGGTTCAGTATTGCTTGACTTCAAACGAGGGTCAATTAACTATACTGAACCGTACCGTATAGTTATTGGTCGAACTGCCACGTTCGTCGGAGCCCCAGCATGCGTATAGCCCTTCTTCTCTCGCTCGAAACCCTGATGATTATTTCGTGTCTGCTGAGCGCATGCGGCAAGCCCCCCATGGGCTCACCGCCTGCAGCCGGCATACCGGTTGTGGGGATAGTCACCGTGCAGACGCAACCGGTCGCGCTCAGCACCGAATTACCGGGTCGCACCGTTTCCTACCTCGTCGCCGACGTACGACCTCAGGTCAACGGGATCATCAAGGCTCGAAACTTTCGCGAGGGAAGTGACATAAAGGCCGGCCAGACGCTTTACGAAATTGATCCCGCCCCTTACCAGGCCACTTATGACAGCAATGTCGCGGCCCTGGCCAAGGCGCAAGCGAGCCTGAAGACAGCTCGACTCAAGTCTGATCGCTACAAGGAACTGGTCACTATCAAAGCGGTGAGCCAGCAGGATTACGACGATGCCGTCGCCAGCCTGGGCGAGCTTCAGGCAGATGTCGCCGCAGCAAAGGCGAATGTCGAAACCAGTCGTATCAACCTGGCCTATGCCCACGTGGTTGCACCGATTTCCGGCCGGGTAGGGCGGTCAACGGTGACACCGGGCGCATTGGTAACGGCCAGTCAGTCCACCGCGATGGCCACTATTCAGCAGCTCGACCCTATTTACGTAGACGTGACTCAACCCAGTGCAGCCTTGCTCAACCTCAAGGAAGCGCTTGCCAAGGGCGAAATCCAGAAGGCTGGTGCTAACGCGGCGAAGGTCTCGCTGGTACTGGAAAATGGACGGATTTATCCCCTTGAAGGGCAGCTGCAATTCTCTGACGTCACGGTGAATCAGGACACCGGGGCAATTACTTTGCGTGCTGTCTTCCCAAACCCTGACGCGGACCTGCTGCCTGGAATGTATGTAAGGGCGGTACTGCAAACAGGGGTAAAGGCACAGGGGCTACTGGTGCCGCAGCAGGCTGTCAGCCGCGACAGCACGGGTAAACCCACGGTCTATGTGGTGGGGGCCGGTAACAAGCTGGAGCTTCGGGTATTGGAAACCGACCGCGCCATGGGCGATCAGTGGTTGGTGCGTAGCGGCTTGCACGCCGGCGATCGGTTGGTCGTGGACGGGCAGCAACGCGCGGCGCCCGGCGTAGAAGTCGAGGTAACGCCCTGGTTCCCCAGTCAGTCAGCGAAAAACTCTGTTGTCGATCTTTCAGCCGCGAAAGCCACACAACCCACCACTGATAATCAATAGGCAATAGACGACCATGGCACGCTTTTTTATTGATCGTCCGATCTTTGCATGGGTCCTTGCCATCATTGTCATGCTGGCAGGTCTTATCTCGGTACTGACGCTGCCCATCGCGCAATACCCGGCCATCGCTCCGCCGGCTGTAGCGATTGTCGCGACCTACCCTGGTGCTTCAGCCAAGACACTGGAAGACACGGTCACCCAGGTTATCGAACAGAAGATGAAGGGGTTGGACCGGCTAAGTTACATGGCCTCGACCAGCGAGTCCTCGGGCACTGTGACGATCACGTTGACTTTCGAGAACGGGACGAACCCGGATACGGCGCAAGTACAGGTGCAGAACAAGTTGGCACTCGCCACGCCGTTACTGCCGCAAGAGGTACAGCAACAAGGCGTAGCGGTCAGTAAATCTGCAAGCAACTTTCTGAACGTACTGGCTTTTACGTCCGAAGACGCAAGCATGAACGGTTCCGATCTGTCGGACTATGTAGCGGCGAACGTCCAGGAGGCCATCAGCCGTGTCGACGGCGTCGGTGACACCACCTTGTTCGGATCCCAGTACGCCATGCGGATCTGGCTTGATCCTGACAAGCTCACCAGTTTCAGTCTGACACCCGTGGACGTCAAAACGGCTATCCAGGCGCAGAACGTTCAGGTGTCTGCGGGTCAACTGGGTGGCCTGCCCTCGGCCAGCAACCAACAGATCAATGCCACGATCACCGCGCAGACGCGCATGCGAACGGCCGGGGAGTTCGAGAACATCGTACTGCGTACGCTCACCGACGGCTCGCGGGTACGCTTGCGAGACGTTGCCCGGATCGAATTGGGCAGCGAGACCTATAACACGGTGGGCCGTTATAACGGTAAGCCTGCGGCCGGTCTGGCGATCAAACTGGCAACGGGGGCCAATGCGCTGGACACTGTCAAAGCGATCGATGCCCGCCTGGCGCAATTGCAAGCGTTTTTCCCTGCGGGCATGACGGTGCATAAACCCTATGACACCACCCCCTTCGTGCGCATCTCGATTGAAGAGGTCGTGCGCACCTTGGTCGAGGCAGTGGTGCTGGTGTTCCTGGTCATGTACCTGTTCATGCAGAACCTGCGCGCCACCCTGATCCCTACCATTGCGGTGCCTGTGGTGCTGCTGGGTACGTTTGGCATCCTGGCCATCTGTGGCTTCACCATCAATACCTTGACCATGTTTGCCATGGTGCTCGCCATCGGGCTGTTGGTGGATGACGCGATTGTCGTCGTGGAAAACGTCGAGCGGGTCATGACCGAAGACGGTTTGTCGCCCAGGGAGGCGACACGCAAGTCGATGGATCAGATCACCGGCGCATTGGTTGGTGTTGCTTTGGTGCTGGCAGCGGTATTCGTACCCATGGCGTTTTTCAGCGGCTCCAGTGGCGTTATTTATCGTCAGTTCTCGATCACCATTGTGTCGGCCATGTCGTTGTCGGTACTTGCTGCATTGGTGCTCACCCCGGCCTTGTGCGCCACAATGCTAAAACCGGTAGCCCAAGGGCATGGGTTGGCCACCCGGGGGTTCTTTGGCTGGTTCAACCGCACGTTCGATCGCGGCAATCATCAATACCAGGGCATCGTCAGCCACATGCTGAGCAAGGGGTGGTGGTACATGATCGTTTATGCGGTGGTGGTTGCGCTTGTAGTCGTCGTTTTCATGAAGTTGCCGGTCGGGTTTCTACCGAATGAAGACCAGGGCACGCTCTTCGCCAACATGCAATTGCCGCCAGGTGCCACCAAGGCGCGAACCGACGAGATCATCAAACAGGTAGAACAGCACTTTCTGGTCGACCAGAAAGACGCCGTGCAAGGCGTATTCTCGGTGTCAGGTTTCAGCTTTGCCGGCAGCGGCCAGAATATGGGCTTTGCGTTTGTTCAACTCAAACCCTGGGACGAACGCACAGAGCCCGGCCTGAGTGTGACCGACGTTGCGGCCAAGGCGGGTGCCTTTTTCAATACCATCAGGGACGCCAGGATTTTCGCCTTTGCGCCACCGGCAGTGTCGGAACTGGGCAACGCCACCGGGTTCGATCTAATGCTCAAGGACGAAGCCAACCTCGGGCACGCGGCTATGATGCAGGCACGCAACCAACTGCTGGCAATACTTACCAAGGATCAACGCCTGGTAGCGGTACGTCCCAACGGACTGGAGGATATGCCTGACTACCGATTGCAGGTCGACACATTCAAGGCCGGTGCATTAGGCGTTTCCATGGCCGACATCAACAACACCATTTCGGCCGCTTGGGGGAGCAATTACGTCAACGACTTCATTGACAAAGGCCGCGTCAAGAAAGTGATGTTACAGGGTGAGGATCGCTTTCGAATGCTGCCCGCGGATATTGACCGTTGGTACGTGCGCAACAGCGCCGGCACCATGGTGCCATTCACCTCGTTTGCCACTTCAAGCTGGGCAACCGCTTCGCCAAGACTGGAACGCTACAATGGCGTGCCGTCAATTGAGATTCTCGGCATGGCGTTTCCCGGACGCGCCTCCAGCGGTGAAGCCATGGCGATTGTCGAAGCTGCAGTGGCACAGCTTCCCGCCGGAATTGGCTACGAATGGACGGGTTTGTCGCGTCAGGAAAAAGCATCGAGCGGCCAGACTGGCATCCTCTACGGGCTGTCGATTCTTATTGTGTTTCTGTCTCTGGCCGCCTTGTATGAAAGCTGGGCAGTCCCGTTCTCGGTGATCCTGGTCATTCCCCTGGGCGTATTTGGCGTGCTGGCAGGTGCTGTCCTGACCTGGAAGTTCAACGATATTTACTTTCAGGTCGGATTGCTCACTACCATTGGGCTGGCCTGTAAAAACGCCATCCTCATCGTCGAGTTTGCGAAGGATCTCTACGAAGATGGCCAGGATCTGCTGAGCGCTACAATGGAAGCCGTGCGGATGCGCTTGCGCCCGATCCTGATGACGTCGCTGGCATTCATTCTGGGCGTGCTTCCACTCGTGCTGGGCAGCGGCGCCGGTGCGGGCGCCCAGCATGCACTGGGCACAGCGGTCATCGGCGGCATGCTTTCGGGAACGCTTTTGGCCATCTTTTTCGTGCCGCTGTTTTTTGTCCTGATCATGCGAATATTCAAGACGGAGCGGGCGCCCATCACCCTTTCCTGACGTACCAAAAAACGGCCCAGGGCGGTGCCCACCATTGTGTGGCATCGCCGCAGCGGATACTCAAACCGGCAACAGCCGGTGCGGTTTCAATGCTGCCACGGGGTGGCCATGTAATCGATAGCGCGCCGGATAGCGTCGATGTGGATCATTGGTCGTAGTGGAGTTTGAGGGCCAGACCTTCTCGCAATGACGGGCCGCTTTCAACTTGCGATGGCCAGTCGCATCCATCGTCATGCCGCTGCAGCTGCGATTGTTCTGGAACGCCAGGCGAAAGCCAGCACCATCAGCAGCCCCAGACCTGCCATTGCCGCCCCGGCCAGAGAAATCGCCGGATAACCCAGCCCGGCATTGATCACTGCTCCGCCCAGTGCCGCACCAATCGCGTTGCCGAGGTTGAAGGCACCGATGTTCACCGCCGAGGCCAGATTGGGCGCGTCCTTGGCAGCTTCCATGACACGCATCTGTAGTGGTGGCACCAGGGCGAAGCTGGCGATGCCCCAGATCAGGATGGCAACGGCGGCCGGCAGCGGCCAACGCATCAGTACGGTGAACGCCAGCAAGACGAGAATCAACACGCTCAGCGAAACGATCAGAGTGCGATCTATCGAGCGGTCGGCGGCCTTGCCGCCCCACATGTTGCCCAGCGTCAACCCCACACCGAACAGCACCAGCATGGCGGTGATGTAAGCGGTGGACGCATGGGTCTCGCTGCTGAGGATCGGTGCGATGTAGGTGAAGACGGTGAACATGGCACCCGAGCCGACTACCGTCAGGGCCAACGCCCCCAGCACCGGACCACGGCCCAGTACCCGGATTTCGGCCAGTACCCCGACGCTTTGCGGCGCCTGCAGGTTGGGCAGGGCGAACCACAACGCGGCCATGGCCACCACGCCGAGGCCGGTAATACCCCAGAATGCAGTGCGCCAGCCGAACAGTTCGCCAAACCAGGCGGCCAGCGGCACACCACCAATGGTCGCCAGGGTCAGGCCCATGAACATTGCCGCAACCGCCCCGGCACGTTTCTGCGGGGTGACCACGCTTGCAGCGACGATGGAGCCGACACCAAAGAACGCACCGTGGTTCAGTGAGGTCACCACCCTGGCGACCATGAGGCTGTAGTAGTCGGTCGCCAGGGCTGACATCAGATTACCCAGGGTGAAAATCGCCATGAGTCCGATCAGCAGATAGCGCCGGGGAATCCTGCCGGTGGTCAGGGTCATCAGCGGTGCGCCGAGCAGTACGCCCAGGGCGTAAGCACTGACCAACAGACCTGCGCAGGGAATGGAAACACCGAGATCCTCAGCGATGCCCGGCAACATGCCCATAGGGGCAAACTCGGTAACGCCGATGCCAAAGGCACCCATAGCGAGTGCAACAAGTGGTGGATTGATACGCATGGAAAGCTCCTTATCTATGCCGCTAATGCTACGATCCGGCTTTCTCAGGCGGTAGATAGCATTTCTGGCAATCACCTGTGCGTAAGGAGCACAAATGGACTTCAGCGGCAGATCAGGTGAAATGGGCGTGTTCGTCACCGTGGCGCAGGAAGGCAGCCTGTCGGCCGCCGGGCGTGCATTGGGGCTGACACCCTCGGCGGTCAGTCGGATCATCGCGCGTACCGAACAACGTCTTGGTACCCGCCTGCTGTTGCGTACCACCCGAGCAATCACCTTTACTGCCGAGGGCGAGGCTTTCCTGCGCGGCGCCCGACGCATCCTGGCCGACATGGCCGAGGTCGAAGAAGCCATCGCCGACCAGGGTGTACCAAGGGGCCGATTGCGGGTCAGCGCCGCCCTTGGCCATGGGCGGCTGGCCATCGTTCCCTTGGTGGCAGCCTTCAGCGCCCGTTACCCGAACATCGTCGTCGACCTCACCCTCGGCGACGAAGTCGTCGACATTCTCGGCGGTCAGGCCGACGTGGCGGTACGCTTTGGCCATCTGCCGGACAGTCCGCTGACTGCGCGCAGGATCGGTGGCACCGGCCAGGTAGTAGTGGCATCGCCCGAGTATCTGCAGCGCCACGGCGTCCCCCAGGAACCGGAAGACCTGCTACAGCACAACTGCCTGCGCTTCAACTTCCGGCGTGCCGAACCCAACTGGCCATTTATCCGCGACGCAAAAGAATTTTCCCTGAAGGTCAGCGGCAACATCGAGTGCAGCAGTGGTGAAGCGTTGGCACAACTCGCGCGAGTGGGTGCCGGCATTGCGCGTATCGGCGAGTTCAGCGTGAGCGAGGATCTGCAGCGTGGCGACCTGATACCGCTGCTGGAAGCCTGGAACCCCGGCGACCAGGAACCGATTCATGCGGTGTTCGCAGGGGGGGCGGCAATGCCGGCGCGGGTGCGGTTGTTCGTGGACTTCTTGCTGGAACATCACCGGATGTAGGCGATGGCGTCACCTGATCCTTGCGGTGGCTGGTCATGCTGTTCGCGTTATCAAGTCGTGACCAACACCCAGGAGGTGATCGGCACTCGTGTGGTCTGCGGACCGACCCGATACTGGCACCACCATCTGTCCCTGGTTCACCTGCGCTTGCTCCAACAGCCAATGCGCAAATGCCTGGATGGGCACACGGCTCAGCTCAAGGGGCTCGGGTAACACGAGGCAAAAGCTCTTGGCGACAGTCTTCTCCTGTGGCCATGGTGCAACCAGCCGGCCTTGTGCCAGCTCTGCTTCCACGTACAGGCGCGGTACGAGTGCCACGCCGAGACCGGCCAGTGCGGCCTCGATCAGCATTGCATGCAAATCGTAGCGCGCGCCCATCGCTGCGTTGCTCAGGACAATCCCGGTTTCCCGGGCATAGCGCTGCCAGGCATCCGGGTTCTGCCGTCGGTGTAATCGCGGCAGTGAATCCAGAGCCGTTACCTGCTTGCCTGGACTCAGGAGGGCAGGGTGACAAACCGGAATTAACACTTCGTTCAACAAACGGTGCGTATGCATGCCTGTCCAGGCCGGATGCTCAAAATGGATGGCGGCATCAAAGCCGCTGCCGGCAAGTACGAACGGTTCCATACGTTCTGAAAGGTGCACACAGATATTCGGGTGTTGCTGGCCGAAGCCAGACAACCGAGGAATCAGCCAGCGCAGGGCAAAGGTTGGGCTGACGGCGATATCCAGGCTTGCGCCGTCGCTGGGTTGGCCCATCAAATATTGGCTGTCCCTGTCGAGCCGGTCGAGTAGTTCGCGTACTTGGGCAGCGTAGCGCTCACCGTTAGGCAAGAGCCGCACGCGGTTGCCAACGCGCTCGAATAGTGTGACGCCCAGAAAGGCTTCCAGGCGACCTATCTGCCGGCTGATGGCGCCTTCAGTCACGGCCAATTCGTTTGCTGCACGGGCAAAACTGCCATGGCGGGCTGCTGTTTCAAACGCCATCAGGGCAGCGCTACTGGGGAGTTTTCGGCGCATGGGCTTTCCTGATTAAGGTCAAGACATTCACCTTGATGTTTAGTCACTGAAGGGTGCTGATAAGTCGTTTTATAAGTCATTAGAGCATCACTAGCATGATGGAACATCAACCCGTGAAGTGAAATGATGATTTACGCAGTCGAATGCAACTACGCTGAACCTGCCAGCGAAGCCGAATGGAATGCGTTTTACAGTCTGGAAAAACTGCCCGCGCTGATTTCGGTGAGCGGATTTAGCTCCTCACAACGTTTCAAAGCCTTGAGCGGCGATTGCCCGGCCTACTTGGCCCTCCATTCAGTCGACGCCCTTGCCGTATTGCAGAGCGACGAGTACAGGCAAAAAGGGGGCGGCAATTTTTCCCGTTGGCAATCGCACATCACTGATTGGAGGCGCAACCTCTATGCCGGGCTGGACCGGGCAGTGGCCGTGGGCGCGGACGAACTCCTGCTGGTCAGTGAACAAGGCCCTCAAGTACTGACTGGATTAGGTCTTACACCCGCAGTGCTGCACGCGGTTGCTTTGGACAAGACTCCTGTACACCGTTGGCTGGCGAAACTGGATTGCACTAAGGCAAGGTCCTGCGATCTGCAGGGCCTGAATGTATATCGCCCATTGACCGTGCAGTTACAGTCATGAGTACCGTGGGCATGAATTGCCGGAGATTCCCCAGCCAGTAAGTCGGCGAGTGTTCAATCACAGCCATCAGTTACGGCTACCTGGCGGCGAGCCTGGATTTTCTCTGCCCAACGATGCAGGGCTGCTGAGCAGCGTGCGTCACCTGCTGGCCGAGGACTGGACGGTGGAGCGTGCGATCTTCTGTCGAAACCCTGCCGTCTTCATCATTTGATGAAGATGGGTAGGCGCTGACCGCAGTTCGTAGCGTGTTTCTGCCTAATAATTCCCTTAAGGAATGAATAGGGTTTCTAATTTATCGCTTTTTCTACGAGGGCAGATTGCTGACCATATCGACTCCAATAAACATAAAAAACGGAGTGCACATGACTGCAATCGCCACCACTGGCACCGCCGCCCAGGCGGCCAGGTCAAAGTATCGCTGGGTCGTGCTGTCGGTCATTATCGTTGTCTACATGCTGGCCGCTGCCGACAGAGCAAACATCGGTATCGCGTTGCCTTACATCCAGAAAGAGTTCGGCGTGACCAACGCGCAAGCCGGGATGCTCGTCAGCGCTTTCTTCCTATTTTATTCATTGGGGCAGATCCCAGCCGGCTTTCTGCTCAGTCGCGTGGGCGTACGGTTGGTGGCGCCGGTGTCCATTGCCCTGACTTCCGTTGTCACATTACTGATCGGCACCGCGCACAATTTCGGACTGCTGAAAATCTACCGATCGGCGCTCGGCGTGGCGGAAGCAGCGCTGCCGTTGTCGATGCTCAGCACGATCAATCGCTGGTTTCCAGCGCGGGAGAAGGGTCTGGCGACAGGCGCCTTTCTGTCTGCCGCGAAGATGGGGGCTGTGATCGCTCCGCCCGTTGGTGCTGCGCTGATTATGCTCGATGGCTGGCGCACGATGTTCTTCGCCTTTGCCATTCCAGGGTTGCTGATGGCGCTGATTTGGTGGTGGCTGGTGCCCAACGAGCCGCGTTCAGGGCAGCGGGTCAATGAGGCTGAGGCCACTTATATCGAAAATCAAACCAAGACTGATGGCGGCGCCGTACGCACTCACAAGCAATTCGGCGCGCTAGACAAGTTTCTGCGTTACAAACACACGACGCCGCTGGCCACCTCGCGCTCAGTTTTTGTTTCATGGAATATCTGGGGCTGCGGTCTTGGCTATTTGATGATGACGGGCGTAGTCAACGTGCTTCTCGCCTGGCTGCCGAAGTATCTCGGTGAGGTAAAGCATTTCGAGTTAATGCAGATCGGTTTTGTCGCCTCGCTGCCGTTTGCGGGCGGTGTGTTGGGCAATATCGTGGGTGGCTGGCTGTCCGACACTATTCTGGACCGTCGCAGAAAACCTACCATGATGATCAGCGCTGTCGCGACTTGCCTGATGATGGTCGCGCTGGTCTACGCGCCTAACGATCTACTTTCCGTGAGCCTGCTGCTGTTCGGCACCGGCTTTTTGCTGAACATCGGTTATTCATCGTTCTCTGTCTATGCGATGGGCGTGACCACGCGCACCACCTACCCGGTCGCGGCCTCGCTGGTGAACAGCGCTGGTCAGGCGGGCGGGGCGATGGCGCCGTTGATCACCGGCATGCTGTTGGACAGCTACAGCTGGACGGCGGTGTTCCTCTTCCTGGGCGCATGCTCTATGGCAGCGCTGATCTTTGTGTTGACCATTCACGAGCCCGCCGACCTTGGCGAGCAGAAGGCCGTGGGGTAAGCGCTACTGCCTGTAGCGACAACACAGTGCCTGATCGAACAAGCGCACGAGCACCGTCTCGTGCACCTTGTCAGCTTTGCAGTTGCCTCGAGAAGTCACACAGCTCAACGGCGCGGGACGCCACCTCGGTGACGAACGCCAAAGGCCGGTCATTTCGGTACATCGCCATGTACGGCACCGGAGGCAACGCAGGGTCGGTCTTGATGATCGTCAGCTTTCCCTCATCGACCAGTGGACGAAAGCACTCCAGCGGCAGGTAGGTCACTCCCAGACCGGCGGCGGTAAGTCCGAGCATCGCAGTAAGGCTGTCGGAAGAGAGGGTCTTAGGCAGTTCGATGCCCAGCGCGCTGAGCCACTTGTTCACGAATAGCCCGGAACCCGAGCGCTTTCCCTGCACCAGAACCGGGTATTTGGCGAGTTCCGCCAACCCTACCACCCCTGACTGCGCGATCAATCCGGGCGCAGCCATCCACGCGTTTTCTACGATGGCCAGTGGCACGGCAGTCACCTCGGGCGCCGTGAAAGTGTTCGGGATAATGATGAGGTCGACCAAGTCATCCATCAGCTTTTCATGGAGGTTGCGGCTCATGTCGACTTCGGGCTCAACGGTCAGCCCTGGAAAGTCCTTCACCAATCGCGCAATCAGGCGCGGCAGCCAGGTCAGTGCCGTAAGTTCTGTAACACCCAGCCTCAACCGCCGGGTGACGACTTGAGTGCCATCTTTCAACGAGGTGATTCGATCGGCAAGGCTCAGCATTTCACGGGCAATGACCAGAAGCTCTTCGCCGGCTGCGGTGAGCCGTGCGCCACGCTGGGACCGATCGAACAGCTGCAGGCCCGTGCTCGACTCCAGTTCCTGCACACGCTTGGAAATCGCGGACTGCGTGGTGTGCAGGTGTTCGGCAGCGCGCTCGAATGTTCCCAGCCGTGCAATCCAGTGCAGTGCGTTGAGTTGGCGCAGGGTAATCACATCCATTCCTTATAAGCATGTATGGGCATACAATAATATCGCTTTTTCTATTTGACGGCGTCTTTATCCTCAGAGACATCAACCACCTGAGGAATACCTATGAACGCCATCGCCTCACCGTCAGACGTCAGCGCCTTGTTGGCGGCGTACACCCGAACCTCGACCTCCATCATCAGTGACTGCCTGGATCGTCTTCCCGGTGCGCGACTACAGCCGTTTCATCGTATTGAAGGCACAATGGCAGGCATTGCACTCACGGTAAAAGTCCCCTGTGGCGATAACCGTGCGATTCATCAGGCCCTTGAAATCCTGAGTCCTGGCCAAGTACTGGTCGTGGATGGCGGCGGCGATATCAGCCGGGCACTCATGGGCGACATCATGGCGGCCATCGCCGAGAAACGCGGCGCCGCTGGTGTGGTTGTGGATGGCGCCATTCGCGACCTCGCCACCATCGGCAAGGGCTCATTCCCGATGTTCGCCCGTGCGGGATTTCATCGCGGACCGTACAAAAACGGCCCTGGGGAAATCAACGTACCGGTTTGTATTGGCGGCATGCTCGTATCCCCCGGCGATTTCGTTGTAGGTGATCATGACGGTGTTGTGGCGTTCCCGGCATCGCACGCCGAAAGTCTGTTGCAACAATGCCTGGCTACCGAAGCAAGAGAAGCAGAGATGCTGGCGCAGATCGACGCTGGCACCTACAAAGGCGCCTACGCGGCCCACTGAAGCGGAAACCAGAACAATGAAAATCGGAATTATTGGAGCGGGTGAAGTCGGCCTGACGTATGCGCGGCCTTGGTCGGTAGCTGGGCATGACATCGTGCTGTGCGACCTGAAACCGTCGCCCCGCGCCCAGGCGTTCGCGGCAGAGCTGGGGCTGAGTGTTTCTACCTCCATTGCCGAGGTGGTACCCAAATGCGATGCAATCGTGTCCTGCGTTTTCGGTACGGTCTCCTTTGCGGTGGCTGAGCAGGCGCTCGGCAGCATGAAGAAAAACTCGCTGTTCGTCGACATGACCACCGCCGATCCGGCCCAGATCAGAATCGCTGCTGCCCATGCTGCAGAGTTGAGCGTTGCCTACGTGGACGTCGCCATTCTCGGCGCAATCGCCCTGACACACGAGAAAACCAACCTGCTCGGCGCAGGCGTAGGCATTGAGCGAGCGATCAGCCTGTTCACCTCAGTGGGGGCGCCTCTCAAGGTCGTGGACGATGGCGTTGCGGGTGATGCGGCAGCACTGAAAATCCTGCGCAGCGTTTTCACCAAAGGCCTGGAGGCTCTTACGATCGAGTGTTTCATGGTCGCTGAAAAACAGGGCGTGACCGATAAATTACACGACGCCTTGAGCGACATCGATCAGGCCAGTCTGCGCGATTTCCTCGGTGCTCTGATCCGCACCCACGTGGTCCATGCACCCCGTCGCCTGAAAGAAGTCGAAGAAGCTGAACGACAACTCCGGGCCGCCGACATGCCTGTAGCCGTACTGCCCGGTGTCAGAGAGTTGTTCCAGCGCACGGCTGACCAGATCAGTTCCACCCCCCCGGATACCAGTGCGCCAAATCTGGAGCAGGCATTCGAATGGTTGTTTAAGGCTAACGGGATCGGCCGTTAGTCGAGGATACAGACGCGCTGCGGCTGAAAGCTTTCTGATGGCTTGGCCTATAGGCTGAGCCACCTTGCCATTTCAACAAAGTACAAACCGTACGCAAAATCTGGCGCGACAGAAAGGCCGCTTTCGAACCCAAGGCGGCCATTTCAATTTCCGGGTGATTGCGGCCCTTGACGCTGCTCGGTCATTCTTATTGGCTGCCCTGGGCAGAACGGCGTGTGCCCGTCCTGCTTGAGATCCATTCGCTGAATCTTCCCGACAACCACCAGGTAGCAGAACACTGCGATAACGGCGTTTGCGGCCACGAAGACCAGCGCCATTTCGAACGAGCCCGTGGCCTGGATGATCAAGCCGATGATGATCGGCGTGGTAATGCCCGCTGTATTGCCGAATGCATTGAACAACCCACCGCACAGTCCGGCTATCGACTTCGGCGCGGTATCTGCCACCACTGCCCAGCCTATGGCACCGAAGCCTTTACCAAAGTAGGCGAGTGCCATGATTGCAACAATCAGCCACTCAGCGTCGACATAGTTGCAGGCGACCATAGTGGTCGACATTAACATCCCCAGTACCAGAGGGGCTTTTCGCGCGAACGTGAGTGATCGCCCGCTGCGAATCAATGCGTCCGAGATGATGCCGCCCAGTACTCCTCCCAGAAATCCACACACGGCGGGGATAGAAGCGATGAAGCCAGCCTTGAGAATGGACATGCCCCGTTCTTGAACCAGGTACACGGGAAACCAGGTCAGGAAGAAGTAGGAAAGTGTATTGATGCAATACTGACCTATGAATACACCCATCATCATACGGTTGGTCAGCAGTTGCTTGAAGTGTGTCCAGCCTGGCTTGGAGACGTCATTTTTTACGCCGGTTTGATCCATATCGATCAGACCACCACCGTCGGCAATGTGACGCAGCTCAGCTTCATTGATTCGAGGATGTTGTTTAGGCGAATAGACCGTCTTCAACCAGATACCGGTCATGATGATACCCAGGCCACCCATTACTACAAAAACATAGTGCCAGCCGAACTGGTACACGATCCAGCCCATGATCGGCGCGAACAGTACCGTGGCGAAGTACTGCGCGGAAGTGAAGATACCGGCGGCGGTACCACGCTCTGCCGAAGGGAACCAGGCCGCAGCCATGCGGCTGTTACCCGGGAAGGAGGGCGACTCCGCAAGCCCTACCATAAAGCGCAGAACGAACATCACAACGATTGCTACCGATACGCTGTACCAGCCAACGGTGGCTTGAAGAATAGTGAAGGTGGACCAGAGGAAGATACTCCAGGCATACACCCGCTTCGTACCGAAACGGTCCAGCAGCCATCCCCCTGGAATCTGACCCAGTACATAAGCCCAGGCGAATGCGGAGAACAGCAGGCCCATTTGTACGGGTGTGATGCCCAGTTCCTTCTGCATCGAGGAACCGACAATCGAGAGGATTGCCCTGTCGGCGTAGTTGATCGTTGTTACCAAAAAAAGCAAAAGGAGGATTACATAACGAATACGAGTGGGGTGCGCAGTCATGGCGGGGATCTCTTATTTTTGTATGGCTGGCAGCGTCCAGCCGCTGCCAGTCAGGTCAAAGCTGATTGCTTACTTGGCGGGGACCCGGGCTATCATTTTGGGAGGGCGCAGGAATTCGAAATCGCAACCCTTGTCTGCCTGGGTCATCTGCTCATAGAAAAGTTTGCGATAGCCACGCTCAGCATCCACGGGCTTGGGCAGTTGCAGATCGCGACGGCGTGATTGCAGCTCTTTTTCATCCACCAGCAGTTCGATGCTTCGCTGCTGAACGCTCAGACGGATCCGATCACCATTGCGCACCAGGGCCAACGTCCCGCCGAGGGCGGCTTCGGGAGTGACGTGCAGGACGATGGTGCCCGCTGCGGTACCGCTCATGCGCCCATCGGAAATGCGAACCATGTCTTTGACGCCTGCCTTGGCCAGCTTCTTCGGTATAGGCAGGTAACCCGCCTCGGGCATGCCCGGTGCACCGATAGGGCCAATATTTTTCAGCACCAGGACATCGTCTGCATTGACGTCCAGTTCCGGGTCATCGATACGGTTGGCCATGTCCTCGGAATTCTCGAACACCACCGCGCGGCCTTCGTGCTCCATCAACTGAGGGTCGGCAGCCGATTGTTTGATGATTGCTCCGCCTGGGGCGAGGTTGCCTTTGAGGAATGCGATGCCGCCAGCCGGGTAGATCGGGTTGGAAAAGCTGCGCACTACGTCTTGCTTGTACTCGGGGAAGTCGTCGAGTTCCTCGCCAAGCGTGCGCCCGCTGACCGTCATGGTGTCCAAGTGCAGTTGCGACCTGAGTTCGCGCAATACGGACTGCAATCCACCCGCGCGGTGGAGATCCTCCATGTAATGCTGCCCCGAGGGTTTGAGGTCCACCAACACTGGCGTCTCGCGGCTCATCCGGTCGAACGCTTCAAGGTCGATTTCGAAGCCCATACGGCCAGCGATGGCGGTAAGGTGGATGATGCCATTGGTGGAGCCGCCGATTGCCAGCAGCACCCGCAGGGCGTTCTCGAAGGCTTTTTCAGTGAGGATCTTGTCCGGGGTCAGCCCGGTGCGCGCCATGATCACAGCACGGCGCCCGCTTTCTTCGGCGACACGGATGCGGTCGCTCGTCACTGCCGGTGGGGTCGCGCCACCTGGCAGAACGATACCCAGCGCCTCACCGATGCAAGCCATGGTGCTTGCAGTCCCCATGACCGAGCAGGTGCCGACACTGGCCACCAGCTTGTTGTTCACCTCGTTGATTTCCTGCTCGTCGATTTCCTCAGCACGGTAGCGGCCCCAGAAGCGCCGGCAGTCTGTACACGCACCCACTCTTTCACCGCGGTGTCCGCCGGTCAGCATTGAACCCGTGACCAGTTGAATCATCGGCACGTTGGCCGAGGCGGCCCCCATTAGTTGGGCCGGGACAGTCTTGTCGCACCCACCGATAAGGACCACTGCATCCATGGGCTGTGCACGGATCATTTCTTCCGTATCTATGGCCATCAGGTTACGCAGGTACATGCTAGTGGGTTGAGAGAAGCTTTCTGCGATGGAAATGGTCGGGAAGTCGATCGCCAGTCCGCCTTCCATCATGACACCACGCTTGACCGCTTCGATCAGTTGCGGCGCGTTTCCATGGCAAGGGTTATAGCCACTACCCGTGTTGGCGATACCTATGATGGTCCGATCCAGAGCGTCGTCGCTGTAGCCGGCGCCTTTGATGAATGCCTTGCGAAGGAACAGCGCGAAGCCGGTATCGCCGTAGTTGGTCAAGCCCTTGCGGATACCGGTTGGCTTAATCACGGGAGGTTTGTCAGGCATGAGAAGTACCTTTGGAGAGTTATTGGTTTTATTATCGACTAGATTATTGATAATCGGTTGCTGCGCATGAAATCACGACCAGGGACGTTGCGCAAGGACCTTTATCGCGGGATGTTCAACCCCCCACTTGCTGCGAATGCACAGGTTTTGTGGCAGTCTCACCACTTAATTCACGTGCAGTGCCAAGGCATCAACCCATGCAACTCGTTGAAAATGTAGGCTCCGTAGGCCTGGAACAGGCCGTCAGCATCCTTGAGGAAGAGATAGTCCTGGGTTTCCTTCACCCTCGTGAACGTCTGGTAGAGGACGAGCTGTTGGAGCGCTTTGGTCTCAAGCGACATGTGGTACGCCAGGTTCTGGTAGAGCTGGAGCGGATGGGGCTGGTCGAGCGCAAGCGAAATATCGGAGCGCTGGTAAAGGCGTACACAGCCAAAGAGGTCGAAGATCTCTACGCCGTTCGGGAATTGCTGGAATGCCAGTGCGTGCGCCTGATCAAGTTCCCGCTTCCCCAAAGCGCACTTGACGCGTTGACAGCAACGCAGCAACTCCACGATGAGATGGTTCAGTCGGGCAATCTGCGGGGAGCTTTCAGGGCTAACATGCGCTTTCACGAACTGCTGTTCGGGCTTTCTGACAACCCGGTATTAGTCGCGGCGATTCGGGACCATGCGCAACGAGCACACTCAGTCCGCTCATCGTCATTGGTGGTGGCTGACCAGCTGGAACGCGCGCGTCGCGAGCACTGGTCAATTATCGAGGCGTTGAGGGATCAGGACGTTGAAAAGCTTGTTCATCTTTGTAGCGAACATCTCAAACCCTCCCGTGATAATTACATTGCCGCCTGCCATCGTAGAGCCGGCCAGTGACAGCTAATGGTGCCTGTTTTGTTATCGGTGCAGGGGCCACTTGTGGCCGATCCTGGGCGCGCTTAGTCCTTCTTGACCAGCTCGACCCTGCGGTTTTGTGCTTTGCCCGCTTCTGTGGCATTGTCAGCCACCGGGTCAGCATCGCCAAAGCCGGCAGCAGATAACCTGGCCGCGTCGATGCCCTTGGCGGTGATGGCGGCGACGACGGCCTTGGCGCGGCCGTATGACAGCGTCTTATTGTGCTCCGGATCACCGGTGTGATCGGTGTAGCCATTAACGGCCAATTTCAACGATGTATTTTGCTTGAGTAACTGCACCACTTGCTCAATCTGTGGCTGTGAGTCCGGAAGGATGCGCGTCTGGTCAGTCGCGAAGTTTACGTGCAATGCCACCTTGCCGGTTTTATCTATCTGCGCTTTCAGTTCGCTGACCGGCAACAGGCTGGCAGTAATTTGCAGCGGTTTGGTTTCGGCAATAAGCAGGCCGCCGCCAAAAGAATAGCTGCACAAGTGAATCCAGATATCGCGGTCAGCACGATGGATAACAAACACCTGCGTCGCGTTGTTCCAAATGTCGCCCAGGCCACTGTTGTATTTGAGCGCGAAGTCCCGCGGCCAGTCTTTGATCTTCTGGCTCGCGTCCTGCGCAATTCTGCCGTCGAAGATCTTGCTGCCGCCCAAGGACGACACCACCGATTCGAGATTACGCTGCAATTCCAGATCGGAGAATGCCTTGCCCTGCGCGGCATCGATATGGGCTGACCAGACCTTGCCTTCCACCACTTCAAGGTGATCGCCGGTCCAGAAGGGTACCTGATCGAAGTCGGAGACATCGGGCGTGGTTGCGATGACATATCCGTTGGGAAGCGCGATGTAGGGAAAGGCTCCCAAAGATACATCCGACACGGGCAGGCTGGCAGCCTCGAATACCTTGTTGTCCGCTGCCTGCACGGGTGACGAGTTTTGAATGCTCAGACCCAGAGTGATGGCTAAAACCAGAGTGGCTGCTGCTGTTTTTTTCAATAAAGTCATCTTTTCCCACTATTCCCCAGCACCCAAGATATGGCTGTCGACTAGATAAATAATACTGTTGTCGTTGGCGTCTTATAAAACCGGCGCTATCAACATAACGCAATAGCACAGCTGCACTATTGCCTTGCGCTTGATCGCTGGGTCAGTATTAAGCTGTACTCAGCTGTCTTGATTCAGAGGCCGTTCAATGAAGCCATAATGGATGCATCAGTGACGGCGAGGCAGATGTTGTCAAAGGGCGCCAGCCACTGCCCGGCTTGCAGCGAACAGGTGATAAAGGGAGCTTCTATTTTTTGAGCCAAAATATTAAGGCAGTGCGGTCGAGTATTGGAATGGCGCTGGCCTATTTAATGGAAAGTGTCTGTATGCGAAAACCCGATAAATATCCCCTGCTGGTGTTGGCTTTTGTCGGCATGCTGATTTCAGGATGCGGTACCACTGGCGGCATCGATGAAATCATTGCGCGGCAAATGTGGCGAGGAAAAACATTGGCTCAAGCGATCGACTCTTACGGTCAGCCTGATCGGAAATTTGTATCCAGGGAAAGTGGTGAGAAGAAACTCCAGTGGTTCATGGATGGTTCCTACAATCGAAACATCTACCTTGGCAGCTCCACTGAAATGCAAAACGGCGTAATGGTCACTACCAATAACTGGGATACCTCCGTCCGCAAAGGTATCTGTGTGATCACACTAACGTTCGACAAAAATGATGTGGTGACTGATTTCGATGCCAATGACGGTAATAACCAGATCACCCATACCTGCGTCAACAAAAGCAACTATTGAGTCAGGCCTGGCGGTATTGCAAATGCAGGGGGCATCGGGTCCCTTCAGTCCCTGATGATCCCTGCGTACAACTTTCTGCCTGGACAGCCTATCCTTCTGCGCACAATGTCTAACACCATTGCAGCCACGTTATGATTGCATCGAGTGTGGCCAGTAAGATCAGCATGCCAATGGCAGCGTCACCACAAATTCACTACCCAAGTCCTTCCCATCGCTGAGCGCGATAACCGTTCCGCCATGGGATTCAACCAGTTCGCGCACCACGGTCAGGCCAATGCCCAGCCCCACCTTGTTGAAACCCACAGCGTTCTCATCCTGAACAAACGGGTCAAAGATGTCGGGAAGCGTGTTTGCCGAGATCCCTATCCCATTATCCGCGACGCTTAAACGCAGCAGCTTTTTATCGACGCTTACCGTGATTGTGATGATCCCCTGTCTGGGCGTGTATTTGATGGCGTTGTTCAAAATGTTGGTGAAGACCTGCTCGAGGCGGGCCAAGTCACCCATGACGTAGAGAGGCCCTTCAGGCAAGTGGCTGATCAACTTTAGTTGTCGCGCAACAGCCATTGGCAGGCTGAAGTCGATGACTGCCTGAATGATCGGCACGACATCCATCACTGATAACTCTAACCGCAGCTTGCCCGTGCTGGCCCGCGACAAGTCGAGCAGATCGTCCACCAGCCTGGAGAGCTGTAGCACCTGGCGTTCGAGCAGGGCCTGAAACCTGGGTAGCTCATCGGCAGTGGCGCGGCTGATTCTTCCTGCAATCAGGCTGATAGGGGTCAGTGGGTTGCGCAACTCATGCGCTACCACAACGAGGATCTTGCGTTCGTGATCCAATGCGCGCTCTGCCAGGGTCTGTAGATTCTGGGCACTCAGTGCCGCAACGACCAATTGTTCGTTGGCGTCACGCAGCATCGGATACTGGCCGTCCGAAGAGGCCGCACGCAGGGATTCAGCATCGGCCTGTGCGGCAAGTATCGTCATCACCAACTGTTGGTTGACCTCCAGCAGGTTTGCTGTGTGTTGGCGGTCGCTGACTCGATCCTGGGTTTCGATCAGCGTTCGTTCCAGTGCGGCCAGTACGGCGCGGGCTTCAAGAGTTTTCTGCCCGAGCACCAGCAATTCGCTGGCGGCGCGTGCCATGGCGCGCTCGTTCTGACTGCGAATGTCAGTCATGACGTTTTACGTCTCATACTGATCCGACCCATGGGCTGACTCAGCACCACGCTGTCGGGTCGGGCTGCCACCGAGCAGGCCTTCCTGGTTAGTGAGCATATCGCCGATCTGGATGCCATCATCATCTATGCGGTAAAGACGCAGTTCGTCGCTATGGTCGCTGGCACGCACCTTGACCACCGCCATGATGCGCAGCAGGCGACTCTGTACTTCGATATAGCGCTGAACAATGATCGCATCCGTCAGGAAGGCCGTGCCGTAGGGGCTGAAGCGCAGGTCGGTGTAGCGATCTTCCAGTTCCGACGTCATCAAAACGCTGACGCCAGCATGAGTAAGTGCCGTGACCATGCGCGAAAGCGACTCGCGGAAGTCCTCGCGAAAGGTCGGTGCCAGTGCCAGTTCGAAGCCTGAAAGCGAGTCGATGACCACCCGTGTCGCTTTTAGCCGGCTGATCTCTTTCAAGAGCAAATGGACGACTTCATCGATCGACAGGTCTGGAGAGCGGCTATCCACCAGGCCAATCTTGCCGTCTGCGATCAGGCTGGCGAGCGTCGCGTTCTGAGAGTGGTTGGGGCGCTGCTCGAACACCGCAATCACACCGGTCTCACCCTCGAGGGCACCTTGGGTCAGAAACTTGGCCGCCAGAATACTTTTACCGGAACCTGATGGGCCGGCCACCAACAACGAATAACCTTGCGGCAGGCCGCCACCGAGCATCTCATCCAGGCGCGGCACGCCCATTTTCAGGCGTCTGGTCGTGACGGTTTTCGTGTGTGCCTGAATCAGGGGCACTGAGGCGCTCAGGCCCGCCGGCGCGAACACGTTGATGCCGCCAGCGCTGATGCGGAAGGTGTGAAGACCTGGCAGTGTCGGCTGGCCACGCATCTTCATGATTTCCATTTTGCGAACCATGGAATTGCGCTGCACGCTCTGGCGCAGCCAGATCAGGCCGTCAGCCACGGTAAAGATGGGATTGGTGTCAGCCTCGGTGAAGTATTCGCCGATCAGGAAAGTGGTGGCCTGCCAGGTGGTCATCAACATGCCGAGTTGCTGGATGAATTGCGGCAGGTTGTTGTTGGGGTTGTTCTGTGTCTGGCTGGCCAGCACGACAGAGCGGAAAGAATCGACAAAGACCAGTGCAGGGCTATAAGCCTCCACCTCGGCGACAATACGCCGAAGCACCTCATCGAGGTCTCCTGCCAGCGTATCGTCTGCCAGGTTGACGTAGCGTACTGAATGGTTGATTGCGTCGTTGTCGAAAAAGTCGAACTGCTGCTGATAGCGCAGCATTTTGAGCGGCGGCTCGCCCAGTACGGTGAAAAACAGGGCAGGGCGCTCGGGCGTGGCCAGCGCAAACATCATTTGATGCGCCAGCGTGGTTTTGCCACAGCCAGGAGGACCGGCGATCAGGTTGAATGAAAACTCCGGCAGCCCCCCGCCAAGCACTTCATCCAGCCCGGGAACGCCAGTGGCCAGACGGTTGATTATCACTTTGGTGTTCATGACGAAGTGTCCTGCGCGGGGAGGGCGCTCAACGGAGCTTCAAACACAGCGTCCAGCAAACGCGAGGTGAGTGACACCCCGATCAGCGTGCTGAGCAATTGGTAAAGCGTGCGGAGCAGGTGGTTTCCAAGACGCAGAGCGTCCTCTGGATTCTGCTGTTGGAGCAAAGATTCGAGGCACGAGGGATCCAGCTGATCCAGCGTGCTGTCGAATGCGCCGGTGAGATCGGGATGTGTAGACTCGCAAAGGTGAAGGCTGCGGCGATAAAGCGCCACAACACCTTTGCGTCCAATGATGGGCGACAGAGCGATGTCCATGTCTTGCAGTGTCGCAATAATCGCTGTGGCGACCTGAGCACTGGTAGGGCTATGGCCAACGCGGCGAGTCAGAGATACCGCAATATGGCGGGCCTCTTCGCTATCCGTTGACATTCGGGTCAGGTTCTAATGGACGATCTGAATCGTACACCTTATTCAGCAACGCTGGACGAATGATTAACCTAACCAGGATCAATTGGGCGGGTTGACTGGCCATCGTTCAGGGGGTGGATGCCGTCACGCTGACTGGCGCCACGACCAAGGCCATTTTGGCAGCAATGATGCCGGGTCAAGTTCAATCCACTCGACTGCAAGCCTGCGCGTCGATCAGTCGTCGCCAATCATCTGGCCGGCGATGTCGGCGAATGCGCGAAGCCGATCCATCTGCCGCATATCGTGGTGGTAGCCCATCCAGATATCGCGTCCTGGCGGTGATTGGCCGATGTCCAGCAGTCTGAGGGCGGGCAACTGATCACCCAGCGCGCGTGGCAGCACGCATATCCCGAGACCGAGGGCGCACATCCGCGCCTGCACCGTACGGCTGCTACTGGTGAATACGACTCTGGCCCGTGGATACAGGTTTTGCAGCCAGAGTACGTCTGGATAATGCGCTTGCGCGGTGTTCATGGTCACCAGGCCGATCCCTTCGCCATCGGGGCCCGGGCAGAACGGTTGTTGCGCACCCACGTACAACCCGTAGCTCATGGTGGTCAGGCGTCGCTGAACAATGTCCGGTTCGGTAAAAGGAACGATCCGAAACGCAATGTCGGCTTCCCTGCGTGTCAGGTCGAACAAACGGTGTCCGGCGATCACTTCGGGCACGATCAGAGGGTGGCGACGAAGCAGTTCGCTCAACACGGGGCCCAGCACGTAGCTGGCAAACCAGTCCGCCGATGAAATCCGCAGCAGGCCTTCCGGCTGATCGCTTTCACCGGCAATACGCCGCTCGATCGTCAGCGCGCTACGTTCCATCTCCTTGGCCAATTCGAAGATGAGCTCGCCACTGTCGGTCAGCACCAGCCCTGTTGCAGTGCGGCGAAAGAACACCTGACCACTGTCCTGCTCGAGCACATGAAGGCGCCGCCCCACAGTGGGGTGACTGACGCCCAACAGTTTCGCGGCCGCGCCCAGGGAGCCTCCGCGGGCGATGGCCAGAAAAACGCGCAGGTCATTCCAGTCCATGACTTACCTCGTACAAAAGTGAACGGCGAAGATGCAGCAATGGCAGTCCCGTCGCAACCCTGCGGCTCGCACAATGGCCCCGTAACAGCCAAAGACAGGCGGAGGATCATTGATGAACATCGGATTTATTGGCGTGGGGAGCATGGGGCGGGTGATGATCCCACGGCTGATCGCTGCAGGTCATCGCGTGAGTGCCTGGAACCGCAGCCCTCAGGCACTGCTGGGGCTTGAAGGCGTGATTGCGCTTCATGACCCTGCCATGGCTTTTGAGCAAGAAGTGGTCATCAGTATGCTCGCTGATGACCGTGCAGTGCAGCAGGTACTGTTGGACTCCAATGCATTGGCGGGTGCCGTCGAGCACTGCATTCACATCGTGATGTCAACGCTTTCGCCCGCTCTGATTGATCAGATGCATGAGCGGCATGATCACGCCGGTATTGCGCTAGTGGCTGCGCCGGTATTCGGCGTGCCCGCAACAGTGGCCAAAGGTGAAGTGAACATTTTGGCGGCTGGGGCCGCCTGGGCAATCGAGAAGATTCAGCCGCTGTTCGATGTGCTTGGAAAAAAGACCTGGCGGCTGGGCGAACGACCTGTGCTGGCCTGTATCGCGAAGATCGCCGGCAACATGATGATCACCCAGGCGATTGAGTCTCTGAGTGAAGCCAACAGCCTGGCCGAGGCATACGGCGTACGGCCTGCGGATTTCACCGAAATCGTCACTCAAACCCTTTTCGCCTGCCCGAGCTATCAACGTTATGGACACGCCATTGCCAATGGTATTCACGAGCCCGGCTTCAAGCTCTCCCTTGGCTTGAAGGATGTTGACCTTGCCTTCGATGCCGCTGCCAGCAAGGGGCTGGAGCTGCCTGCCGCCAGGGTCGTACGCGTCGCCATGTCAGGGGCTGTTGCCAACGGCTTGGGGGATCGGGACTGGTCGGTGTTCGCCAGCCTCTCCAGGAACACGCTGGCGCCTGATCTGCAGGCACAACCTTTGCTCAGTGCGCCGCTTATCAGCTCGCGGCGCGGGTATTTCTGGCTCACCGGGCCGCGTGTTGTCAAAGAGGGTCAGCACTTCCAGAGAGGCCCCATGTTCGTGGCATGGGAGTCACCCGAGCGTGTCACCCAGCCGTACCCGGTGGTGCTGGTGCACGGCGGCACTTTGCAAGGCACTGAATGGCTCACGACCCCTGACGGTCGTCCCGGGTGGGCGCAACGTTTCATCGAAGATGGGTACGCTGTGTTTTGCGTCGATCGGCCAGGCCACGGCCGCTCACCCTACCATCCTGAGATTATGGGACCGATGGGGCCTGCATTTTCCTACGAGCGCGCCCGTGAGGTTTACTTTCCGCAAGGAGGAGGGGAGACCCGGTGGCCGTTTGAAATAGACGACGAAGCCGCCTTCGATGCTTTCATCGCAGCCTATGGGCCCATGCCAGCTGATCTGGCGGCCTCGCAGGCTCTGGATGCCGAGCGCCTGGGCCAACTGCTGGATCGTATCGGCAGGGCAATCATCGTTACCCATTCAGCATCGGGCCCGGACGGGTGGTTATTGGCGGACTGCAGGCCAGGCATGATCGCGGCCATTGTTGCGGTCGAGCCGATGGGGCCGGTATTCGGCGAAACACCCGGTATCGGCGCCCTGGACTGGGGACTCACGGCGGCGCCCATCACCTTCGATCCTCCTTGCGCAACGGCGGCACAGGTACGGGCTGCCGATCCCGCGACACTGAGAATTCCTGCGCTCAAGGGCGTTCCTGTCGGCCTTGTGACCGGAGAAACGTCCGTGTTCGCTTCCTTCGCCAGCAGCATCGTGCCGTTCCTGCGCAATGCCGGCGCCCACGTCGACCACCTCGATCTGCCGGCCCTCGGCATCCATGGCAACGGTCACGGGTTGATCTATGAGCGCAACAGCGACGAGGTCTTCGAAGTGATTTCACACTGGCTTGGCGCAACCCTCAGCCGGACCGAACAGGCCTGACTCATTCACTGACAAAGGGATCTATCCATGACTGTTGAAACCCTGGTTGCCCGCCTGGAGGCACTGGAAAGTCGCGTGGCGATTGAATCGTTGATATCTGGCTACGCCAATGCGTTTGACCTGATGGACAGCGATCTCCTGCGCACCCTCTGGCATGACGACGCGACCCTGGACCTCCCGGGCTTCGGCGGAGGGGGAAACCGTGAAGAGATACTGGCCATGGCCCAAAGGAGTTGGCTGCAAATGCCCCACATGCATCATTGGATGTCCAATCCCATGATTCACATCGACGGAGCGATGGCGACAGCTACCGTCGCCGCAGACTGCCTGTTTCATGACGCTGAGCAAGGCCCTGTCCAGGTCAGTGGCCTTTATCACGATCGCTACGAACGCAGGGAAGGGCATTGGCGATTCACGTCACGCCGTTTCGAGCTGCACTTCCTCACCCCGTTGGCAAACTGGAAGCCTGTCGCCGGTTCGGAAAGATTCGAACGACTTTGACCCCCTTCTAGTTGCTTCGCGCGCATGGCATGGCCAGTCCCGCGATGCGCGCCCTCTTTTGATATCCACACTCTTGTGTCTGGAGGCATTCATGTCCCGGGAAGATGTTTCCCCGCCTGAACCACGCCGGTGGGCAATGTTCGTGATTCTGCTGGTCGGTGCGTTTCTGCCACCGCTGGATTTTTTTATCATCAACGTCGCACTGCCATCGGTCAGGCAGGATCTGGGGGCCTCGGCCGCCGCTGAACAACTGGTCATTTCGACCTATGCGGGGCTTTATGCCGTGACGCTGATTACCGGTGGGCGGCTTGGCGACATTTACGGACGCGGCCGTATGTTTTTTCTCGGCCTGATCGGTTTTGCAGCCGCATCACTTTTGTGTGGCTGCGCGTGGTCGCCTTGGGCGCTGGTCGCCGGGCGTGCATTACAGGGCGTGACCGCCGCAGTGATGGCACCACAGGCACTCGCGTCGGTGCAGGCGATCTTTCCCGAATCGGAAAAGCCGCTCGCGCTTAGCCTGTATGGCGCGGTCTTCGGGTTGGCTGCGGTGGTCGGCCAGGCGTTGGGCGGTATCCTGATTTCGCTGGATCTGATGGGCTTGGGGTGGCGGACTATCTTCCTCGTCAATCTTCCGGTCGCAGCCTTGATCGTGCTGTTCGGCATTCCCGTGCTCAAGGAAACCCGTGCGCGTAACACGGTCAAGCTCGATCTGGGCGGAATGACCCTGTCGATGTTGACTCTGGGCGCGCTCATCGTCCCATTGATCGAGGGGCGCGAGATGGGCTGGCCTCTGTGGTCCTGGGGCTCGCTGATCGCAGTGCCGATGCTGGCGGGGATATTCTGGCGTTACGAAGCCCGTCTGGGTCGCGCCGGTGGGGCACCACTGCTGGTTCCGGCGGCGTTGAAGGCTCCGGGGCTGGGGCGTGCACTGGTGGTTGCATTGTTGTACTACACCATCGCACCGTTTTTCCTGTTGTTCTCGGTCTACTTGCAAAATGCACTTAGCGTATCCGCGCTGAGCGCGGGGCTCGTGTTCCTGCCTTTTGGCGCAGGATTTCTGTTGGGACCGCTGTTAACGCCAATTTTTAAGCGCGTGTTCGGTGTCTATGTCAATCCGATTGGCCTTGCGCTGGAGTCCGCCGGTTTTTTTGGTCTGGCAGGGCTCATCCTGGTGACACCGACCGGTGGGTATCCAGTGCCCCAGTTGCTTGCTCTCATTCTGTTTATCATCGGTTTCGGCCAAGGACTCGGACTGCCTACCCTCATGCGGATGGTGACAGGACGGGTAGCGCCAGCCTATTCCGGCATGATTGCCGGTATCGCCAGCTCAACCCTGCAAATCAGCACAGCGCTGAGCGTTGCAGTGGTTGGCGGGATTTTCTATACCGTCCTTGGTACGAACAGCGACCCGTCGTCGATTACACATGCCTTCATAATCGCGCTGTTGTGCATCGCGTGCTGCCTGGGAGCGGGCATGCTGCTTAGCATCACGCTAGTGCGCCAACCTGCCGGGTGATTGCATTCACCTGACGACCCGGTTGCATTCGACGTGACCAGTCAATGCGGTCTTAGATCTGCTAAGTACGCCTGCCGCTTTTCCCTCTGCCTTCTGCAGATGATCTGTCGAGAACTTTTCGCGCGCGGGCAGAGGCGATGTTGGCCTGGATGGGAGAAGGACGTCGAGGGTTATCAGCGAGCAGGCATTGCGCAGTTATTGAGCAAAGTCAAATCAATCACCGTTCTGGCGTGCAGTCTATGGGCAGGTGTCCATTCAGCACCACCCTTCCAGTCACCCGGAGGCGCGTCATGATTCAGCCCATGCGATTGATGCTTATCACTCCCCACCAGGCTGTCCATTCCCCGGCGATTGATTATGCCGGTGCACTGGCAAAGAACCTTGGCGCATCGCTGCATCTGGTAGCTTTCGTGCACGACCAAATGGTGGACTGGTTAGGCCATCGTCATCCCTGCACCCGTGACAAGGCACGCCAGGGGATGATCGATACCCATCGCTTCTGGCTCAATACCGAGACGGTTCTGCTACGTGAACAAGGAGTGGACGCCCATTACGATGTGGTGTGGGCCGATTCGCTCGTCAAGGACATGATTGCCTATGCGAAAAAAGTCAACGCAGCGCTGATAATCAAGGATTTTCACGACGACGCTCACCTGAAACGCCTGGTGTTTTCGTGTATGGACTGGGATCTGCTGTGTGCCAGCCCGGTTTCCGTGTTGTATGTCGATCGCTCGAGCGGTGCCACCTGCAGAAGGTTCCTTGTCGCCGTGGATATTGAACTGGAGGCCGAGGGCATGCAGCAAGAGAATGATCAGATACTGACAGAGGCCCACCACATGGCGAGCCTCAATGAAGCCTCGCTGGACATGATTAGCATTTATGACAGTGGCATGGCGAAAAGAGTGCCGTTGATATCAAGCGCGGAGCCTGCGAATTACGCAGCCCGCAAGGAGGTCTTCGAGGCCCTGGCCACTCAATACAACATTGATCCGCAACATCGGCATTTCCTTGTCGGGACGCCCGTCACAGTTATTCGCGGACTTCTGCAACGCAATCCGTATGAGCTGCTGATCATCGGTTCGGCCAATCATCACCTGTTGCAGACCCAGGTGGGGTACACCACGGAGGGCATTCTGGAGAGCCCTGGCTGCAATGTGCTGGCAGTCAAACTGCCGCCCTTTGTGCGCCCGTCGAGTGCTTCGGCCTGACCGAGTCTCGGGGTCGCCCTTCATGCATCGAATGGGTCGAGTACGAGGGTTACCCGGCGCGCAGATCACAGGTATGTCCATGAGCAATTATCACAAGCTGCTGTTGGTGCTGGACCCGGACAAGCCGCTGGGTAGAGTGTTGGCATACGCCGTTGAACTGGCCCGGGCTCATGGTGCCGTATTGCACATTTGCGTGCCGGTCATGCTCGCCACCTCTGTAGAATCGACAGGGGCCCCTGAACGGTCACTTGAAAACAAGCTGCACCTTGCGCGGGTTCAGGCCTGGCTGCAGGCCGGGTTGGCCCAACTGGGCTCCTCAATCCATGGCGTATCGATTGTGGCCATTTACCCTTGGAGCCTATCCCTGCACGATTCTCTGATTGATACGCAGGAGCGGGTCGACCCCGACTTGCTGATCAAGCTTCAGGAGGAATATTCACTGGATGGCCGCCCCTTTATCATGCCTCTCGATTGGCGATTGCTGCGTGAGTGCCGGGCGCCTGTACTGCTGCAGTCGGCTGCGGCAGTGCATGGCCCTGAAAAAGTAATGGCTGCCCTTGACCTGGTAGCTCAGGGCCAAGGGCCATCACTGGACGAGCAGGTCGTCCGGGCCGCCCTGCAATTGGCCGCACCCTTCGGTGCTGCAGTTCATCTGGTGCATGCCTTCGACTTTGCCTCCATGGCGGGCTGGAACCATGAGATGGCCACGCAGCGTCGACACTGTGAAGCCCGCTTGGCGAGAATAGCCGGGTACCATGCTATACCGGCGCAAAACTGCCACCTTCTCGATGGACGTCCGCTGGCCACGCTGAGTCATTTGGTGGTGCCGCAACAGTGCGATGTGATGGTGATTGGGCGCTCCCCTCATGAGGCGCTGGACACCTGCCTGGGGAACACCGCCGAGCGGATTGTGGCCAGGCACCCGGCCTGCTGCCTGCTCGTGGTGGGTGCCCTTGATCATCCTTCGTTGCCGCGTTCCGGGTGGCGATCATTGCGCGAGCGGCTCGATTCGTTGGTGGGGGTTTTGTTTGCGGACTGACCGGTGACAGGTGTTCGCGACGTATCATCCTTGTCTGACAAGTGGCAGGGTCTATCTCATGGGATCGATGTGAAGCCTTGAAATTGCATAGCCATTGCAGCCCTAGGCAATCAGCAGATGGTTTTCCACATGCTCGACCCCCGGGACCGCCCAGGCAGTGTTTTGCGCCGCCTTGCGCTCGAGCCATAGATGAACATGGCCTTCGAGTTTTACTGTTTTACCTTCGACAGTGACCCGGATTTTTCTCGCGTCCAGTTCCGCATTGCGCGCCAGTGCGGCGTCAATACGCGCCTTTATGTCTTCGGGAGTCGACTTGGGGCATACCTTTAAAATGTTATTGATCTCGACAACCCCCGCCAGTTTACTCACGGCGCTTTGTGCCGCTTCCTTCTGATACTGCCATTCGACTTCACCTTCCAGGGTGACCCGGCCCTGCTGAACCTTGATCAGTATCTTGTCGTCAGGAAGAGCGCTGTTCCAGCGAATAACATCCAGGCAGCGGGAAGCGATGGTCTCATCGTCGATATCTTTGTCACCAGGTACGCGAACTTCAATCTCTTCTGCCACGGCCTTGACACCCTTTACCCCCTTGACTGCACGTTCAGCCGCAATTTTTTCGGCATAGGTTCGTACATGCCCTGACAGACAGACGATGCCATTGTTCACGGTTACCCCAATGGCGGCTGCGTCGAGATAGGGCTGGAATTCCAGCTCATCCAGAATGCTGCGCCGTAGCTCCAGATCGTTCATTGTCGATCCTCCTCATTCGAAGACAGGTTACAGATGCAAGCGATGAATGACTTGACGGCTATCGTCAGGATCATTGTGCGTCTCGAAGCCCAGGGTTTCGGCCAATTTCCGCATAGGCGTATTGTTCGAGGCGTCCACTGAATACATATGACGAAATCCGTTCTTGCGCGCAGCCTTTATCAGATGCTCCATCAACAGGGTGCCCAGGCCCAGGTGCTTCCATTCATCGGCGACCGTGATCGCGCATTCGCACTCACTTTCGCCGGTGGCGGCGTAGCGGGCGACGCCGATCTCGATCAACTGACTGTTTTCATGCGTCAGCGCGATATAAGCCAGGCGTTTTTTGTTATCGGTATCCATTAGTTGGTTGAGTAACACAGTGTCGGGTTCATTGATCTGTGCGAGGAAACGCATGTGCCGGGACTCGGGAGACAGGCGTTTGATAAAGGCGTACTCGCGGTCACGGTCCTTTTCCGCCAGGGGCCGGATCAACACATGACGGCCATCCTTGAGTGCTTCGATCCAGTGTCTGTCGACAACCGCAGCGTAGGCAGCCGCGGCCCGATCATTGTGGTCCTTGATGTTGAGCATGAGCGGATCCTCCAGGCGGTTCGTAAGGTCGGCGTTGCTGACAGAACGCACGATTTGTTCTTTTTTTTACGCCATTGCCTGCACATCAATCTGATCTGGATCAGACACCGGTAAAGTGGTGTCCGGCGCTGCTCTTTTCGTTTCATCCTGCATGGACCTGCGGTGCGGGTCTGTCGTCACTGTTGGTCCAGGCTTCGGTATAGCTCTTCCTCTTGCGCAAAGTGCAGCGCCACCAGTGCATCCAGACGGATCAGCGCGTCATGTACCTCGTCCAGGGTAATGGTGGGTGGATTGCTGCATAGCCCTTCGTTCAAGTGCTTCAACAGGCCGACCAGGCGGAATATCTCGCGATGCGTATGGCTCAGCGCCGCCAGCGGATCGTCGCCATGAAGGTAGGCAAGCAGTTGCGGATAGAGTCGACTTTCATCATTGCGCTCATGGGGCAGCAGTTGTTGCTCGACCCTGTCGATAAGTGCTCGCAATCGGGTCTTCGCCTGTTCTGGTGACAGATGGTGAAAGTCCCGGGCCAGTGCCCCGAGTTGTTCCAGCACCTGCATCAGGTTCAGGTGCTCGGCGGCAAGCTGTTGCAACTGCTCACTGGCCACGGCCGGCAGGCGACGCCAGCCAGGGCTGCTCAGTGCTCGCAAAGCATTAAGTATGACACCGACATCAATCAGTTCCTGCAGGATGGCGCCCATGAGCGGGGCAAGATAACCGGCGGCCGCAGCCAGCATGGCGATGAAAGAAAGACTCATGCCAATCAGCATGCTTTGCCGGGCGATGGCGCAGGAGCGTTTTGATATTTCCAGGGCCTGTGCCACGCGGTCGAGGCGGTCAAGCAGCAATACGACGCCAGCGGCCTCCGATGCGGCGCTGGCGCCATTGGCACCCATCGCTACGCCGATATCCGCCGCAGCTAGCGCTGGCGCGTCGTTAATGCCGTCACCGATCATCATCGTGATGCCCAGGGCGCAGCTGTCTTGCACGGCCTTGACCTTGTCCTGCGGGCTGAGGTCAGCTCTGACATCCTCAACCCCAGCCGAGGTCGCCACCCACAGCGCGCTGGCCAGGCGATCTCCCGTCAGCATGACGATTTTTTCTACCCCCATGCGCCGGATCCTGCGCAGGACTGAAGCCGACTCGACGCGTGGCGGGTCGGAAAATAAAATCGCGCCACACACCCTGGCGTTCATGGCGATGAAACTCGCGCCCAGCCCCTGATAATCCAGACGAGCCAGCAAGCCAGTGGCCCACGGGTCATTTTCACGGGTGACGAAGGTCAGGCTGCCCAGTCGGACCTCATACCCCTCGATTACGCCGCAAATGCCGGCGCCCGGGTGCTCCTGCAGTTGAGTCGGGATTGCCAGGGGAAGGGTGGGACTACGCCTGCGAGCCGCCTCCACGATTGCCCCCGATACCGGATGAGGCGAGCCTTGAGCAAGTGATCCCGCCAGATAGAGCAGACGTTCTCCCGTGATATCTCCAACCGTCTCTACGCGTTGAACAGACGCATGGCCGGTGGTGAGCGTGCCTGTTTTGTCCAGCATGAGGATTCTGGTCTTGGCCATCGCCTCCAGCGTGGCGCCGTCCTTGACCAGGATGCCGCGTCGGGCACAGCGAGAAATGCCCGACAGGATAGCGATGGGAACTGCCAGAATCAGCGGGCAAGGCGTCGATACAACCACCACCGCCAATGCTCGTAAAGGATCGTGAGTCCAGAGCCAGGCGCCAGCTGCCAGCAGGAGCGTGACGGGGACGAGCAACAATGCATATCGGTCCGCTGCTCTGACAAAGGGGGCGCGTGAGTGCTGCGCGGTCTGCGCCATCTTCACTATACCGGCATAGGTGCTCTGCTCGGCGCTGCGGGTCACCGTCAACGAAAAAGCCGGTCCGACATTCACTGCGCCGCTTCTGAGTTCGGCAGTGCAAGCGTACTGGACCGGCATGGGCTCTCCCGTCAGGGCAGACTCATCCACGGTCGCGCAGGTATCAAGCAATTGCCCGTCGAGGGGGATGACATCGCCCATGCGCACGAGGATGCGCTGCCCGGGGACAATTTGCGCAAGCGGCGTGTGAAACAGTTGCTCGCCGTCAATCGTCCAGGCGAAGGTAGGAGCGCGCTGTATCAGGTGTTTGAGTTCGCGTTCGGCACGATGGGAGGAGAAATACTCAAGCGTGCGCCCCGAAGCGAGCATGACGCAGACCACCGCAGCGACCAGGAATTGAGAAAAATACAGTGCACCGAGAATCGAGAGCAGAGCTGTGAGGTCAACACCTACCATGCCTCTTGCCAGATTGATGAGGACCTCGGCGGCAAGGATAAGCCCGATGAGCACCGATACCGACGCCCAGACTCCATGGGCAAGGGCAGAATATTCAAGCGCGTCGAGGATCACGCCTGCCACCAGTACGCCCAGGCAAAGGGCCAGCAGAACGGGATCGAATATTCCTCTGTTCATCGACGCTCCGTTTGGCCGGACATAAGGCGAGAGGCGGGGCTGATCCCTCATCTGACTATGCAGCGGCCGACGGGGGCGGGGTTGGACAGGTGATGGAACTGGACACATAGCCCCCCATCGCTTCACAGTGATGAGGGGTAAGTCACAACCCGCTGCCCGTTTTTGCATCCGGGTTCGAGACTTCGGCTTATTGCAGTGCCTTTCGAACAGCGCGTTCTCCAATGCTCCTTTTCCGGAAACAGGGGGCGGAAGTTGCGCTGCTGGAGCCGAATCAGCCATCAGGCCACCATCAGGTAATCTTCCACCTTGCTTACGCCAGGCACGGCCCATGCAGCACGCTCGATAATGTCGCGCTCATGCAGCAGGTGAATATTGCCCCGAAGCCTGACTACATCACCGTCGACGTTGACCTGAATTTGTCCGGCATCGATTTCGGCATTGCGCTTGAGCGCCTCCTCGATACGGCCCTTGATATTCCTCACATCAAGACGAGGGCGCAGTGTCAGTTTATTGGTCACACCAACCACTCCGGTCAGCTTGTGGACGGCCCGTAGAATCGAATCCCGCTCGAACTGCCAATCTGTCTGGCCTTCGAGCTCTACCCAGCCAGCTCGAACCGTGACTTTTATCGAACCCTCAGGGGCGTTTGTCGTCCAGGTGATGATATTGGCGGCCCGAGCTGCGATCATGTCGTCTGTAACATGATCCTCACCGACAGGGCGTACTTCGATTTCTTCGGCGATGGCCCGCACGCCTTTCATGACTTTCACAGCCCGTTCGGTTGCAAGTTTCTGTGCGTAAGTAGTGACATGGCCCGAGAGTGTCACTATGCCATTTTCGACGGTAACACCGATATTTGCCGGGTTGATATCCGGGCGGAACTCCAGTTCGGCCTGTATGTTTTTGCGCAGGCTTAAATCACTCATAGCAGTATCTCCATTTCCGTGGCACGGGAATTTACCCGTTGTGGAAACCAGTTTTTTAAACTTCTTTAACCTGACTGTGTTGAGATTTGTCAAACACTGTCATGCTCGGTGCGAGCCCGGACAATACCTTGTGACCTTCGCGGGATACATGACTAAACGCCAGTACCGAGGGGTACCTTTCAACCGGAACTAAAGCGCGCGTGAGCTATGACCAACGCCATTGATCAGGTGTTGGAGTCGCGAGACGTTGAGAATTTCTACCGCGCGGCCGGAGATGCTTACTATGCCGTTATCACGCAGAACAGCGATGGCCCGGCAGATGGTTTCAAGGCGCAATCCCAAGTAGGAACCGATATCCTCGCGAGTCATCCGCAAGACGAAAGCAGTCGGCGAGTAACCTCGTTTACCCATGCGGCAGGACAGGTTCAGCAAAAAGGCCGCCATACGCTCTTCAGCGCTGAGATTACCCATCAACATCAGCATTTCATGGTTTTGGACGATTTCCTGGCTGAGTATGCGATTGAGGTTGTGTTGCAGAGAGGGCAGTTCGCGGGAGAGTTTTTCCAGTTGGTTGAAGTGAATAGGGCAAACCTCGCTGTCCTCAAGGGCGACCGCATCACAGAGATGCATGGCATTGCTGATCGCGTCGCCTCCCATCAGTTCTCCACCCATGTGAAAGCCGGTCACTTGTTCACGACCGTCCTCGGATGACATGGTGGTCTTGAAAAAACCTACGTGCACAGCGTATAGCGATCGCAACGGATCCCCTGCACGGTAGAGCGTGGTCCCTTTGCGCACTTTGAGGCGCTGCGGCACGATGGTTGACAAGCGCTCCGTATCGCCTGAATTCATACCCGCCGAAAGGCAAAGTTCATGTACGCCACAACTCGTACAGTTTCTTTTAAGCGGTTGCCTGAGACTGACAATTGATGGCTCATTCATATTAGTGCTCCTGGCGAGGGTCGAATCTATTGGAAAGCACGTGGAGTTAGTCAGGCACTGTAGTCGCTATTATACGAAGAGGGTTGATCGATTTTGGTATATAGGCGCCTGTGAATCCGGCAGGAGGCTATATGTATGAGTGTGCGGCTCAAATAATTGCAGGGTAGATGGGCGGCTCTATACAGGGGCGTAGCACGATATCTCCATGTAGAGATTCTGCGTTACCCTGGCGGGCAGCTTCAAATCGCTTATTGTTTCAGCCCTGCGGGGTCATCGTATGCATTGGCCAGGATTCTGGAGGTCATGCCGTTCACCCGGTGTTGGAGTTGATTCGCAGCCCAAACGGCACGGAAACGAGCAGGGCAAGCACTGACCGGGATGAGTGCGCTTCGGAGAAAAGCGGGGTTTTATTGATATAAGTCAATAAGGCTTTATGGCTTCAACGGCGTTTGAACCGCACTTCTACCAACGTTTTTAATATCAGCCTCAGCCGGAGACCATCGGCGACGTCGCGCCATGAACAGGCGTAGATTGCATGGGCCTGAGGGGGGCGAACTCTTCTGCCGTCAGACTTTCCTTTTCCATCAGCAGCCGAGCGCCTTTATCCAGATCGGCGCGATGCGCCTGGAGCAGGGCCTTGGCCCGCCCGTAGGCATCGTCGAGCAGCGCGCGAATCCCCAAGTCGATTTCCCTGGCCGTCTGTTCCGAATAATCTCTCACGCGGTTGCTTTGCATCTGCTCACCCAGGTAGGTAACGTTTTGCTGCTCAAGTACCGGTTGGCCGAGCTCGGGGCTCATGCCAAAACGGGTTATCAACTGCCTGGCTATATCCGTTGCACGAACAAGATCATCCGCAGCTCCGGTGGACGTCTGGCCATAAACCAGATCCTCGGCGGCACGTCCGGCCATCAACACAACGATACGGTCCTTGAGCATCTGGCAACTGATCAAAAAATGATCTTCTGTAGGGCGCTGCAGGGTGTAGCCGAGAGAACCAATGGCGCGAGGTACAATCGACACCTTGTGCACGGGGTCCATGGCCGGTAGGTGACTCGCGGCCAGGGCATGCCCCATTTCGTGGTACGCCACCACCTGGCGTTCTTCGGGGCGCAGCAAACTGCTCTTGCGTTCGAGCCCCGCCACGATACGCTCGACCGCAGCAGTGAAGTCGTCGAGGCCCACCGTTTCCGCGCCACGGCGGGTGGCGACAATAGCAGCCTCGTTGACCAGATTGGCCAGGTCCGCGCCGGTAAAACCGGTGGTGATCTCGGCGATACGCGCGCTATCCAGCGTTGGGTCCACGGTGATTTTCTGCAGATGAACCCTGACGATCGCCTGGCGCCCTTGACGATCAGGGCGATCAATCACTACCTGGCGGTCGATGCGGCCGGCCCGGAGCAGGGCCGGGTCGAGAATTTCGGGGCGATTGGTCGCGGCCAGGAGTACGACGCCTTCTCGCGGATCGAACCCGTCCAGCTCTGCCAGAAGCTGGTTAAGGGTTTGTTCTTTCTCATCGTTACCGCCCAATACACCTACACCGCGCATCTTTCCCAGAGCATCCAATTCATCAATAAAAATGATGCAAGGCGCGGCGTTTCTCGCTTGCTCGAACAGGTCGTGGACCCGGGCGGCGCCCACGCCGACAAACATTTCGACGAACTCCGATCCCGAGATCGAGAAAAACGGCACCCCGGCCTCACCGGCGATGGCTTTGGCCACCAGGGTCTTGCCGGTCCCCGGCGGACCAACCAGTAACGTGCCTTTTGGAATATGTGCGCCCAGCCTTGCGTACCTGGCCTTGTCCTTCAGGAACGAGACGATTTCCACCAGTTCGGCCTTGGCCTCGTCGATACCCGCGACATCCGCGAAGGTGATGCCCGTATCGCGTTGGACAAACACCTTCGCCCGTGACTTGCCAATACTCATCAACCCACCGAGACCTTGTTTTTCCGCCATGCCACGAAACATAAAATGCCAGATCACCATGATCAGGATAAACGGCAGCAGCCAGCCCAGCAGGCCACTCAAAAACGTATTGTCATTGGCCCCGGTAAAGCTGGCACCCGATGCAGCGAGATCGGCGGCCAGCGCCGGGTCGACTCGCACCGTGGAAAACAGGCTGTGGCCATTGATGGGCACCTGCAGTTTGCCGCTGATCTGATCCTTCTCCACTCGCAGGTCAGTGACCTTCTGCTCGTTCAACAATTGCAGAAACTGGCTGTACGGGATGCTTTGCACCGCGCTACGTTCCGTCCACAGAAACTGCAGAAGGGTGAACACGACAAACGCAATCAGAAAGTAAGACAGGTTCCACTGATGGTTCTTTTTCATGAGTTTGACTCAAAGAAAGCATGGCAGCGCCCAACACCGCTGATTGCTCTGGCCCGGTTTACACAAGCCATGGGGTCGTCCTCTGTCGGAGTTGATGACTGCCGGGCATCGCGAGTGTCCTGTCAGTCGTTTCTACGCCCGGACCACGGGAGCGTATTGAGCTATATCAACAAGGATCGAGTGAGCCCGCCATCGCGTCTCTAACTGGGTGCAGGCCGGGAGTTGACAAAAGTCAGAGTCCACATTGAGTAGCGACCGATACTCGAATGATGATTTTTCAGTTGGAATGACGGGCTGGCTGTTCGACCTGGAGTTGGGCTGCGGTCAGAAGCCAACGCGCGCCCCCGACCGAGGTATGCCATGCTGAAACTCAAACGAATTTTATTGATAGCGCCCGCAGAGATGATGCGCACTCCGGCCTTTGACCGGGCCCAGGCGCTGGCACTTGCAACGGGGGCGTCGTTGCATATCGTGGCGTTTGATTACGTTGCATCGCTCGTGGTGGCTGGCTTGTTTGACCATGACGCGATGGCCCAGGCCAGGGAAGGCTACCTGCAGGTTCACCGTAAATGGTTGGAGGAGGAGGCCTGCTTTCAACGACGCACAGGGCTCAACGTCACCAGTGAAGTGCTTTGGGAAAAGCCAAGCCTGGAGCACGTGTTGGTCTATGTGAACGATTTTCGAGCCGACCTCGTGGTCAAGGATATCCAGTATGTTTCGGCGCTCGACCGGACCTTCCATCGCCCCCTGGATTGGCTGTTGCTGCGCGATTGTCGAATATCCCTGCACTTGGTCACCGACGCCAGACGCGCAAAGCCTTTGAAGATACTCGCGGCCGTTGATCTTTCTCATCTTGAAGAGCTGACATCCGGACTGAATGCGCGAATCCTCGAACTGGCCCAGACACTGGCGCTTGCCTGTGAAGCGCAACTGCACCTGCTCAATGTCGGCAACTGGTCGGTAGTCGGTGACTCAAGCACCGCTATGCCAACCCGAAGCCTGTACGGCAGCTTGAGTGACGCGGTCAGTGACGCTCAACAGGAGGCCTTTGATGCGATCGCTGAACGCCATGGTATCGAGAAGAAATACCAACATGCGCTGACAGGTATCCCCCCCCACGTGATCAGCCTGTTCGCCAGTGAGAATGCCTTCGACGTAGTAGTGCTTGGAACGGCCCATCGCAACCGGTTTTATCACCGGATTGGCAGCACTGCCGAGAGTGTGCTGAATCGCACTTCCTGCAGTTTGATGGTCGTAAAACCGTGAATTGGCTTTGCCGACGCAGGCCATCAGCGCGTCAGTTGAGAAAGGCCGGCTGCGTTTGGAGGGTTCAGTCCGACGTGCCTTGACATGGATCAGGCGCGCTCGCCAATACCGGGCCAGAATCAGACACTCGACTGACTCGCTCAGGGGCATGACATGCCTGTCAAACCGCCCACGTCCGGTTTCACCCATTCGTCTGTTCTTGACGACGGGCACACGTATAGTCGTTCTGCGCTCTGGCTGACATGGCTGCTGGGGGCGGCGATGTTTGCGACAGTAATTGGCGTCTCATTGCAATTTACTGACGTCGAGTCATTCACGCGCTTACTGACGCAGGCAGAGCCGCTATGGCTATTGGCCGCCTTTGCTCTGCAAGCGTGCACTTATATGGCGCAGGGGCAGGTTTTTCGAGAAGTGCTCAACGCCGGGGTACAACGGCTTTCACTTTGGGAGGCCAGTAAACTCAGCGTGATGAAGCTGTTTGTCGATCAAGCCCTGCCGTCCTCAGGAATAAGCGGAGCCTTTGCTGTCGTTGCTTCATTCGTACGCCTTGGCTTCGCAAAACCGCTGGTTCTGGCAAGCCTGGTACTGGATGTGTCGGGGTACTACCTGGCTTATGCCGTCTCAGTCGGTGTAGCGTTACCGGTGGTGATCTTGCAGGGGCATGCGACGGCTGCGGTCATGACGGCGTGTCTGGTGTTTGTCGCAGCGAGCCTGCTACTGGCAGTCGTGACGCCACTTTTGGCTGGTAATACGAAGCTGTTGAAATATTTGCCCGGTCAACGTTTTTCGATGATTGCCAGAGTGGTTTCACTGCTCACCGAGGCGGATAAACAACGGGTACGCAGCCGCAGTTTATTCTGGCGCATTACCGTGTTGGAGTTGTTGATCATCGTGCTGGACAGCGCAACGTTATGGTTGCTTGTTCGTGCACTAGGCGTATCAGCACCGCCGCTGGGTCTGTTTGCCGGTTTTATGCTGGCCAGTGTGCTGCGCAGTATCGGCATTGTGCCAGGTGGTCTCGGGGCCTTTGAAGCTGCGGCGGTGGTGACCTTGCACTGGGTTGGAGTGAACATTGCGGTGGCGCTTTCGGCCACATTGTTATTCCGAGGTCTGACCTTCTGGTTACCGATGCTGCCGGGCCTCTGGCTGGCACATCGCGAATGGCAATTCTCGGTCAAGCAGCCTGCACGCTTCACAAGCACCGATTATTGGAGCCCGCCGGTCAACCAGGTATTAAATACCCTGGATAGCACACCCGAGGGGGTGAGCCATGCCCAGGCAAGTGTCCGAATGCGCAGTGCTCCAGCCAAGGCCAAGGATCGGCCTCAGGGTTTGGTCAGACTGGTAATAGAGCAAATGCTCACCCCCCTGGTCATTATTCTCATTGTTGGCGCGCTGGTGGCTGTGCTGGTGGGGGACTGGCTGGATGCCGCGATCGTCGCCTGCATTGTATTTATCAGTGCGGTACTTAGTGCCTGGTACGAAAACCGGGCCAGTCATGCAGTTGAGCAACTACGCAGCAAGATCGCTCTGCGTGCGATGGTACGTCGTGAGGGCAAGCCCGTGGACGTTGCCGCCAGTGAAGTGGTGCCGGGGGATGTCTTGTTACTCAGCGCCGGCAGCCTGATTGCGGCTGATGGCCGAATCCTGCAGGCGCTCGATTGTTTCGTCAGCGAGGGTCTGCTGACTGGCGAAACCTTTCCGGTGGAAAAATTACCGGGCGACTGCGCCGCCGACGCCGCGCTGGGGCAGCGGCGCAATTGCGTATTCATGGGTACATCGGTGCGCAGCGGCACAGCGGAGGTCCTGGTCACGCGATATGCGCCGGAGAGTGAAATTGGCCGTATCGCCAAGACACTGGCGTTGCGTCCGCCCGAAACCGAGTTCGAACGCGGCGTAAGGCGCTTCGGCGGCTTACTGTTGCGCGTGATGCTGGTGATCACCATCGTGGTGTTCGGCATCAATATTCTGCTGCATCGGCCAACTCTCGACACCCTGTTGTTTGCCATCGCGTTGTCCATCGGGCTGTCACCGGAGCTGTTGCCAGCGATCCTGAGCATCACGCTGGCCAAAGGTGCGCAGCGCATGGCGACTAAAGGCGTCATCGTGCGTCACCTCAATGCCATCGAAAACCTGGGGGCGATGGATATCCTGTGTACCGACAAGACAGGCACATTGACCCGGGGTGTCGTCGTGCTGGATGGCGCCATGGACATTGAGGGCATTGTCGACCGCGATGTTCTGCAGTTGGCGGTATTCAACTCGAGTTTGCAGACCGGTATGAGCAATGCGATGGACGATGCCATCACGCTTGCGGGCAATGAACTGGCCCGATGTCCTGCTGTGACCAAAGTAGATGAAGTGCCCTATGACTTCGTCCGCAAGCGACTGAGCGTGGTAGTGGCCAATGCGCCAGAGGCCGGCAGGCTGATGGTGACCAAGGGTGCCTTGGATAACGTACTTGAGGTCTGTACGCACTTGCGCCGGGGCGAACAGGTACTGGCACTTACCCAGGCGGAGCGTGCGACGATTGCGCAGCGTTTTGCGGACTGGAGCGAGCAGGGCTTCAGAGTCCTGGGCCTGGCCACGCGCGCATTGCCGGATCAGCCGCACTATGGTCGGGATGAAGAAAAGGACATGACCTTTCGCGGCTTTCTACTGTTCTTCGACCCTCCGGAACCCGGGGTGAAAGACACCCTCGCCAGCCTCGACCGACTGGGGGTGCAAGTGAAGATCATCAGTGGCGACAGTCATCTGGTTGCGCGCCACGTTGGCAGGGCCGTGGGCCTGCCCGTAGACCGAATCATCACCGGCGCCGAGCTGTCGGCGATGAAAGACGAAGCCTTGATGCATCTCGCGCCGCTGACGACCCTATTCGCTGAAGTCGATCCCAACCAGAAAGAACGGATTATTCGCGCCCTGCAGAAGACCGGGCACGTCGTCGGCTACCTGGGCGATGGCATCAATGATGCTCCGGCGCTGCAGATAGCCGATATCGGGATATCCGTGGATAACGCCGCCGACGTGGCAAAGCAGGCAGCCGACTTCGTATTGCTGGAACACAATCTGGATGTTTTGCGCGAGGGCATTGAAGAGGGGCGGCATACCTTCGCCAATACCTTGAAGTACATTTCCATCGTTTCCAGTGCCAATTTCGGCAACATGATCAGCATGGCCTTTGCTTCCCTGGTGTTGCCTTTTCTGCCGATGCTGGCCAAGCAAATACTGCTCAATAACTTCCTGTCTGATATCCCGTCCATGGGCATTGCCAGCGACAACGTTGACCGGGAATGGGAAAACACCCCCCACCGGTGGAACATCACCGAGATTCGCAACTTCATGGTGGTGTTCGGACTGGTCAGCTCAGCGTTCGACATGCTCACATTCGTGGCCCTGTACCTTCTGGCACAAAAGGGCCCCGACGTTTTCCGCAGCGGCTGGTTCGTGGAGTCGCTGCTGACCCAGTTGCTGACGATATTCATCGTGCGCACTTACCGGCCGTTTTACCAAAGCCGCCCGGCAAAACCGCTGCTGATCAGTGCCGCCTGCATCGGCCTGCTGGCCGTGGGGTTGCCGTACAGTCCGGCGGCATCATGGTTCGGCCTGGTGCCACTGCCATTGCCTATCCTGGTGGCGGTGTTGGCAATCAGCCTGGTCTACATGCTGTCAGCTGAAGGGGTGAAGCGGCTTTTTTACCGCCGTCAGCGCTTGAGCCGTGCGGCGTTGCGCATGCGCGCTACCTGAGGACAGAGCTGGCATCTGCCTGACGCGACAGCGGAGCCTGCGCCGGTGCGACTTTGCTGATAAAAGTCAACGTCGCCGCATCGGCTTCAGAGAAGCTGCATGGACGTGTTTTTATCGACCTGGCAGGGCCATTCTTCGTTTTCTCGCTTCCTCAGTTGTTTCAGGTTTATCAAAATGGGTCGGGGCCATCCTCAACGCCGGTAAAGGTGATTTCAGAAGGTTCGCGTTCGCGTTGCCATCCGCATTGATAAACCAGCCATTGGTTAGCACCTTCTGACGATCCGCTATGAGTAAAAGCGTCCATCCATCCCGGAGTGGCAGGTTCGCGTTTTCTTAACCCCGGGTACTGGACAACTTCGTCGCCTTGTCGATGCTTATTTGGGGACCTTCACGTTGAAACCATTGAAGAAATATAGCCTTGAACCTGCTTGACCACATCCCGAGCGGTTCGGGTTACGCCGATCAGCGTGGCCGAAGCGAGGCCCGTCCACTCGCCATATCCCACCAGCCAAAGATTGGGTAATTCAACACTCCGGTTTTCGGTTACTGCGACTCTGTTGTCCATCCCCACGATCCCCAGGCTGGCCAGATGGTCGAGCGCCGCAGAGAAGCCAGTGCACCAGATGACGGCATCCACCCTCGTTTCGTTGCCCGATGGCCACAACACACCTGCTGGCGTGAAGCTTGCGAATGGACGTACTGAGTTCAATACGCCGCGCTCGCGAGCTTCCCTTACTGATGGCACCATAACGATGTCTCCCAGCCCGCCCTCGGGTTGAGGAGACTCAATGCCTTCTTGCTGAGCTTTCAGCCGAGCGGTGGCTCGTTCGAACAATGCACGACCATCAACCTCGTCCGGAAGAAACCGGGGCGCCTCTTGAGTCACCCAAGTCGCCTGAGACACTTTTGAAACCTCAGCGTAAATTTGAGCACCTGAGTTGCCACCGCCGACGACGAGTACGGTCTTTCCTTCGAAAGCATTCGGCCCAGCATAATGTGCGGAATGGATCTGCTGCCCCTCAAACAACTCTTGCCCTGGATAGGCTGGAATGAATGGGTGGCGCCAAGTGCCTGTTGCACTGATGACCGCTTTGGCGTCCCAGTATCTATCCCCAGAGACAACACGCAATCCGCCTTTAATACTCTCGACACGGGTTACTAGCGTGGAGCGGATAATGGGGAAATCATATCGACGCTCATACTGAGTCAGATAGCTGACAACGTCGTCCCGCCCAGGTGTGCCTTCGGCTACAGCTGGCATCGGCCAGCCAGCAATTGAACTCCATGCAGAAGGCGAGAAGAGCCGCAGCGAATCCCATCCGTGCTGCCAGGCTCCTCCCGGCGCTGACTCAGCATCGAGTAATACGTAGGACAGCCCGGTTCGCTTCAGAAAGTACGCAACGGTGAGCGCGGATTGGCCACCACCAATAACTACCACATCAAATTTCGAGTTCTGACTCACTGTCATGCCCCTTACGTATGCTGCACAACGACTGCGTGGCCTCAGACTTTACGGCCATGCTCATCAATAATCACTTGCCCGTCCTCTTTAACGAAACTGCGCGTTGTTCCTGTGGAAGCAAGTCGAGGACGGCTTCGACGGGCGGGCCTTAGCGAGTGTCGCAATCGTGCCTGCTATGACGGCATCACTGACTTTTCGGTTTAGTTGAGTCGAGAGATTCGAGGCCAGGGTTTTGGTAAAAACCTGCTTTAGAAACGAATCATCGGGTTTCGTCAATAAAGACTGCGGTGCTTTAAGCCAGGGTGACTACCCCGATATTCGCCGGCCACTGAAGATGGTCATGAAAGCATCGGGATGAGGCTTACTGTCAACCGATCCCATCTGACCGATCAAGCATCATAAAGAGCGTCGCGCATGCCCTGTCTGATGCCGATGACGAATCTGTCGCTCGTTACATGGCGATAGTGGGAGCAAAAGATAACGGCTATATGCCGCGCTTGCGATAAATCTCTTGTTGGCCGGGTTGATAAAGATCAGAGCCTCAAAACAACGGTGCCAGATAATTTAACCGCCGCGGGATTTTACCCGCAGCCCCCAAGGAGAATACCGATGAATAAGTGCTTACCCGTTGTTGTACTCAGCATACTTCTGGCGATGTCGGCCGGTTGCAGTAGTAAGCCCAAAGAAGTGGATGCACGACTGGATTCCGCGCAAAGCACTGCCGCAGCGGCAAGGGCCAGAGCTGACGAGGCGTACTCGAAGGCGGAGCAGGCAGCTGCAGCGGCCAGCGAGGCGCAACGTGCGGCCGATCAGGCTAACGAGCGTGCAAGTCGCATGGTCGAAAAGGCAAGTCGCAAGTAGTAAACGATTGCAGCACCCGACAAATCGTCGGGCTTGCTGCAGCCGGTTCTATGTTTCCAGCCTCAGGATGCCTGGGCACAGGGCTGAATGTTTATCGGCTACCGGCACCCGCGCTGTCGCGTTACATACATGGGGTTACTATAAAAAGCCCCTTGCCGGCTTCCCGACAAGGGGCGGTGCACACCGGGACTTAATGGCTTTTGATTGGTACGACTTTATCCGCTTTCATGGCTTCCGGTTTTTTTGGCAATGTAATACTCAACACGCCTTTGCTGAAGTTCGCGTCGATTTTCTCCGCATCCACCCCCTTAGGCAGATTGAAGACGCGTTCGAAAGAGCCGTAATGACGTTCGCTGAGGTAGTAGCCCTTCCTGTTTTCTTCCTTGTCCTCATGCTTCTCGCCCTTGATGATCAGGCTGCCGTTGGACAGTTTGATTTCGATATCCTTTTGATCCAGACCCGGCAGCTCGGCGGCGATTTCGTAGCTGTCGTCTTTCTCGCTGATGTCCACGGCTGGCATGCCGTGGCCAATCAGCTCTCGACGCCAGAAGGGTTCGACATCGAACAGGCCTCTGCCCAAAGGTAAAAGCCCTGAACTGTGGTTGAAGTCTTCAAACAGGTGATCGACCTGCTGTCGCAGTTTTTCCAGCGGACGCCAAAGGTCTCTCGTAATCGGGTGCCGGTCAGATTTCTGATCAGTCGTGACCGGCATTTTTTTTACGGAATTGCTCATCTTTTAGTACTCCTCTTCAGAAAGAAGGCAGACTGCGAACTTCCTCGGCGCGGGCTGCCAGGACAAAACAAGCGAGCGATACTCGCCCTTACACGGTCAGCGCCCCGGACCATAACATCCAGGCGGCATAAGCCGCTGCCGCCCAGATGACGAGCAACAGCCCCGTTTCAGGACGGTTGAGCGGTCGTCCCTGACGGGCCTTCAGGGTGCCCAGGTAGATCAACGAGCCGGGCGCGTAGAGCAGGGCGCTGAGCAGCATGTACTTGGGCCCGGCGGCATAAAGCAGCCACAGGCAATAGACGGTGGCGACGGCGGCGATGGCAGCGTCGCGCAGTTGCAGGGCACGGTGGCCGGTATAGGCTTTCCCCTGCCAAGTCAGCTTTAACGCATAAAGACCGCTGAACAAGTACGGCAATAGAATCATTGAGGTCGCCAGGGAAATCAGCGCGAGGTAGCTGGCGCTTGAATACAGCGTCAGCAGCAGGAACAACTGTATGCAGCCATTGGTCAGCCATAGTGCGTTGGCTGGGACGGCTTGGGCATTCTCCGACGCAAGCAGCCCCGGCATGACCTTTTCCCTGGCGGGTGTGAACACCGACTCAGCTGCCAGAAGCGTCCATGCGAGTAGGGCACCGCCCACTGAAACGATCAGGCCAATGCTGATCAGCACCGCGCCCCATGGCCCTGCTGCAGCCTGAAGCACGCCAGCCATCGACGGATTTTTCAAGGCGGCGAGTTCTGGCTGGCTGAGCACGCCCAGCGACAGCAATGACACCGCAATCAGCAGCAACAGGGTGATCACAAAACCGATAACCGTGGCGCGCCCGACGTTGGCGCGCTCCGCCGCACGGGCGGAAAACACGTTGGCGCCCTCGATCCCGATGAACACCCATACAGTGACCAGCATGGTACTTTTTATTTGATCAAGGGTGCTGCCAAGGGCGGGCGTGCCCCAGAAATCCACCCTAAAGGTCTCGCGCTGAAATGCTGCGATCACCAGACCGATAAACAGCAGTAACGGCACGATCTTGGCGACCGTAGTCAGCGCATTGGCCCGTGCTGCAGTACGCATGCCCCTCAGGATCATCCAGTGCAGCGACCACAACACCACAGAAGCCCCGACAATCGCCGCTTTATTGTTGCCGTCACCAAACAACGGGAAGAAGTAACTCAGCGCGGCGAATAGAATCACCAGATAACTGACGTTGCCGATCCAGGCACTGATCCAGTAGCCCCAGGCGGAATTGAAGCTCAGGTAGTCACCCCCCAATGCTCGGGCGTAGGCAAACACACCGTTATCCAGCGCTGGTTGGCGGTTGGACAGGGTCTGGTAGACGAGCGCCAGCGACAGCATGCCGACACCGGTAATCAGCCAGCCAATCAGAATGGCTCCCGCTCCGGCGCTTGCCGCCATGTTCTGTGGCAGGCTGAAAATGCCACTGCCGATCATTGAGCCGACCACCAGGGCAATCAACAGGCTCAGGGACAGACGCTTGGGCGCTGCCTTTTGCACACTGGCTTCAAGAGAAGGGGCAGAAGGTGGGACAACGGGTTGAGTACCCTGCAGGTGAGTAGCCATGACAAGCCTCGAGGCGACCAAAGTTTCTGCATCCATCGGAAAAGACGGTGCGACAGCTGCCTCTAATTTCAGCGCCAATCCCTGCAGCGTGATTGATTTAGATCAGAAACAGGATGAACACTTGGACATTGTCCGCAATGAGTGCGGGCGCGCCCGACAGCTTCATGACCGGGTTTTACTGGAAGGAATATTACTGTCTGATTTTTATCAAGGTGTTCGCCGGTGCAGGGAGGACAGTGCAAAGGTACTGCCGGTACCTCATCAATGCGCTTGGTTGCTCTATCCAAACCCACCGGAGAATGTTCATGGCTGGCTCAATGAAAACCAGTGCTGCCCCACAGAACCGCTATGGCGCATGCAACTCGGGAAGCTGGTATCCGGTCGAGCAAAAATGACACGGTTGTTATCAGGGGGGAAAAGCGCGAGGAGGAAATGATAAGGCAATGAGGCGCCACCTTGCCGAGCGTCGTTTTGGCATGTTTGAGCGGCGTTTCGCTTTGCCCCAAAGCGTGGACTTCAATGAAAGTCTCGAAAATCATGGTAACGGTGTATACAAGCGGGCTTCCCCATACGCCTGGGCGCGAAGAGAGAGGCGTTCCGGAATGAGGGACTTTTACCTTTGAGTGCTGGAAATCCAGGTACCCACCTTCTCGCCGAAAAACGCGCGGACTAAACTGCCGTCCCGAACAGCGCCCCCACGGCTGCCGTAATGCCCATGGCCAACGCGCCCCAAAGGGTTACCCGCCAAGCGCCGATCACTATTTTTGCCCCTCCGGCCTTGGCCGCAATGGCGCCAAGGCCGGCAAGAAATACCAGCGACATGCTGGATATCCACGGCACAACACTGTGCGAAGGGGCGACGAAAGTGACCGCCAGGGGCAAGGCGGCGCCGAGCACAAAACTGGCGGCCGAGGCGAGCGCTGCTTGCAGCGGTTTGGCCGTGAGTGCTTCGCTGATGCCTAGCTCGTCTCGCGCGTGTGCGCCCAGTGCGTCATGTGCCATTAATTGATCGGCCACTTGATGGGCCAGTTCGGATGATACCCCTCGGTGCATGTAGATATGGGCAAGCTCGCTGTGTTCGGCTTTCGGGTTGCTGTCCAGCTCTGCCCGTTCCCGAGACAAGTCAGCTCGCTCGGTATCGGCTTGGGAGTGCACGGAAACGTATTCACCCGCTGCCATGGACATTGCACCCGCCACCAGCCCGGCGATGCCGGTGACAATCAGTGTGGAGTGGGTGGCGTTGGCGGCGGCGACGCCGATCAACAGACTGGCGGTGGAGACGATCCCGTCATTGGCTCCCAGGACAGCGGCGCGTAGCCAGCCGATACGGTCACTGCGATGATGCTCGGTGTGCCTGTGCATAAATCTCATGGTTTAACGGGACTCAGGTTATTGACGGGGTCAGATTCGGCAGGCTTCAGCCTGCGCTTGCAGTGTGCCGCCTACAATCGATATTTCCTTTAGCTCTCCACCGTCGCGCACCACAAACAGTGCGTCCATCCCACGTTCTTGCGCCAGGCGCGGGCCTTCGATTTCGCCCAGCACCATGAGTGCCGTGGCCCAGGCGTCGGCGAGCATGCACGAGGCCGCCACGACGGTGACCGCTGCGAGTGTGTTGCGCAGCGGTGCGCTAGTGTGGGGGTTCATTGTGTGGGCGCAGGATTGCCCATTCACCTCCACCCAGTGTCGGTAGTCCCCTGACGTAGCGATGGCGGCGTCGCTAAGCTCCATGACGCCCATGACTTCTCTCACGCCCCGGCAGGGCTTTTCAATCGCCACGGCCCAGGGTTGGGCATCAGGTTTCATGCCCCGGGCGCGCATTTCGCCGTCGATGCCGACCAGGTAACAGGTGATGCCAGATGCTTCCAGGCAACGGGCCAGTTCGTCGACGCCAAAGCCTTTTGCGATGCCATTCAAGTCCAGGTTCAGCGGCGCCCGTTTGCGCACCCGGTTGCGTTGCGGGTCTACCATCAATGCCGCGCTGGCGCAAAGCCGAGCGCGTGGCGGCGCCTTCATGAGTGCCCGTTCGGTGATCGTCTGTTCGCCGGGGCCGAAGCCCCAGGCGTCCACCAGGTCTCCGACTGCGATGTCGAAGGCACCACCGGATTGCTGGCTGACCCGCAGCGCGGCGGCCAGCACTGTGGTCAGCTCTTTGGGCACTGGCAGCCATTCCTGCTCGGGGGCCGCGTTGAGGCGGTTGAGGTCGGAGTCGGCTTTCCAAGTGGACATTTGCCGGTCCACCCGGCCTACGGCGCGGGCCAGGCTGTGGCCGATCTTGTCGGTGTCGAAGCCGGGCGCGGCATAGAACACGGCGGTGTAGCGGGTGCCCATGGTCTCGCCGTTCAGGTTGTAGCGCCGCATATCAGTAGACATCTTCACGGTAGCGTCCTTGTACCTTGAGGGTCAGCACGCTCAGGTTAAGCGGTGCCAATACTTCATCCAGGGCCTGCATCACGCCTTTGGCCATTTCACGACTGCCGCACACCAGCACCTGGGCGCCTTTCTCCACCAGCGAGCGCAAGGCCAGGGCATCACTGATCAACCGGTCCTGGACGTAGTTGCCGTTCTGTACTTGGGAAAAAGCCGCGCGCAAGGCCGTGAGGCGCCGGTCTGCCAGGTAGCGGTTAAGTTCAGGTTCGTACAGAAAGTCCGAAGCCGGGTTGCGCCCGCCCCAATATAAATGCATCGGGTGGCGGGCAGTGTTGTTGCGAATAAATCCGGCCAGGGGGCCGATGCCGGTGCCGGCGCCGATCAGGATCACGGGGTGTGTACCAGACGCAGGACGAAATTGCGGGTTGGGCTGGATAAAGGCGTTGATCGAAGCGCCGAGGTTCAGGCCATGCAGGAGTTGCGAGCAAATGCCGCCTTCGTGTTTGCGTACGCAGATCTCCAGCACACCGTCTTCAGAGCTGCTGGCCAGTGAGTAAAAGCGTGGGACTGGGCTATTTGGCGGGATAATTCCCACCAGGTCTCCCGCCTGAAAGCCCGCAAGCTCGCTGTGCGCCTTGAAGCGCAGGACGTGGGTTGGCGCATTCACTTCTTCGCCATATACGATGCGTTCGGTCAGCTCCAGTTGATGGGTGCGCGGTTGCTCCGGCGTATGGGTCAGGGTCAAGTCATGCCCCAGTGCTTCGGCCAAGGCGTGGCCCCAGCGCGCAAACTCCTGGGAAGACTGGCGGTTGATGGTTTCCAGCCCCAGCAACGACGAGGCTCCGGCCAGTTCCATCGCTGCCTGCACCTGATGGGCGTACTGACAGAATTGTGGAAACTGTCGATCCCCCAACCCCAGCACAGCAAAGGGCAGGCCGGATTTGACGCCCACTTGGTTCAGCCGAGCCAGAAACTGCGAGGCCGAAGCGGGTGCATCGCCGTCACCGTAGGTTGCGGTGAGGATGAACAGCCGTTGGGCGTTGCGGTACTTGCCTTTCCATTCATTCATCGCCGCGCTATGCACCCGATGTCCGGCTTGGTGCAAGGCATCGTGCAGGGTTTTGGCAAAACCCCAGGTGCTGTTGTTTTCACTGCCCACCAGAATCACGCTGTCAGCGGAATGGGCGGGGCTGTTGTGGCGGAGGGTCGGGGCGGCCTTGCGGCGGCGCCACCACAATAGAATGCCGGTCACACTCATCAATGGCACGCACAGGGCACACAGCCCCAGTGGCAAACCTAGCCACCAGAGGCCTTCTGCGGTGTGTAGCTGATAGATCCATTGGTAGACGTTGTGCATTGAATCGTGAGCCTGATAGGACAGCAGCGTGCCGCTGACCGGGTCTACGTAGCCATCACCCTGAGCTGTGCGCAGGGAGAACACATCGTTTGGGTTGCCCGGACTCGGGTAGACCAGTTCGCGCAGGTCATTCAGGTCGATGGCCTGCAATGCTTGCAGGTTAGCCACCGGTAACGCCGGACCGGCGCTGATGTGGGTGGGGAAGGCCGGTTCGCTCTGGCTGCCGTCGGCGATCAAGCCAAAGGTCGTGGCGGCCATGTACAGCCCGCTCACGGCCGACAGCAGTATCCCGAGCAAGGCCAGGCGCCCGACTTCCGCATGCCAGCGCTGGCTTAACGTGCCGCGCAGTGGCCGCAGCAGGTTGCGCCAGCCACCCAGGCGCCGGGCCAGCAGCAACGCTCCGGACACTGAGAGGATCAACATGAACAGTGCACCGATGCCCGACACGCCATGGCCCGGTATGCCCATGAATAGCGAGCGGTGCAAGTCTTTTACCCAGCGGGTGAAGGTGGACGGCTGGTAGGGCGCGAGGCCCTGGCCCGTCAGCGGGTCGACCGTTTCGGCCCCGGACTGGCCATCCCTGTTGTAGTAGACGATGAGCGTGCCGGAGGCGGTGCGCTGGATTTGCTCCACGCCTGGAAAGTGGCCGGTGACACGTTCCGCTAACTGGCCGATATTGAGCTGGCCGACAGCGGTGGACGTGTTGTGCAGGCGTTCCAGCGCCGGATCAACCGACAGTACCGCGCCGCTGACGGCCAATAACATGACCAACAGGGCGGCGATCAGACCGGGCAGTGAATGGAACTGGCGAAGCATATTCAGCCTCCAGAAGTCGTGTACTACAGGCCGTAAGTAAACGCGTTGACGTAGGTGCTGCCGGTTGCCGGCTTGCCTGATCCTTTGGAGGTCAGGGGGACGCTGACGTCGGCTCGGCCTTCACGCTGGTTTTCCACGGCGCTGTCGATTCGGATCTGATACCCGGCATCAATCAAGGTGTCTGCCAGTTCAACACTGACTTTGAGGGTGCGTCCGCTGCCCACACTGGCGCCGCTGACCCCGTCAAACTGGCTGGGGTTGAGACCGCTGCCGCGGGCCCAGTCGGTCAAGTGCCGGTAGTACTTGGCCTTCTTGCCGGCGACCCAGAGGGTTTTTTGGTACTGGCCGTTGGCATCGGTGACATAAATCGCCAGGTACGCATCGTTACCTCCGTAGTCCTTGAGCTGGGTCGTCAGGGTCACTTCTCGGGCCTGGGCCAGCCCCGGCAAGGTAATGGCGACGGCGAGGCAGGTTGCAGCGATCATTTTTTTCATAAGGATTTCCTGGTTGAATGTTGTGGCGAGAGCCTGGACTTGCTGGCTGACAACAACCTGAAAGCCCTGGAAAAAAACGAATGATCATTCAGAGGCCGGGCTTGCGAGGTAATCCCGAGCATCGCCGTCGTCGCCGAAATTGACTTGCAACGTGCGCATGCGCAGGGAAGCCGGTGCATAACGTGCCTCGATGGCGTTGCCCTTGCGGTCGGCAGCCTTGATCTTGTAGCAACCGTCGTCAACCTTGATGCGCTGCACGTTCCAGCCATATTGCTGCTCTACGCGTTGACGCAAGGTTTCCCGTGGTTGCCAGTCGCTGACGGGCTCGCGGCAGTCGTCATCGGCCAGGGCGTAACCGGTGAGCAGCACGCTCAACAGGGCGGTACTGGCAATAAAAGCTGATTTCATGATCTGTCTCCTGCCGGATCGGCGTCTGTGGCATACCCTAAAGTACATTCCTGACAACTAGCTGAATCTTCAGATTCACGTCGGGTAAGGCGGTTAAAGTGCTACACGACAACCATCACAGGAGGTGCCAGATGCGGGTTTTATTGGTCGAGGATGCGCCTGGGCTGGCGGAGGCTGTGCGCGAACAAATCGCCGACGACGGCCACGCCGTCGATTGGGTGCAACGCCTGGACCACGCGAGCAATAGCGTGCGCACCACGCCTTACGACCTGATCCTTCTGGACCTGATGTTGCCGGATGGTCGAGGGCTGGATTTTTTGCGCCAGCAGCGCTCAGCTGGCAGCGTGACCCCGGTGATTATCCTCACCGCTCAGGACCAAATATCCGATCGCATCGCCGGCCTCAATGCCGGAGCCGACGATTACTTGGTCAAACCGTTCGATCTGTTTGAGCTCTCGGCCCGTGTGGCCGCCGTGGCCCGACGTTATAGCGGCAACCCCAACCCGCAGATCAAACTGGGTGAACTACAGATCGACATCAATGCTCGTACGGTTCAGCGCGCCGGTACTACCGTCGACCTGACGGCACGGGAATGGGCGCTGTTCGAAGCGTTTGTGCAGCGCCCCAACGCCTTGCTCTCGAAGTCCCAGCTCGAGGAGCGTCTGTACGCCTTTGGCGCTGAAGTAGAGAGCAACACCATCGAGGTCTACATCAGTCGCCTGCGCAAGAAACTGGGGCGCGACCTGGTTGAGACCGTGCGTGGCATGGGTTATCGGTTGACGTCGGTATGACGTCGTCGTTAAGCCTGCAAAAGCGCCTCGGCCTGGGATTAACCCTTGGCATGACCTTGCTTTGGCTCGGGGCGACCGTCGGTACCTGGCTGGTGGTACAACATGAGTTGAATGAGGCGTTCGACAGTGCCCTGGAAGAGACCGCGCAACGCATCCTGCCTTTGGCCGTACTGGAGATCAGCAACCGTGAAGTGTCCCGTGAGGCACAACATGTGGCCACTCTGGAAATGCACAAGGAATACCTGACGTACCTGGTGCGCGATGCGCAGGGCCGGATTTTGATGCAATCCCATGACGCCAACCCGAAGACCTTCAACAAACAACCGGGTGAAGGGTTTTCCACCACTGAAAAGTACCGGCTGTATGGCGCGAGCGCTTTGCGCAAAACGCTGTTCATTGAAATTGCCGAACCGCTTGCGCATCGCGGTGAAGCGGCGCGGGAAGCCTTGTTTGCGTTGTTGTTGCCGTTGTTGGCGCTGATCCCAATCAGCCTGTTGGGTACCTGGTTATTTGTGCGCATCAGCCTGCGCAGCGTATTGGCCTATCGCCGCGCCCTGGAAACCCGGGGTGCAGGGGATTTGTCACAGATCAACGTGGCACGACTGCCGGCAGAGATCGACCCATTGGCCGACGCGGTCAACCACTTGCTTGAGCGCTTGCGCAAGACGCTGGAGGCCGAGCGCAGTTTTACCGCAAACAGCGCCCATGAACTGCGCACGCCGTTGGCCGCGACGTTGGCGCAGATTCAGCGCTTGCGCCAGGAGGCGCCAGAGGGCCCGCTGCGTGTGCGGGCGGCGAAGATCGAAAGCTCATTGCGCGACCTGGCGCGGCTCTCGGAAAAACTCATGCAACTGGCCAAGGCCGAGGGTGGTGGGCTTCTATCCGAGGCTCCCCAGGACCTTATCCCGTTATTGGCCCATGGGGTGGACGAGTGGAATCGCAACAACGGGCAACGAATCCAGCTGCTGCTGCCGACCCAGGGTAGTGTTTACTCGGCGATTGACACTGATGCGTTTGGCATCCTGCTGCGCAACCTGATCGAAAATGCCTTGAAGTACGGTGCCGTGGACCAACCGGTCGAAGTCAGCCTCACAGACCAGGCGCTGCTGAAGGTGATCAACGGCGGTCCGGCGTTGCCGGAGTCAGTGTTGCAGCGCCTGACCGAACGCTTTGTGCGGGGTAACAGCGAAGCCAGTGGTTCAGGGTTGGGCTTGGCAATTGTCAAAGCGATTGTCCTGGGCGTCAACGCGCATATGACCCTGACCTCGCCGGCGATAGGCCGGGAAGATGGGTTTGAAGTCGACGTTCAGTTTTTGCGCCCGCCAGCGTAAATGCGGATTGAGCCCCGAAGGCTATAATCTTCAGGGTCCAACGATGGCACCGGCGTCCAGCTCACCGAAACCGGTTAGGCTGCGCATCACCGAGAAATTGATGATCAGCGTTTTGAGCTTGCGCTGGCACAGTGATATGAGTAGTTGTTCTTGGCCGTCACCAGTGATGTTTTCTAGACACAGCCCTTCTGGTGTCAAAGCCCACAAAGCTTTGATGCTCTGCCTTTGCCCTTGCGCCAAGGTCTTGGCCTGCCGAACTGGGCCGAAAGTTGCCGATGCCCTAATCTGCGAGGCGCAAGTTCAACCAGAGACGGACCCGCTGCTTTCTGTTTAGATCCAGACGTCGTTATCGGCTGTTCGTTCGCCACCTTCATGGCCGGTATTCAATACTCCACGAGGCTCGATCATCAGCAACCTGGCTTCGCCTTCGGCAGCTGTTCTATGCTCGACTCCTCGCGGCACCACATAAAGTTCGCCCGGGGCGACGTATACGCTGCCGTGGGGTAGATCGATCCTCAGCGTCCCGTCTATTACGAGGAATGCTTCATCGGTTTCCGGGTGTGAATGCCAAATGAACTCACCCTCAATGCGTACCACCTTGAACTGGTACTCATTCATCTCGGCAATTACCCGTGGGCTCCATTGTTGATCTATAAGGGAAACTTTTTGCGCAAGATTGATCGCGTGCTCACTTGAGTGTCGTTGAGTGTGTTGCATGGCGGATTCTCTCTAAAAACGGGAGCCATGACTCTAAAAGAGGGGCGCCGGTCCCGGCTTGTACGATCCTGCAAGTTGATGCCTGGCTCGAATACGCTCCAGCCAGCGCAGTGGGGGCACTCCGTAACAGGCGCTGAAATGCCGGGTCATATGACTTTGGTCATGAAACCCTGCTGCCAGCGCGGCATCTACGAGGGTGAATCTATCAAGGATCAGCGCGCGAAAAAGATCCAGGCGGCGCAGGGTCACGAAACGATAGGGGCTAGTGCCGAATAACGCCCTGAAGTCTCGCGAAAGGCTCCACCGCTCTCGACCGCTGGCATGCTCAAGCATCTCTAAGGTGATCCCCATGTGAAGATTCGCCATAATGAAGTCGCGCGCGCGCAGGGCCGCTTGGTAGTCCAATTTCTTGCGCCCGTGAGGCTTGTTCGCAACAGCTCGCAGCGCCATTGCAAGGTCGAACAACGCATCCTGTTCTTCCAGCAAGTCGAGCGGATGATCCATGGCATGCATGAACGGTTGGCTGGCGTTATATAGGCGCACATCTTCGGACAGCCCGCCTGCAACGTAGGGCAGGGATTCCCCGCCCAATACTTGCTGAATCAGGGCGGGGTCCACATACGCCATCCGGTAACGGAAGCCCGATTCAGTCCCGGCCATACCGTCATGCAGCTCGTCTGGATGCAGTACTAACGTATTTCCCGGCATGCCGTGGCGCAGAGTGCCTTTGTAATGGAAACTCTGTACGCCCGACATCGTCCGGCCGATGGAGTACGTATCGTGGCGATGCGGGTCGTAGCCATGCCCTCCGAACCATGCCTCGATTCGTTCTATCCGCCCCGGTGCGGCGCTGCGCAGAACCCAGTCCGTAGTGGGGAACGATTTATTTCGATCCATGAATAGCCTGCTGATAGTTCTTCGGTCTATTGGTCCGTATCAGACCATGGAGGGAAAACTATACCCGTGCTTGGACAGAGGCGGGGGCTCACATACTTCAAGGCGTCATCATTGGCTGGAATCGGCTCTTCGCCAACATCCGACCATCAAGACGTAGACACATGTCATTGCCGCAAGCATGTCCGGGGTAATCGGCGAGATCGCCAGGTCCGAGCAGAGCAGGGCGGTTTCCAGGGTGATCGAGCGCGCGCCTTGTGTATCGATCAACATCAGATCGAAATCATCAGCAAAAGCCGCGACCAGGTTTTTCAGGCGCAGACGCCCGTCAGCCGCGTACAGCAGCATATTGCTGAGCTGGTTATGGGGATCGTTGGACAGGATAAGCGACAGGTTGGGGATGCAGGTGCGGGAGATGACCTGATCGGCCCGCGTCTGATTTTGCGAAATCAGCTCGTAGGTACCGCCCGGCGCTTCGTGGTCAAGGCGGTAAAACGAGGACAACGAAGGTTGTGTATCGAGATCGACAAGCAGGGTACGGAGATTGGCTTCGGCGCAGAGCGCGCCCAGATTGGCGGTGACCGTGGTTTTACCAGGGCCGCCTTTGGTCGAGATGACCGATGCGATTTTCATGATGCAAGCCTCTAAATCGAATGATTAGAGACAGCGGGTGCACCGGCACAAAAAACCTGAAAGCTTTGTAACCAGATGTGTAAAACGACAAAGAGCGGGTCTGCAGAGCGATTCAGCGACCTCGATGATGGTCATCGTGGTCTTTGAAACATCCTGCAAAACCCGCTCAAAGCCTTGTAGCATCTGGCTCCACGACCTGGACTCGAACCAGGGACCCAGTGATTAACAGTCACTTGCTCTACCAACTGAGCTATCGCGGAATGAGGGCTATCTTACTGATTGCTATAGAGAAGTCAAGCGCGGGTAATAAATTTTTTACTGTTGTTTGCGTGGGGTAACCATTCTCGACACCACTTGCCGGGGGCCGTGCAGCATGTGTGATCGGCCAAGCCATTTCGGCCGCCTATTGGCCGGCCACGCACAATACTGCCTGATCCCTGGATAGACCGAGCCTTCGAATCCGGTGTTTGCCTGATAAAGGCGTTCGAGGCGTTTCGTTCTCGTTCCGGTCATTCGGCAAGTCATCGAGTTCAATGCAGAGGGGAGTAGGGTTCTGGTATGCATATCATGCTTGTCGCCCTGGCAATTTGCTGGGGCGCGTCCTTTGGCGGCCACAGGCCGTTTGCATAATGACGCGCTCTTAATTCAGCACGCTCTTCCAGAGTGGAAAATCCCCAAATGTGGGTGATGCGCGGCGGCCCATCGAGGGCATACATATTCAGCACCAGATGAGAGGTGTATTCACTTGCTGGCGCCAGGGCATCCTTCCAGCTGGCCAGTGTAGGCGTGAGCCCTCCGGGCTTGAGAAAGTAGGTTCTGAATTCATAAATGCTTCCGAATGCGCCCGCAGAAACATCCGCGAGGAACGGAAACCGCTGGTAGCTTTCTGTTTGCAGTCGAATGGCGGGATCCGTGATCCCGAAGGGTGTGTTCGCCATCAGCGCTCGGCGACGCTCATCTTCAAGGGCATCAAGCCTGTCAAACCTACGCAGCAACTTGACCTGAAACAGGTCGCCAATCTCGGAGCGCCAGACGCCGAGGAGTTGGCCTGCCCCTTGCGCCATCCACTCGCAGGCTGCGGTCGCGACGGCTGCCTCCGTGAGTGGTGGGCAACTGAGTGTGATGAGTTCGTAAAACATGGACTATCTCGACTTGCAGAGCAATATGTCCCGGTCCGGGTTTCAGCGTGGGCCAGGCCCATGCAGTCAACCTTGAAGATAATTGCTATCGGATCTTCGATAAATGCCTGCGCATCAGCTTGTTTAACAACAGATGGTTGTTAATGCTCGGTCGACCGCTCAGGTTTCAGGGCGTTAACAGGTGCCTGCCTTGCACGCGCATTCGAGGCAGTCAATGGAGCAATTATCAGAAAAAGGCTGGGATCATTTTGTACTCATACAGTCTTTTTGGCTTTCTTGCGGCCGCCCTTCAATTGAATCCAGGTGGGTGCGTGGTCGCTGGCATGTGCTTCACCGCGCACCCAGGTATCGACACCTGCATCATGAAGATAAGGTGCCAGAACCGGATTCAACAGGAGTTGATCGATACGCAGCCCGGAATTCTTCTGCCAATGCTGTCTGAAGTAATCCCAGAAGGTGTAGATGCGTTCCTTCGGATAAAGGTGTCGCATTGAGTCGAGCCAGCCTTGAGTGAGCAGTCGCTGATAGCAGCCACGACTCTCGGGTTGCAACAGTGCATCCTTGAGCCAGGAGCGGGGGTTGTAAATGTCCATGTCGGTGGGGACAACGTTGAAGTCTCCTGCCAGGACGGCGGGGTGTTCACTGGCTTGCAATGACTTGGCGTGCTCGATCAAGTGCTCGAACCACCTGAGCTTGTAGTCGAACTTCGGTCCGGGTTGAGGGTTGCCGTTGGGCAGGTACAGGCAGGCAACGACGATACCTTGCACGGCGGCTTCCAGATAACGGGACTGGCTGTCCTGTTCTTCGCCGGGCAGGCCTTTGTGAATCAGTAGCGGCTCAGCGTCCCGCGCCAGAATCGCCACGCCATTCCTGGACGCCAGGCCATGATGCAGGCAGCCATAACCTGCGGCCTCAAGATCCTGGGCGGGAAAGGCTTTATCCTTGGCCTTGAGCTCTTGCAGACAGACGATATCCGGTTGCTCACGTTCCAGCCATTGCAACAGATTGGGCAGCCTGGCGCCGATGCCGTTTACGTTGAAGGTGGCTATTTTCAGATTTTTCATGACCTCTTCCCTCGCGTCCCGGAGCCTTTTCTTCTGAGGTCGCGCTATCGCAGGAGTTCGGGTTTTTCGCCGGAACCGGACCGTTCGAGAGAGCCTGATGATGACGCGCCGGTGGAGGAGGAGATGGAGAATGTGGACGTGAACAATGCGATCTCTGAAGAGCACCCGCCAAAGCGTTGAGTGTCTATATTGATCGGCACTGAAATCGATAAAGCCGAGGTGAGGGCCTTACATGCACGACCAATCCGCAACGCTGCACGATATTACCCGGCTGCTGGCCGTCATCGACACACGCTTGCCTGCGCCGGTTGTCGCGACGCTTCGGCCTCCTGCCAGTGCAGAGTCGATCGCGCAGATCGAACACCTGTTAGGCGCTTCGCTGCCGTCAGAGTTGCATCAATTACTACGATGGCACGACGGGCAGGAATGGAATGCGGCGCTTCGGGAAAGTGACAACCGCCGCCTGATCTCGGTAGGTGAGATTGTCGATGCATTGAAGTTTTTCCTCGACCCTGAAGAGGAGTTTCTCGAGCCATGGGGGCGGTATTGGTTACCGTTCCTGACCAACGATTCGGGGGATTATGTCGTCGTCGATGCTTCGCCCGAGGGCAAAGGAGAAGTCATCGCGTATTGGCACGATTGGGAGGACAGAAGCGTGGAGTACAGCTCCATGGTTGAGTGGGCGGCGGGTTTGATCGACGAATTGGGTGAAGGAGAGGTATAGGCTCCATTTCCTCAAAAAAACCGGCCGGAGCCGGTTTTTTTGTTGTTACAGCTGCCAACTGAATAGCTGCTTTACACCGTAGATCAGCCGTTGAACGCATCGCGATGCAGAGTCACAAACTCCTGCACTGTCATTGGCGACTTGCCGGTGACCTCGCGGATGATCGAATCTTCACCGGCGAACACGCCGTGTTGATAGTCCTTGGCGACTTCGATCAGGTGCTGGATGAGGAAGGGCGGCAGCCCTGCTTCAGCCAGCTCCTGGCGGTACTGTTCCAGTGTGATGGGCACATAGTTGATTGCCCGCCCGAGAACTTCGCCGACAGCGTCCGCCACACCTTGTTGCGACAGTTCGATCGGGCCATGCAGTGGATAGGTTTTGCCCTGGTGCGGGTTCGGATTCTGCAGGATTTCAGCAATCAGGCGTGCCTGATCTTCAGCCGCGATAGGTGCATGGCGGCCATCGCCGAATGGCAGGCGAATCTCGCCTTGTTCCACGATGTGTTGGCGCCAGTGCGGGTAAATCAGCCATTGCGAGAAATAGGTCGGGCGCAGATGGGTCAGGGCCAGGCCTGACCAGTCGAACACCCGCTCGGCGGTGTAGTGATCCAGCGCCGCATTGCTTTGTGCCACGCGGCGTGCGGATATCTGCGACATATTGACCACCGATTTGACGCCGGCTTCCTTGGCAGCCAATGCGAAGCGGGCGGTGGCATCGATCAGGCCTGGCGCGATGGGGTACACGAAGTAGGCCGTTTGAATGCCTTCCAATGCTGCGCGGGTAGCATTGAGGTCCAGCAGGTCGCCAATGACAACCTCTGCACCCAGCGCGCGCAGTTCTGCGGCGCGATCATCTTCCTTGCGCACCATTGCGCGCACCGCAACGCCTTTGTCACGGAGGATTTGCACGGTTTGCTTGCCGGTAAAACCGGTGGCGCCGGTTACCAGAATGGTTGCTTTGCTCATGAGTCATTCCTCAAAAAAGGTGCTGCGAACGCAGCGTGGATGTTTATATGATGGTTGACATATTAATAGATGGTGACCACCATCTAAGTCAATCTTTTTTATTCGGAGCTTTCGATGCGCAAGAGCAGAGAGGAAACCGCGACAACGCGGCACAGGATCGTTGAATCCTCAGCCAGAGAGTTTCGCCGCCGGGGCATTGATGGCAGTGGCCTGACAGGGCTTATGGCGGCGGCGGGGCTGACCCAGGGCGGGTTTTACAAGCACTTCGCTTCCAAGGCGCAACTGGTCGGCGAGTCGGTGGCGGTGGGGGTGGATGGCCTGATCACCAGTCTTCGGGCACGGTTGGCCGAGGTGGACAATGACAGCGGGTTCGACACTCTGGTCAGCGGTTATCTCTCGCAGGCGCACCGCGATGAGGATGTCGGGTGTCCCTATGCCGGCCTTGGCAGTGAGCTGGCGCGAGCAGACGGGCAAGTACGAAGTGCTGCTGTAGATGGATTCGAACGCATGTTGGGGCTTCTGGCAGAACAATTGGCCGATCAAAGTGATGCTTGCGCGCGCGAGCAGGCCTTGTTCGCAATGTGCGCGATGATGGGGGCTCTGACTGTCTCGCGAATGGCTGAAGGCCGGGCGCTTTCCGATGAGGTGCTCAGTGTGGTGGGCCGCCGGTTACGTGGCGTTGATTGACCGTAAAATCCGAACAAAATCTTTGTGTTTGAGATTGGTCGCAGATTTTCGTCCGCAGGCAACGGTACCTGAACGCTATGGAATAAGCCCCGCCGTCCGATAGGCCTCGATGGTGCGGTCGAACACGCTGATGTCGGCACGCCCCCTGGAAACCAGTTGCGCACCTTCCACCGCTGCGTAGATGGCGAGGGCCTGCTGCTCCCTGGCCTCAGGGCTGTGTGTCGGGCGGCAAACCGACAGCACCTCGGTCAGCCAGCGCACGTTGACGTCAGTGAAGTTGTCCACCTGCACGCGGACCTCTTCTGGAAGGTCGTCGTATTCAGCCGACATGATGCCGCACAGGCACATGCGGTTATCGTCAACCAGAGCCATGCGAAACACATCGGTGTAGCCCTTGATCCAGACCTCTGGATCGTCGGATTTTGCCCGCAAGCCAGCGAGGTATTCGGCGCCGTCCTCCGTATAACGCCTGGCCAGTGCCGCGCCCAGATCGCCCTTGGTGGGGAAGTGGTAGTGAATGCTTGCGCTCTTGATACCGACCTCCTTGGCCAGCTCGCGGAAGCTCAGGCCAGCGTAGCCGCGGGTCTGCACCATTTTTCGGGCGACCGACATGATTGTTTCTCGGGTATCTGTTGTCATGATTTACCATTCTATCGATAGATAGGCGTTGACAGGGTCAAGTTTCTTGCTCATTGTATATCTACCACTAGGTAGATAGCTACGGAGCTTGCAATGAAAGTTTTTGATATCCCAGGTTTCCCCAACCCACTGCGCATTCGCATCGTCCTGGCAGAAAAGGGCCAGGCTTCTCAAGTCGAGTTCATCAAGATCGACTTGCCTGCTGCAGAGCACAAGCAGCCTGCCTTTCTCGATATAAACCCGTTGGGCACCGTACCGGTGCTGCAACTGGATGATGGCACCAATATCTCTGAATGCACTGCCATCACCGAATACCTCGACAATCTGGACGGCAACCCAATCCTCACCGGCAAAACGCCGAAGGAAAAGGCCGTCATTCATATGATGCAGAAACGCGCCGAGTCTGAGCTGGCCGATCCGGTGGGTTTCTACTTCCATCACGCAACGCCCGGTCTGGGCGCCGCTTTGCAGGCCTACAAAAGCCCGGAGTGGGAAGGGCGCGCGGATTGGGGCAACCGTCAGCGTGACAAAGCCGTCGCTGGCATGAAGTACTTCGACAAGGTTTTGCGCAGCCAGTCCTATATCGCCGGTGAGCAGTTCTCCATGGCCGACATCACGGTATATGCGGGCCTGATCTTTGCCGGTTTCGCCAGCATTGCCATCCCGGATGAATGCACGGCACTGGTCGCCTGGCAGGGTCTCGTCCAGCAACGTCCGAGCATAAAGAATCCGGCCTGATTCCGACCTGCCCTGACCCGGCAGCGGTCGGGGCATAACCTTTCAATACTCCATTTCCAGGTATATCTACATGATCGTTTTCAACACTGCCCGGGTCCTGCGCCATACCTTGGCTATCGCTGTACTGGCGGCTGCTTGCGGGACACTGACCGCCCAGGCCAGCAATGCCCCGGCAGCCTCCCATGCCGCTCACAGTTACACCCACCAGACAGCGCCGACTCAATTTGTCGAAGTCGATGGCGCCCGTCTGGCCTATCGCCGATTCGGCAAGCCCAGCGGCGTGCCACTGGTCTTCCTGCAGCACTTCGTCGGTAACCTCGACAGTTGGGACCCTAAAGTCATCGACGGTTTCGCCCGTGATCGTGAAGTGATCCTCTTCGACAACGCCGGCGTCGCCAGCTCTGGCGGCGAAGTGCCGAACAACATTGAAGACATGGCCAAGTACGCTGCCGGTCTGCTCAAGGCACTGAATGTGAAGAAAGCCGACCTGCTGGGTTTTTCCATGGGCAGCCTGATTGCCCAGCAAGTGACACTGGATCACCCGGATCTGGTACGCCGTCTGATACTGGTGGGTTCGTCGCCGCGTGGCGGTGTCGGCATGGCCTCGCTGACGCCGGAATTCCAGGGTTATCTGGCCAAGAAGCGCGAGGTGCCGGATGAGCTGCTGCTGGACGTGTTCTTCACCCAGACCCCAGACAGCCAGGCCTCTGGGCGCGAGTTTCTGAACCGCCTGCGCGCACGCAAGGTCAATCGCGATATCGACGTCAACGGTAAAACCGCACCAGCCCAAGCGGCGGCAATTGCCGGATGGGGTGCACCCGCCGAGCATGCCAACGACTACCTGAAAGCGATCAGGCAGCCCACCCTGGTAGTGGCCGGTAGCAACGACATTGTGTTCTATACCGCCAATGATGTGACCTTGCAGCAGAGCCTGGCCAACGGTCAATTGATCATTTACCCGGACTCCAACCACGGCGCGATCTACCAATACCCGGACCTGTTCGTCAAACACGCGACGCTATTCCTCAATGCAGTGAAATAGGCGGAGCATACGTAGCTGATGCTGATTCAAGCGGCACAAATCAAGCTTATTGAATTATAGTTGTAATTCTATAATTACTCGCCTGGCGACAGACCGGCATCCGGACATCGTCCAGGCACTTGCTCAGCAGCGAGGCATCAGGAGATTGATATGTCAGATTCAACTGACAGCGACGCAGTGGCAGGTCCAGCCAGCCGTTTCGCTTTCCCGCTATTGGCCGTGGTGCTGTTCGGGTTTTTCTTCGCGGCCAGTACGCCTTCGCCATTGTTCGTCGTGTTTCAGCGGCACTGGGGATTTTCCTCGGGAATGCTGACCATCGCGTTTTCGGCCTACGCCATCACGTTACTGGTTGCGCTGCTCAGTGCGGGTGCGTTGTCAGACCATATCGGTCGGCGCCCGGTGATCATTGGCGCTCTGATACTGCAGGCACTGGCAATGGTGCTTTTTGCTTGCGCCGGGGACATTAATCAGTTGATTGCGGCGCGCTGTCTCCAAGGCCTGGCGACCGGCATCGCCAGCGGTGCATTGTCTGCGGCGGTGGTAGAGGCGGCGCCGGTCACACGCAAAAAGGCCGGGGCCTTGTTCAGCAGTATTGCGCCGTTGTCCGGCTTGGCCACGGGGTCTTTGATCACCGGGTTATCGGTGTATTGGATCGTGCAGCCTGAGGTGACGGTGTTCGCCATCCTGGCCTTGATTTTTCCATTGGCGGCGCTGGCGGTCGTGGCGGTTCCGGAAACGGCCACCCGGCGTCCGGGTGCCTGGAGGTCTTTGAAACCACGGATTTCAGTGAGTGCCAGGGCCCTGAGCCCGTACTTTCGTAGCGTGCCTTTGCTGTTGGCGGTATGGGCACTGTGCGGCCTGTATATGTCACTGGCGCCGTCAATTCTGACGGGAGTATTCAAGGTTGAGAGTGCCGGGCTCAATGGCCTGACGGTCGCTGCGCTGTGCGGTCCTGCGGCCGTCGCCGCAGCCCTTATGGGCCGGGCGCTTTCTGCGCCAGTGTGTGCCGTGCTGGGTGGCGTGGCCATTGCGGTCGGGCTGGCTATCTTGCTGGTTTCGCTCAGCGCTGGAGGCGTCCTGCTGTTTTTTATCGGTACATTGATCGCTGGAGTCGGCTCGGGCGCCGGATTTTCCGCTGTGCTGCAAACCCTGGCGCCGCTGGCCGATGAGCACGAGCGAGCCGAGCTGTTCGCCGCTATATTCGTCGCCTGTTACCTGTCGTTGAGCCTGCCGCCGATCCTGGCGGGCTTTGCGGTGGCGCATTTGGGTTTGCTGAACACCAGTCTTGTCTATCTCAGTGCACTGTTGCTGGTTGCTCTGGTCACAAGTTGGGTGCACTGGCGGGCCTGGTCCGAGGGACAGCTGGCCATTTCGCAATCCTGCTCATAAACAATCATGTGATACGAAGGAGGCTGACGTGACTTACCCAATAACGAACCAGACAGCAAAGATGGTGACCTTCAAGCGTCCGGACGGTAAGAATATCAGTGGTTACCTGGCCACGCCCGCCAAGGGCGAAGGCGCCCCGGGGATTGTGGTCATTCAGGAATGGTGGGGGCTCAACGAGCAGATTCGCGGTGTGGCTGATCGCCTCGCCGCTGCGGGCTATGTGGCGCTGGTTCCGGATCTGTATCGCGGTTCGATGACTGTAGAAGAAGAGGAAGCCCATCACTTGATGGAGCAGCTCGACTTCGCTGATGCCGCAGGTCAGGACATTCGTGGGGCTGTGCAGTACCTCAAAGGCCATACGCATAAGGTCGGCGTCACCGGCTTCTGCATGGGCGGGGCGTTGACCCTCTTGGCGTTGAACTCCATCCCTGAATTGACGGCAGGCGTGGTGTTCTACGGTATGCCACCACTGGAATACCTGGATCCAGCCGCCATTAAGGTGCCGCTGCAGGCGCATTGGGCAACACAGGACGAGTTTTTCCCGGCAGAGGGTGTCGACAAACTGGAGGAAAAACTCGTCAGTGCAGGCGTCGATATCGAGTTCCATCGATACCTGGCTCACCATGCTTTCGCCAACGAAACTGCTGTCGGCAGCGGGCGCATTCCCGGCACTCAGTACGATCCGGTCTGGGCGCAACTGGCCTGGGACCGCACGCTGACGTTTTTTGGCCGGACCTTGTGGGGCGCTCTGCCTGAATCGAAGTGAAATTGCTGAGGAGATTGCGCTCCTTATTCGATGATTATGCCCGGTGAATGGCGCGCCCCGCATCGTCCCGGCAGCCACTGCTCCGAACCGGGGGCGCGACCGTTCGACTTCAGCTGAAATAGCGGGCAAGCAGCGCCAGCCCGCTGGCCAGTACCAGCCAGGTCACCAGTCGCACAAAGCTCTCGCGAGACAGCTTGAAGGTCAGTCGCCGTCCGATCCACAGTCCGGCGAACATCATGGGCAACAGGCAGACGGCAAGCACCAGCAGGGACGTATCCGCGTAAACCCCGGCGAGCAGAAACAGGCTCAGGCGGACCACGGTACTGCAACTGATCAGTGCGCTTTGAGTGGCCCGGGCCTGTTCCTTGGAGGTCAGCCGGGCATTGAGGTACAGCGCATAGAGAAAGCCGCCGCTGCCGAACAACGCGGCAAACAAGCCTCCCACCGTACCCGCAGGCAACGCCCACAGGCTGTTCAGGCTCGTGGGCCGCACTTTTACGGCCAGGCTATACAGCGCATAGCCGGTGATGAACAAGCCCATCAGCAGCATCAGCAGATCGGACTTCAGCTGCAGCAAAAACAGCACGCCCAGGCTGCAGCCCACGGCCATGCAGGGTAGCAGCCGCAGCAATTCTTCGCGCACCACCGCTTTGCGCGTTGGTAGCCAGTTCCCAAACGCGGCGACGAAGTCCAGTAGCACTAGAAGCGGGATGATCTGTGACAGAGGCATGAAGCGGATCAGGATAGGACCTGCCACCAGTGCCGTGCCGAAACCGGCGATACCGAACACGATGTAAGCGGCGCCGATACTGGCCAGTATGATCAGCCAATCCAGCGAGGTGAACGGTACAAGTGCGGGGAGGGAACTGAGCATGACGGGTCCTTGCCATGAGAGACAGGTCCAATTTAGCCACTACCAGCTATGCCGACTAATATGTAATTTTGCCATTAGCCATCTCATTAAGGCATATCACGCATGACCTCCATTCGCCAACTGCGATATTTCGTGGAAATCGCCGAGCAAGGCAGCTTCAGTAGCGCTGCCGAGCGCCTGTTCATTGCCCAATCGGCGCTGAGTCGGCAAATCAAGGAACTTGAGCAGCAACTGGGTACGCTGCTATTCGAAAGGACCGCCCGCCAGCCACGTTTGACCAGCGCAGGGCGGGTTTTTCTGGGGCGTGCCCGGCAACTGTTGGCTGACCTGGACAAGGCCGAGCGGCTAACCCGGGAAGTTGGCGAAGGCTTGCTCGGCAGCCTGCAACTGAATCATTCGAGTACCGTACCATTGACCGGGCTTTTGCTGGAGCGGCTGGGCGTCTACCTGAACGGTAATCAGGGAGTATCCATCGAGATCGCCCAGCAATCGTCTGAAGCGCAACTGGCGGATATCGCCGAAGGACATCTGGATATCGGCCTGTTACGCCTTCCTGTGTTGCGCCAGCACGAGGCCGTAGAGATCTATAACTTGTTCAGCGAACCCCTGCTGCTGGCGGTCGCAGCACAACACCCGCTGGCCGGGGAAAACAGTGTGACGCTGGCGCAGTTGCGTGAGGAGCGTTTTATCTCCGTTCCTCACCGTCAGCGTGGCGGGTTGAGTTATCTGTGCGCCTCGCTATGCATGCAGGCCGGTTTCTTTCCCCGCGCCGCCCAGGTGGTGTCGCGCAAGACGACCCAATTGCAGTTGATCCAGGCCAATTTCGGCGTAGCCCTGTTGCCCGAATGCATGCGGGCCATTGCGCCACCCTCGATACGCTTTGTGCCGTTGGCAGAGCAGGGATGCTTCAGTACGGTGTCCCTGGCTTGTCGACGTGACGCCGGGGAGTTGGTGAGGCAGTTTGTCGAGGCCATGCAGGGATAGAACGGTAGATCTACGGATGCGTATTGTTGCGCCGCAAATATCTGAATTGAAATGAGATTTGTAGGAGCCGGCTTGCTGGCGATGACCTCAGATCAGTCACTGACGCAATGCGGGCGCTTCGCACTTGATCGCCACGGTGCGGGATCTCCCAAAAAAGTGTCAGTTATTTCAGCTGGTTATTTGTGTTAAAGGGGAAAGAGTCACGATGATGCCTGGGCCCGAGTGGCCCAGGCAGAAACACAGGGGTATCTACTGGCGCGACTCTGCCGCCATTCCTTGAGGCATGGGCGAGTCATCGGCCGTTTCCACATCCGGTCCTGATTGCGTGCGGTAGTAGGCCTTGGGCACCGCCCAGAGAATCAGTGCGACGGCCAGCAGGCTGACGATACTCAGCAGATAAAGCGCCGAAGTCGTGGCGCCGGTCAGGTCGCGGACACGGCCGATCATGAACGGCGCAATGACGCCGCCGAGCTGACCGAGAGAGTTGATCAGGGCGATACCTGCCGCAGCGGCCACGCCGCTGAGAAAGCGCGGTGGCACGGTCCAGAAAATCGGCATCCAGGCGATGATCCCCGCCATGATCATGCTCATGCCGATCATCAACGGCAGCAACTGTCCGGCAGTCATGGCGCATACCAGATAGCCGGCGGCGGTGAGCAGGGCACAGCCCGCCATATGCCACCGCCGTTCACCACGGCGGTCCGAGCTGTAGCCGACGCTCAGGTTGAACACCACCGCGACCAGATACGGCACCATGGTCAGCCAGCCGATATGCAGGGTATCGCTTACGCCTGCGCTGCGAATCAGCTGCGGCATCCAGAACAGCAGGCCAGTCAGCGCCATGACCAGGCACAGGTAAATCGCCGCCATCACATACGTGGTGGGCTGGCGCCATAGGCCGGCCAGGGACGATTTACCGGTGGGCTTGAAGTCCTGAGTCATGCGCAGAGTCAGCAGGCGTTTTTCATCGGCTGTGAGCCAGGGAGTGTCTTCGATGCGGTCGGACACCAGCCAGAACACCACGCCTCCGAGAATGATCGAGGGGATGGCCTCGAGCAGGAACAGCCATTTCCACCCGGCCATGCCGAGGGCACCATCCAGTTGACCAAGGATCAGCCCGGCCAGTGGCCCGCCGACGATACCGCAGAGGCAGATGGAGCTTTTGAAGTAGCTGTTGACCTGAGCCCGACGGTTACTCGGGTACCACTGAGTGAAGTAGTAAAGAACGCCGGGGACGAAGCCAGCCTCCATCACGCCGATCAGGAAGCGCAGGGTGTAGAACCAGAATTCACTCTGCACGAACATCATGCAGGCGGAGGTGATACCCCACGAGACCATGATCCGGGCAATCCATAGTCGCGCGCCGATCTTGTGCAGCAGCACATTGCTCGGTACTTCAAAGAGGAAATAACCGACAAAGAACAGACTGGCACCAAGGCCGTAGATGGTGTCGCTGAAGCCCAGGTCGTTCTGCATCTCGAGCTTGGCAAAGCTGATATTGACCCGGTCCAGATAGGCGAAGAGAAAGCACAGGATAAACAGCGGGACGATCCGCCAGTTGACCTTGCGGTACAGCGCATCCTCGAGAGATTGCGCATCGGCTGCGGATGACGCAGGAGCAGGTATGGCCATGGAACACCTCTTTATTATTGTTGGTGCCGACAGGTAGCCCGCATCGACACGCGGATGCGTGGCGAGGGATCAGGCTGGCGATATAGTAATACTATTTTGAGGGTTGGCTAGGTTTGAGTGACGTCAGTCGTCAGACTTTTATACGCTGCTCTTTACGATTGTTCAGTTGTTTTAGAGGTTTTAGCGCCATTGACCGACTTCCGACAGGTCGAGAGCGCGCAGGCTGGCGCGTTAAAAGTTTGACTAATTGGCAGGACTACAGAGATGGCTAGCAATGCGTCGTACAGGGCGAACGAGGTCTTCATGATATATCCAGATTTTGTCAGGGCAGCGCTGCAGGAATTTCAGCAGTTTGCGAGCCATTGTCTGTCAGACATTTCCTGAATCTGCGCTGTCACGCCAACCCCTTGCGCACCCGCCCCGGTGCCTCGCCATAGACTTCCTTGAATTTCTTGCTGAACGCCGCCTGGGATTGATAGCCGACCTGCAAGGCGATATCGCTCAGGCCAAAGTGTGAGTGGGTGAGCAGGCTGAAGGCCAGTTCCATGCGGATCCGGGTCAACAGCACCCAGGGTGATACGCCGGCGACCTTGGTGAAGGCGCGCATGAAGGTGGCCCGGGACATGTTGGCTGTTTCTGCCAGGGTTTCGATGGTCCAGTCGTGGGCCGGGTCGGTGAGGATTGCCTGCCAGGCCTGGTTCAGGCGTTTGTCCGTGAGCAATGCCAGGGTGCCGCTGGCCTGGGTATTTGCGGCCAGGTACGCACGCAAAATCAGGGTGAACAGGGCCTGGGACAAGGCGTCCAGCAGGAACCGCGCGCCTGCCTGTTCACCGTCCGCGTCGTCGCGCAGGATGTTGACCAAGGCCGCCAGCGAGCCATTGGCGGGCAGGGCGTTCCTGGAAATCAGCAGGTATTCGGGCAACGCCGCAAACAGCAGCGAAGCGCGGTTGTAATGAAAACGCCCGCAGAGCATATCCAGATCGGCACTCGCCGAACCGATGCGATGCACCGGCAAACCGTTTCCGTTAAGCACTTGCGGCTTGGTCGGTGTGACGGTCTTGCCAGGGCTGCGGATGACGTGGGCACTGCCGACCGGCAACAGCAGAACATCGCCGGCACCCATGGCCAGCCGTTGACCGCTGGGCAGTTCCACTCGACATTCTCCGCCCAGCACCACGTGGTAAGGCGCCATGCCCAGCGCCTCCTGCTCATGCTCCAGCGCCCAGTTACCCTGGAACTGGCAGCGCAGATCCAGGCTGCCACGCACATTGGCCAACGAAATGAGTTTATCGATTGAGTTCATAGGGCTAAGTTGCCAGACCGCTCGAGCCATTCAAGCGGCCAAGATTAAGGGATTTCGCCCGTGCCGGTAAGGCGACTCAATCAATCTCGGTACTCATGGCCTGCTCCTTGTAGTGCTCGAGCTCGGCCAGTCGTTTGCTCAGGGCGGCGTGGACTCGCTCGTAGGCGTCACTGCCCAGTAACAGACGGCGCGGCGCAGCGTGCGCCTTGGCGATATCCAGCATGGCCCTGGCCATCTTCTGCGGATCTCCGGTCAGGGGAAAGGCACCGCTGGCGATGGCCCGGCGCACATCACCTGCCGGGGTATGTTCGTACTCAGGCATCACCGGCGGGCTGACCAGGGCCGCGCCGAAGTTGGTGCGGGTCGGGCCGGGTTCTACCAGGGTGATCTGGATGCCAAATGGCGCCACTTCCAGGGCGACCGATTCAACGAAGCCCTCGATGGCCCATTTGCTGGCGTGATACAGGCTGAAGTTGGGATACGCCAGTTGCCCGCCCTCGGAAGAGACCTGCAGAATCCGCCCGCCGCCCTGTTTGCGCAGAAACGGCAGGCAGGCGCGGATCACCTGGATCGAACCCAGCAGATTGGTTTGCAGCTGTAGATCGATCTGTTCGTCGCTGACTTCCTCGGCGGCGCCAAACAAGGCGTAGCCGGCATTGCTGACGACGACATCTATGCGCCCCAGCTCGTTGAATGCCCGGTCGATTACCCGGCGAATGGCCGCTGTGTCGGTGACATCCAGTGCTGCCGTCCACAGGCGCTCTCCGTAACGAGTCTGCAAATCGCTCAATACCTGCGGTTTGCGCAAGGTCGCCGCGACGCGATCGCCGCGTTCCAGCAATTGCTCGACCAGTGCCAGGCCAATGCCGGACGAGCTGCCAGTGATTAACCAGGTTGTGTTCATGTGCATGTCCTCAGGTAACAAGCAGGTGGCTATGGATGACCTGACACTACGCGCACGGGACTGCTGCTACTATCGGGTGGATTCCGGATGAGTTGATGAAAAATAACCATGAATCATTTGCCGTTATCACTGGCCGATCTGCGTGCACTGTCGCTGATTGTGTCTCACCGCAGCTTTCGTAAAGCGGCTGATGAGCTGGGTGTATCGGCCTCGACTCTCAGCCACATGATGAAGGCGCTGGAAGCCAGCCTTGCCGTGCGCTTGCTCAATCGCACCACCCGCAGCGTTTCACCGACGGCGGCGGGGGAGCGCTTGCTCAAACGACTGGGACCGGTGCTGCGCGAGTTCGAACTGGCGGTGGAAGAGGTCAACGAGTTCCGCGATCTGCCCAGCGGCACTCTGCGGATCAATGCCAGCGAACCGGCGGCACGTATCCTGATGAAAGCGGCACTGCCGAGGTTTCTTGCGCGCTTTGCGCAAATGTCGGTGGATCTGGTGACCGAGGGTCGTCTCGTCGATATCGTTGCTGAAGGTTTCGACGCGGGTATCCGCTTGGGTGAATCAATCCCCCAGGACATGATTGCCGTGCCCATAGGCCCGGATACGCGATTTGTCACCGTCGCCTCACCCGGCTACTTCAGCAGCCACCCTGTGCCCCTGACGCCGGATGATTTGCTTGGGCATCCGTGCATTTGCATCAGAATGCCGAGCGGTAAGCCTTACCGCTGGGAGTTTGAAAAACACGGGCAACCCCTGGTCATCGACCCCAAGGGGCCGTTGACTCTGGATAATCCGCAAATCATGGTTGACGCAGCTGTTGCGGGTCTTGGTATCGCCTATGTTCCTGAGCATATGGTCGCCGGGGCCTTGGCTGACAAGCAGCTTGTCACGGTGCTCGAAGACTGGTGTCCGAGGATTGCGGGGCTGTTTTTATACTATCCGGGGCATCGCCATGTACCGTCGGGCTTGCAGGCGTTTATCGAGGTCTTGCGGGAGACCGCGCCGGGTTGTTGATCTCCTGCAGGATCGCACTCCAAATCACGGGAAGATTCTAAAACCAGATTGGCACAACGGACGCTACCAGCAGCCCGCCCAGGGCCTTGTTCAACATGTGCCACTGCCGCTGGGTCTTCAAAGTTCGCGCCAGCATCAGGCCCGCGACGCACCAGATCATCAGCGATAGCGCGGAGCACAGGGCAAAGACCAGGCCCAACAACAATGCCAGTGCAGCGGGGCTTTGCGCCAGTGCGGCAAAGGATGCGGCGGCGCTGAGGGTCATGGCCCAGGCCTTGGGGTTTTGCCCGAGCAGCCATACGCCGGTCAGAAAGCTGGCCGGCTTTTCCTGGGTTCCCGCGACCCCCGGAGCACCACGCCGGGCTATTTGCCAGGCAAGCCAGAGCAGATAGATCGATCCCACGAGTTTCATTGCCAATTGCAGGGACGGTGCCGCCAGAATCAGACCGGCGAGGCCACCGGCAGCCGCTGCAGCCACGCTCGCCAGGCCAAAGGAAATGCCCGCCAGCAGCGGCAATGAACGACGCAGCCCGAAGTTCGCGCCGGAGGCTGTGGCCAGAGTGGTTGCACCACCCGGGCTGAAGGTAGAGATGAGAGCAAACAGCACGAGCGGGAGGATTGATTCGAACATACGCCGACTTCCAGAGATGATCTCGACTTGATACCGGCTTGCCGCTTAGTATGGAAACTAATGTTTCTAATTCGATGAATTACAAAGCCTAATATATAGAATCATGCGTACTCTCGATCTGCTGCTCTTGCGAACATTTGTAGTGGTTGCCGAACAACGCGGCATGACCGCCGCTGCCCGTGTTCTACACCTGACTCAGGGAGCGGTCAGTCAGCAGATCAAAAAGCTGGAAGAGGCGTTCGATGCGCCCTTGCTGATCCGGGATCGACGGGGCATGCGTCTGGCTCCGCTCGGAGAGCGGCTGTTTGCCAAGGCCAGGCAGATGCTTGCCCTTAACGAGCAAATCTGGGCAGACGTGAAGGGCGATGCCATGCAGGGCCGTGTTCGCCTCGGTGTGCCTTACGATCTGGTTGGTGCCTGGATTGCACCGACTCTCAAAACCTATGTCGAGGCCAATCCTCAGGTTGAGCTGTCCTTGCGATGCGGCTCGTCCGGTGACCTCAAAACTGAAATCGCCAACGGCTCGCTGGACGTGGCCATCATCGAAGAAATCGCCACGGCCGCTACCGGTGAGTGCCTGTCCATCGAGCGTCTGGTCTGGGCCGGGGCCAAGGGCGGCACAGCCTTTCTAAAGTCGCCGTTGCCGGTGTCGCTGGTGGCGGATACCTGCGCATTTCGCGCACCGGTGATCACGGCGCTGGAAAGCCAGGACCGCCCCTGGAAGACCCTCTTTGAGAGCGGCAATCTGGAAGCGACCGTGGCGATGGTGAGCAGCGATCTGGCAGTGTCGGTCTGGCTGCAATCAACTCTGCCAGATGGCCTCGACATTCTTTCCCCCGAGGCACAATTGCCGCAGCTTCCTCCGTTTGCGATCTCCCTGCATCGCGCAAAGGGTTCTGCACAGCCCGCAGTTGAGGAGCTGGTGCGGCACATTCGTCAGTCCCTGGGGCGTGCCTGAATCAGTCCTTCATTGCGGTTCACTGAGGTACCGCGCCTGGATACGGGCGATGCTGCCGTCGGCGCGCAGGGCATCCATGGCATGGCGCAATGCTTCTACCAGCGTCGTATCGCAGCGTTTCGAGCAGACCAGAAACATATCGGTGATCGCCATCTCCGGGCTGATGAGCAGTGGTTTGGCATTGCTGCGTCCCCAGTCGTACTTGCCTTCCGGTACCACGGTGAACCAGGCGTCGATACGACCCAGTTCCAGCAGTTTTATCGGCGTATCACCCAGTTTGAGCGGGTAGATCTGGCTGGGGCTGAAGCCATGTCGCAGCAGGATCTCTTCCTGAGCCGTGCCGACGCCAACACCGATGCGTTTGTAGAGCATGCGCGCCTGCTCGAAGTCTTGCACCGGTTCGGTAAAGCTGAAAAAAGCCCGGGGCAGGGGCATCACCGAGGCGACCCAGGTGTAGTGGTCTTCCCGGTCAGGGGTGCGGGAAAAAGGCGTGAACAGCAGGTTTTCTTCTTCACGCAACCGTGATGTGACACGAAGCACGGGATCGGACTTTATCGTCACCCGGTAACCGGCCTTGTCCAAGGCCTCCAGGGCGATATCGCCGAACAACCCATGCCGCGCGGAATTGGACGAAGTCGCCAGCGGCATGGCCTCGGGCAGGTAAATCACGGCAGCGGGCTGATCAGCCAATACAGTCACGCTGAACAACCCCAACAGCAGATGGACGGTACACAACCGCATCATTGAACTCCGGGTGAGGCGGGCGACGCACGAGTAAAGCCTGGTAGGCAGTGTAGCGGTATAACTACAGACCCGCAGGAGCTGCCGAACGCTGACATCCCGGCCTTTGGCAGCTGCTGCGGCATCTCATTCAACATCACGAAATTGAGTTGTACGTGATGGGATAAGCCTTGGCGCCGAAGTAGACTCCCGGCTTCTCCAGTGTTTGGAAGCATTGCCCCATGACCGACGATCAGCCGATAAAAACCAATAGGCCCGCTGAACGAGTCGCCAGAATAAGACCCATTCACCCGGTAACCGGCGACGATGGTCTGGTTCGACCGCCATGGGCAGCGACTGATTTACTGCTCAAGCACTACTACGACACCGAGTGGGGCATGCCCATTCACGATGAGCGCGGGTTGTTCGAACGCTTGAGTCTGGAAGCCTTTCAGTCAGGGCTGTCTTGGCTGACCATCCTGCGCAAGCGCGAAGCTTTCAGGGCCGCATTTGCGCAATTCGACCCGGACAAGGTCGCCGCTTTCGATCAGGACGATATCGCCCGGCTTATGAATGATGTCGGCATCATCCGCAACCGCGCCAAGATTCTCGCGACCATCAATAACGCCAGGGCCACGATCAAGCTCAGGGAGGATGGCGGGCTGGCTGATTTCATCTGGTCCTTCAAACCCCTGGTCACCCCGACGCCCCGGACCATAGAGGACGTACCGACCACTTCAGCCGAATCCCTGGCCATGAGCAAGGCGCTGCGCAAGCGCGGTTTCAGCTTTGTCGGGCCGACGACGATGTTTGCCTTGATGGAGGCGATTGGCATGGTTGATACGCATTTGCTGGACAGTTATCGGCGGGGGAGTTCGGGGATCTGGGGGCGTGTGGATTAGATCTATTGCAGGACTGGCTTTAGCCGGGAGGGCTTTAGCACTATCGCGATTTAAGCTCGGGCCAGTAGGAGCTGCCGAAGGCAGCGATAGCGATGCGACAGATAGATCCATTCGCAGCCTTCCGCAGCTCTTACAAAAACATCGCATTTCAATCTGACTGCATCACTTGAAATCCCGACTGCGCACATCCAGCCCCGTCAGCAATGGCGTCAGATCAAACAGGCGCTGGGCAATCACATGGCGCACGCCTTTTTGAAATTCGAACTTGCCGAACACCTGCAGCAATTGCGAGCCGACCAGGACTTTGCGTTGGCGCTCGGCCAGGTCGCGCCAGACCACGACGTTGATGGTGCCGTGTTCGTCTTCCAGGGTGACGAAGGTCACGCCGCTTGCGGTGCCGGGGCGTTGGCGGCCGACGACCAGGCCGGCGACACTGAAGTTGCGGCCGTGCTCTTCGTCGAGCAGGTCTTTGGAACTGCGAAAGCGCTTGGCCGCCAGGCTGTTGCGCAGCAGGGCCAAGGGGTGGGGGCCGAGAGTGGTGCCGAGGGTGTCGTAGTCGGCCTTGAGGTCCTGGGCCACGCTGGGCAGAGGCAGGACGACTTGTGCTTCGGCGCCGAAGCAGTCATCGCCGAACAGTGGCCGTTGGACTTCGACCCCGGCAATTTCCCAACGGGCGCGATGGCGATGGCCGACCAGCCCGCGCAGGGCACCTGAGTCCGCCAGCAGGGCCCGGGCGCGATTGTCCAGATCGGCGCGCACGCACAGGTCGGTCACATCCCTGAACTCGTGTTGTTGACGCACCTGTTCGATACGTCGGCCATCGTCTTCGGCAAGTCCGCGAATCATGCGCAGGCCCATGCGGATCGCCAGGTTCTGTGTGTATTCGCGATTTTCCAGAGGTTCCAGGGAACAGTCCCAGTCGCTGTAGCGCACGTCCACCGGACGCACTTCGATATGATGGCGGCGGGCGTCCTGCAAGAGTTGGTCGGGACTGTAGAAGCCCATGGGCCAGCTGTTGATCAGAGCACAGGTGAAGGCTGCCGGTTCATGGCATTTGAGCCAGCAGCTGGCGTAAGTCAACAGGGCAAAACTGGCGGCGTGGGATTCGGGGAAGCCGTAGCTGCCGAAGCCTTTTATCTGTTCGAAGATGCGATGGATGAAATCCTCGGGGTAATCGTTGGCGCGCATGCGGGTAGCCAGGCGTTCCTTGTGCGGATCAAGGCCGCCGTGGCGCTTCCAGGCAGCCATGGCGCGGCGTAATTCATCGGCTTCACCCGGAGTGTAATCGGCGGCGATGATTGCCACCTCCATCACCTGTTCCTGAAACAGCGGCACGCCCAGAGTACGCTCGAACACGCCCTTCAGCCTGGGAGGATAGGTGATCTGCTCTTCGCCATTTCGACGACGCAGGTACGGATGCACCATATCGCCCTGAATAGGACCCGGACGGACGATGGCAACTTCGATGACCAGATCGTAAAACGTCTGTGGCTTAAGACGCGGCAGCATGGACATCTGCGCCCGTGACTCGATCTGGAATACCCCTACGGTGTCGGCCCGGCTGATCATGTCGTAGGTCGGTTTGTCCTCTGCAGGGATGTTGGCAATGGTCAGGTCATAACCGCGATAACGGGTCACCAGTTCGAAAGTGCGACGCAGCGCACTCAGCATGCCCAGGGCCAGAATATCGACCTTGAGCAGGCCAACCAGATCGAGGTCGTCCTTGTCCCACTGAATGATGGTGCGTTCTGCCATCGCGGCGTTTTCCACCGGTACCAGGGTTTCCAGCGGATGCTCGGAGATTACGAAGCCACCGGGGTGCTGGGACAGATGGCGGGGGAAGCCGATCAGTTCACCGGTAAGAGTCAAAACCCGACGCAGTACCGGGCTGTCCGGTTCAAAGCCGCTCTCGCGCAAGCGATCTGCTGGCGGGATATTGTCATTCCAGCGTCCGCAGCAGTCTGCCAGAGCGTTGATCTGGTCGGGGGGCAAACCCAGAACCCGGGCCACGTCACGAATCGCACCAGCGCCGTGGTAGGTGCTGGCTACGGCTGTAAGGGCTGCCCGACCCCGACCATAACGGCGAAATACATATTGCAGGACTTCTTCGCGACGATCGTGCTCGAAATCCACGTCTATGTCCGGCGGCTCGTTGCGTTCTACGGAGAGAAAACGCTCGAACAGCATTCGGGACTTTTCTGCCGCAGGATTCAGTTCGGTAATGCCCAGGGCGAAGCACACTGCCGAGTTGGCCGCCGAGCCGCGACCCTGGCAAAGAATGCCGCGCTCGCGGGCAAACCTGACGATGTCATGCACAGTGAGAAAGTAACTTTCGTACTCTAACTCCGAGATGATGTTCAGCTCTTTTTCCAGCGCTTTGCGGGCAACCTCCGGGACACCTTTCGGCCAACGGATACGCGCACCTTCCTCGGTCAGATGCCTCAGCCAACTGGCTGGAGTCTGCTCGGCGGGCACCAGTTCATGGGGATATTCGTACTTCAACTGATCAAGGCTGAAGGTGCAGCGCCGGGCAATGTTCAGGGTTTCGTCGAGCAGGTGCGCCGGGTAGATCCCGGCCAATGCATCGAGGGAGCGCAGGTGGCGCTCGCCATTGGCGAACAGGCGATGCCCGGCTTCGGCCACGGTGGTGTGATGGCGAATGGCGGTCATGGTGTCTTGCAGAGCGCGGCGGCCCCGGGCGTGCATATGCACGTCGCCACTGGCCACTGCCGGAATGGCCAGGGACCGTGCCAGGGCCAGCAGGGTGCTCAGGCGCTGACGGTCATCTGGCCCACAGTGTAGTTCAACACCTAGCCACAAGGTCTGTGGAAAAATCCCGCGCAGCCAATCGCCCTGTTCCTGGCGTGTATCGGCGTCCTGATCAAGGTCGGCAATCCACAAGGCCAGCAGGCCTGCAAGCGGCCCCTGAAAATCTTCGCGCAACAGCCGGTATTCGCCTTTTTTGCTGCGACGTCGGCCCTGGGTGATCAGGCGGCAGAGTGCCTGGTAACCGGCAAGATCCTCTACCAACAGCACCACTTTCGGGCCCAGCTCGATGCTGATTTCGCTGCCGATAATCAGATGCAGTTCGCTGGCCTTCGCCGCCTGCCAGGCCCGGACGATCCCGGCCAGTGTGCATTCGTCGGTGATTGCCAGGGCGCTATAACCATGCAGCTTGGCCCGTTCGAACAGCTCTGCGGCACTGGACGCGCCGCGCTGAAAGCTGAAGTTGGACAGACAGTGCAGCTCAGCGTAATTGCAGTTCATGCGAACCAGCCATGCAGCAACAGGTCGCTGTTATCACCGACCCGGCGATAAGCCCAGCCGCGCTGGCCAGTGCGGGTTTCGACGAGAAAGTAGTCCCGGCGCACATCGCCGCCATCCCACCAGCCGGACTCGATCCGCTCGGGCCCGGCCAGCACCCGCACACTGGCCTGTGCCAGGGGTTCAGGCTCGGGCAGCAGCCAGCCGGGGCGCGGCATTGAATCAATCACAGGGGCAGGCTTGCTTGCCGAGCAGCTTCGCCAGGCGCATTCCGGACGATGATCCGCCTGAAAGCTCAAGCCACTGACGGCCTCGTCGCCCAGCTTGGCGCGCAGCCTCTCGCGCAGTTGTTCCCAGGGCATGTTCTGTTGCGGCCGGTCATCGAAAAGCTCGCGGTGGGAGGGCACAAAGGCGGGCAGGTCCCTGGCTTGCAGGCGCAGGGCCCTTACCGGTGACGGCACTACCACCTGTTCCAGGCGGCCACGGGCCAGTTCGAAGAGCATGTTGGCTTCCCGTTCGGCACTGAGCAGGCCGACCGGGATCAGGGTGTCCGGCGCCACGCTGCCGACACTGGGTACGTGTTCCAGATGAATGACAAAGCGTTGCACGCCGCTGTCGCGCCCGCCGAGGAACACTGCCAGGTCGGCAATCATGCGTTTGAGTGGAAACAGCAAAGCCTGATGGGATTCGACGTCGAAATTCAGCTCCAGGCGGGTGTCGAAATGGTCCGGCGGCACATAGCATTGCAGCGCCACGGGCCTGCGCCCGAGCAGGGTGTCCAGATGTTGCAGGACATGGGCTGGAAAGCGCCGGGCCAGGGTGTCACGGGGCAGGGCCAGGACCTGGCGCAAGCGATGAAGACCCATGCGGGCGAGTGCCGTGGCGACTTCCTGAGGCAGGCCGATGCGGTTGACCGGCATCTGATCCAGCAGCCCTTGCAACTGGTCAGTGCAGGTGACGGCCAGGCCATCATGAACGTTGGCCAGCATCCGCGCCGCAACCGGGTTGGGGGCCATCACTATCCGGTGGCTGAAACCCAGGGCGCTCAGTTCCTCGCGCAAGCGGGCTTCGAACACCGGCCAGGGGCCGAACAGACCCAGACTCGACTCGACCTCCATCAACAGCACCCGTGGGTATTTGAGGCTGACCTGGGAGCTGAAGCGATAGGCCCAGGCGGCGAGCAGGCGATGCCAGTGTTCGGTGTGTGCCGGGTCATATTCGACGGTGGCGAACCCGCGAGTCATGGCGTGGGCAGCGGTCAATGACTGACCGGGGCGCAGACCCAGTTCCCGGGCGGTGCTATTGACCGTCTGCAGGACCCGTCGCTGGGCCGTGCCGCTGATCAGGGCCAGGGGTTCATCGGGGTTGGCGCGACGACGCATGACGCCGTCCAGCGCCAGTTGCGGCAGCAGGACACAGGCCCAGAGCATAGGTACCTCAGGCGTCAGTGGTGAAGGGAATCGGCGAGGAGGGTGGCAGACCGCCGCGACACTTGAGCACCCGCAACTGGCTGGGGCGCGCATCGATGGCAATGCGCAGCGCCGCCGGAGACGGGTTGGCCGCCGCCAGTTGGCCGCGACAGGCAAAGGCCAGGGTTTCTCCGGTTTCCGCCGCCACTTGCAGGCGGCGCAGAGCGCGATCATCGACCTTGCGCGGCCAGCACAAGACGGCGCCGCAACTGCCGGAACGCAGGCATTGCTCGACGGCCCAGAGGGCATCGCGCTCATTGGCAGAAATGACCGATAACTGGCGCAGATCCACGCCAGCCGCCTGCCAGGCCTGGGCATAAGGCACATAGGGCGGCGCCACCAGAACGATACGCTCGCCGCGGTCGGCCAGCCGCGCCAGGGTCGGCCATAACAGGCGCAGTTCGCCGCTACCGTCAGCGGCCAGAAGAAGTTCCGAGAGCGCCGCCGGCGGCCAGCCGCCCATGGGCAAAGCGGCGTCGAGCAAGGCGTGGCCGGTCGGTTGCGCGGCAACTGGCTGGACCTGCTGGCGACCTTTCCAGACCCGACGCTCGTCCAGCAGCGCGTCGAGGCTGACTACCGCGCCCATCATTCCCGACGTACCAGGCCGCAGAACACACCTTCGATGGCGAAGTCCTGATCGGGGCGCACGACAATCGGCTGATAGGCCGGGTTGCGCGGCAGCAGGCGCAGGCCGTCACGACCACGCTCCAGACGCTTGATGGTGACTTCGCCATCGAGCCTGGCAACGACGATCTGCCCGTCCCGGGCTTCTGCGCTTTGCTGGATGCCGACCAGATCGCCATCAAAAATGCCGTCCTCGATCATCGAATCGCCCTTGACCCGTAGCAGGTAGTCGGGGAGGCGCAGGAAGGTGCGGCTGTCCAGGGTGAAGGTGTCGTGGATGTCGATATCCGGGCCGATCGGCGCACCGGCAGCGACCCGGCCCAGTACCGGAACTTGCAGCAGCTCGGCACGTGGCCCGTTGGCCACCAGGCGAATGCCCCTGGCTTGATTGGCCGTGACTTCGATAAAACCGGCTTCGGTCAGCGCCACCACATGCTTGCGCGCCACGCTGCGCGAGGCAAAGCCGAAGGCGTCGCAGATTTCCGCGAGGCTCGGGGGCTGGCCGTTTTGTGCAATGCGGTCGCGGATGAACGTCAGGATCGCGGCGCGTTTGGGGGGTAAAGTCGTCATGGAGTACATTTGTACTCTTTTCGTTTAAACCTGGCTAGGGCCTCTGGTCGATAGGGAATATTTCATGGCAACCAGGCTGGAATGCGGTTTTGTAGGATCCGCCTTGGTGGCGATCGAGTGCGAAGCGCTCGCAAAAGCAGTGTTGGCTGACACGACGCCATCGCCAGCAAGCCGGCTCCCACGGGATCTCATTCCACTTCGAAGATATGATCAGAGCCCTATATTCATTGGGCGACAGCGCTGTCTCATGACATCTGCCAAACAGAGGCGTAGTGTCTTGTCCAAGCTTTTGGGCAAAAGACTCATGAAGGAGGTCAAGCAATGAACCCGGATAGTCGACTCGCAACGCTGTTCCCGACCCTGGAACAGATCCCTGAACAGTACCGGCCCGGCGTTGCCATCGAGCAGCGTGAGTATCTGGTTGATGGTGCCTTGCAGCTGTGGGCCGGGCCGTTGGCGCCGGTGCGCAGTCCGGTGTACCTGCAAGGCGCACAAGGGCATGAATCTGTGATTCTGGGCAGTACGCCGCTGATGGATGGGCAAACCGCCATGACCGCCCTGGACGCCGCCGTTCGCGCTTACGATCGCGGGCAGGGCGCCTGGCCAACCATGCGTGTGGTCGAGCGCATTCAGCATGTCGAGGCGTTTCTCAAGCGTATGCGCGAGCAGCGCGAGGCGGTAGTCAAGCTGCTGATGTGGGAGATCGGCAAGAACCTCAAGGACTCGGAAAAAGAGTTCGACCGCACCTGCGACTATATCGTCGACACCATCAATGCCCTCAAGGAACTGGACCGTCGCTCCAGCCGCTTCGAGCTGGAGCAGGACACCCTGGGCCAGATTCGTCGGGTGCCATTGGGCGTGACTCTGTGCATGGGGCCGTATAACTACCCGTTGAACGAAACCTTCACCACCCTGATTCCGGCCCTGATCATGGGCAATACCGTAGTGTTCAAGCCGGCCAAGTTCGGCGTGCTGCTGATTCGTCCGTTGCTTGAGGCGTTCCGCGACAGCTTCCCGGCCGGGGTGATCAACGTCATCTACGGCAGCGGCCGCGAGACCGTCAGCCCGCTGATGGCCAGTGGCAAGATCGATGTCTTTGCCTTTATCGGCACCAACAAGGCCGCCAGTGACCTGAAAAAACTGCATCCCAAGCCGCACCGCTTGCGTGCCGCCCTGGGCCTGGATGCGAAGAATCCGGGGATCGTGCTGCCCGATGCCGACCTGGACAACGCGGTCAGCGAGTCCATCACAGGTTCGCTGTCGTTCAACGGACAGCGTTGTACAGCCCTGAAAATCCTCTTTGTCCATGAGGACGTGGTGGACAGCTTCCTGGCCAGGTTCGAGCAGAAACTGGCACAACTGAAACCCGGCATGCCTTGGGAATCAGGCGTGTCTCTGACACCACTGCCGGAGCCGGGCAAACCTGATTATCTGCAAGGTCTGGTGGCTGATGCGATAGAGAAGGGCGCCCGCGTAGTCAATGCCGGTGGTGGCGAGGTCAATGAGTCGTTCTTCTACCCGGCGGTGCTGTACCCGGTGACCGCAGACATGCGCGTCTATCACGAAGAGCAGTTCGGTCCAGTGGTGCCGGTGGTGGCTTACAAGAACGTGGACGATGTCATCGAGTACGTGCTTGATTCGGACTTCGGCCAGCAATTGAGTCTGTTCGGCAAGGATCCGGCCCAGGTCGGTCGCCTGGTGGATGCCTTCGCCAATCAGGTGGGGCGGATCAATATCAACGCCCAATGCCAGCGCGGTCCTGATCAGTTTCCATTCAATGGTCGCAAGAACTCGGCTGAAGGTACGCTCTCGGTGCACGACGCCTTGCGCGTGTTCTCGATCCGTACCCTGGTGGCGACCAAGTTCCAGGAGAGCAACAAGGCGCTGGTCAGCGATATCATCCGCAATCGCGATTCCAGCTTCCTGACAACAGACTACATCTTCTGATGGTTTTTCCACGGTAATAGCGGGGGAGCTTCGGCTCCCTCGTTCACTTATGTCCTACGACGCCTTGTCGATTCTCCTTCGTGCTGTCATGTTTTAACGTCTTTGCTGAACTGTCGCGCCCTTGCGATACTCGAAGCCACATCACGCTTGAGTACACTTGATCTTGCTCGAAGAATCTCTCCCCAGGCCGTCCGTGTCTCCCGTATTGAAGGATCTGCGCGAGGCCACCGGCGATAGCCATCGTGCCCTGGAAGCGCGCCTGCCCTTTATGTCTGCGAATCTGAATGAGGCTCTGTACCGGCGCCTGATCCAGGCCTACTACGGTTTTTACCAGCCGCTGGAACAACGTCTGGAAGCTGCCGACCTGCTGGAGCCAGAGCGACGCAAGGCGCCGGCGCTATTGCGGGACTTGCAGGCCATGGGCATCGATAGTCATGCCCTTGAACGCTGCCAGTATCTGCCGGACGTGAGCGACCCCTGGCACTTGCTCGGCGTCATGTACGTCATTGAAGGTGCGACATTGGGTGGGCAGGTGCTGCGCCGGGTAATCGGTGAGCGTCTGGGAATCGGTGCCGACAGTGGCGGGGCGTTTCTCGACGTCTATGGCCCGGCCACCGGTACGTTATGGAAGGCTTTTCTCAAGCGTCTCTGGGAGGCCGAGACAGACGCCCAGCGCCAGCAGGTAGTGGCAGGCGCCCACAGCACGTTTCTGTGTTTTCAGCGCTGGCTGGAGCAGGCCGGGGTTCTGGCTGGCCTGGCCGAGATGGCCGATGCGTGAAAAAAACAGCTGAATGGATCCAGCTTTGTTTGGAGATGTGTCGACCTGTCCGATATTCTCTTGGTATTCCATCATTCATTGGCATTCACCCGCTTGATCGCTTGAGTGCCGCTGTTTTTTCCGGCAAGGACACCTAATGAGCACCCCCAGCACGCCGTTATCCGGCGTCAATCAGCCACTCAAGGGCATTGCGCTCCTGCTCCTGGCGACCTTCCTGTTTTCCAGCCATGACACGCTGTCCAAGTATCTGTCCGGGTTCTATCCGATTTTCATGGTGGTCTGGGTCCGCTATGTGGTGCATACGGTGCTGATGGCCTGCATCTTCATGCCGTCGGCGGGCTTGCGCGTGCTGCGTACCAAACGTCCCGGCCTGCAAGCCCTGCGTGCGGGCTGTTTGTTGGGCACCAGCCTGTTCTTCACCACAGGCCTGATGTACATCCCCATGGCCGAAGCCACGGCCATCAACTTTCTTGCGCCACTGTTGATTACGGCATTGTCGGTGCCGCTGCTGGGCGAGAAGGTCACGCGCAAGCAATGGGCCGCCGTGCTCGTCGGTTTCTCCGGGGTGTTGATCATCGTCCATCCCGGCGGCGAACTGTTCACCCCGGCCAGCCTGCTGCCGTTGTGTTCGGCGTTGTGCTTTGCGTTCTACCAGTTGCTGACGCGCATGCTCAGTACCTATGACAGTCCGACCACCAGTAACTTCTTTGCCGGGCTGTTCAACAGTCTGGTCATGAGTGCGCTGGTGCCGTTCTTCTGGCAGACCCCGGAACTGAAGCATTTGCCGTTCATGCTGGCCCTGGGCACCTTCGGCATGGTCGCGCACCTGTTGCTGACCCAGGCCTTTCGCTTTGCCGCCCCGGCCATGCTGGCCCCGTTCAGTTATTGCCAGATCGTTTTTGCCGGGTTGCTCGGCTACATCGTCTTTGATCATGCGCCGTCCTTGCTGGCGCAATTGGGCATTACCGTCATCTGCCTGAGCGGGCTGGCGGCGGCCTGGCAGCAGCGGATCAAGAGTTGAGTGCAGGGCAGTGGTTATTGAATGTCAGATGACATGAAATATTTACCCTGCCTGCTTGAAAGCTGTGATGAATCACCCAATATGGGCATATACCACTAATTTTCCCGGCTGCTACTGAGCTTCCATTTCCGGTCCGCCAAGGGCCTCTGGAGAATCGCTATGTATCCTGATGTTCAGCTGTTCATTGATGGTCAATGGCGCGCCAGCCGTGACGGTCGCACTCTCGACGTAGTCAACCCGGCCACCGGCGAGACCCTCGGCACCGTTGCTCACGCCGGTATCCCGGACCTCGATGACGCCCTGGCCGCTGCCGAGCGCGGTTTCGCCACCTGGCGTGCCACTCCGGCGTACGAGCGTTACAAGATCATGCAGAAGGCTGCCAACCTGCTGCGCGAGCGTATCGACACCGTTGCCAGGATCATGACCCAGGAGCAGGGCAAGCCATTGGCCGAAGCCCGCACTGAAGTGATGTCGGCCGCCGACATCATCGACTGGCTGGCCGAAGAGGGCCGTCGCAGCTATGGCCGCCTGGTGCCTTCGCGCAATCCGCTGGTCGAGCAGAAGGTGATCAAGGAGCCGGTTGGTCCGGTCGCCGCCTTTACGCCGTGGAACTTCCCTATCAACCAGGTGGTGCGCAAGCTGTCCTCGGCCCTGGCCGCCGGTTGCTCGATCATCATCAAGGCCCCGGAAGAAACCCCGGCATCGCCTGCCGAACTGATCCGCGCCTTTGCCGATGCCGGCGTACCCGCTGGCGTGATTGCCCTGGTATATGGCTCGCCTGCGGAAATTTCCAGCTACCTGATCCCGCATCCGGTGATCCGCAAAATTACCTTCACCGGCTCGACGCCAGTGGGCAAGCAACTGGCCGCCCTGGCGGGTCAACACATGAAGCGCGCGACCATGGAACTGGGCGGGCATGCCCCGGCCCTGGTGTTCGACGATGCCGATATCGATCTGGCCGCCCGCACCCTGGCGGCGTCCAAGTTCCGTAACGCCGGTCAGGTTTGTGTCTCGCCGACGCGGATTCTGGTCCAGCGCGGCGTGTTCGATGCCTTCGTCGAGAAGTTCGTCGGCCTGACCCAGGAAGTGAAGGTCGGTAATGGCCTCGAGTCCGGTACCACCATGGGGCCGGTAGCCAATGCCCGGCGGATTCCTGCGCTGACCGCGCTGGTCAAGAACGCGGTTGATGCCGGTGCCACACTGCATACCGGCGGCAAGGCCATCGATGGCCCCGGCTACTTCTTCGCTCCAACGGTGCTCAGTGGCTTGACCACTGAAATGCACATCATGAGTGACGAGCCTTTCGGTCCGGTGGCGCTGCTGGTGCCGTTCGACACCGTGGAAGAGGCGGTCAAGGAATCCAATCGCGTCCCATTCGGTCTGGCTTCCTACGCCTTCACCACCTCAATGAAGACCGCGCAGATCCTCAGCAACGGCATTGAAGCCGGCATGCTGTCGATCAACCACTTGGGCATCGGTTTGCCGGAAGTGCCGTTTGGCGGGATCAAGGATTCGGGTTATGGCTCTGAAGGCGGTACCGAGGCTATCGAGGCGTATCTGAATACCAAGTTGGTGACCCAGATGAATCTGTAATCTCAGCAGATGCATGTGTGGGATCGGCTTTAGCCGGGAAGATAATATCAAGGCCGAGGATGTGTTCCGATGTCCCGGCCTCTTCCCGGCTGAAGCCGGTCCACAAAGATAAAAAAGCCCGCCAATATTGCATAGGCGGGCTTTTTTTCGGGCGCGTATCAGGTGCGGAAACGCTTGACCAGGCTATCCAGTTCATTGGACAGCTCAGCCAGACTGCGCGAATCACCCCGTGCCGAGTCGGCCAGTTCGGCGACCAGTTGCGCGTCGCCGTGGATCTGGCTGATATGGCGGTTAATGTCTTCGGCCACCTGATGCTGTTCTTCGGCGGCGGTGGCGATCTGGGTGTTCATGTCGCGGATCACGTCCACCGATTCGCGGATCTGGCCGAAGCTGGTGCGGGCCAGGCCGATCTTGCTTACCGAGTCCTGAGACACTTCCAGGCTGGCGCGCATCTGTTGGGTCACCGAAGCGGTGCGCCGGGCCAGGTTACCCAGCAGGCCGTCGATTTCGGCGGTGGAGTCGGCGGTGCGCTTGGCCAAAGCCCGGACTTCGTCGGCGACCACGGCAAAACCACGGCCCTGTTCACCGGCGCGAGCGGCTTCAATCGCAGCGTTAAGGGCCAGCAGGTTGGTCTGCTCGGCGATGGAGCGAATGGTGCCCAGAATCGACTGGATGTCGTTGCTGTCCTGCTCCAGTTGCTGCATGGCCTGGGCTGACTGTTCGATTTCGCTGCTCAACTGATCGACGCTGGTAACCGCCGCATCGATCTGACGCTGGCCTTCCCGGGCCTGGCGCTGACCGCTGTCGGCCGAGTCGGCGGCCTGGCTGCAGGAGCGGGCGACTTCATTGGAGGTGGCGACCATTTCGTGGAAGGCGGTGGACACCATGTCCACGGCTTCGCGCTGACGACCCGCAGCCTCGGCCATGTCGTGGGAGACTCGGGTCGAGCGTGACGAGGTGTCGAGAATCCGGTTCGCTGCCAGACCGATATGCTGGATCAGACTGCGGATCGCAGTGAGGAACTGGTTAAACCAGTTGGCCAATTGCGCGGTTTCATCGCTGCCGCGCACGCTGAGGTTCTGGGTCAGGTCGCCTTCGCCCTGGGCGATGCCTTCCAGACCGCTGGCCACGCTGCGGATCGGCCGCACGATGACACTGGCGAAGCTGGCGCCGACGATAGCGAAGATCACGGCCAATACTGCAGCGATCACCGCAATCAGCCAGGTCAGGCGGGTGGCGCTGCTCATTACCTCGTCCTGCTTGATCAGGCCGATGAAGCTCCAGCCCAACTGGTCGGACGGGTAGACATTGGCCATGAAGCTTTCGCCATTGAGGGTCACACGTTGGAGACCGCTGCCGGCCTTGGCTAATTGCAAATAGCCATCGCCGAGGTCACCCAGCTTTTTGAAGTTATGGTCCGGCTGTTTGGGATCGACCAGCACGGTGCCCGTGTTCTCGATCAGCATCAGATAACCGCTGTCGCCCAGTTTGATCTGCTTGACCATGGTAGTCAGCTGCTTGAGGGATACGTCGATATTGACCACGCCACCGGTGGCGCCGAACTTGTTGGCCACGGCGCGGATGGTGCTGACCAGCACGGCATCGTCGCCGGCCCAGTAATAGGCGGCGCTGCGCACGGTCTTGCCAGGGTTATCCAGGGCGGTCTTGTACCAGGGGCGCACGCGCGGGTCGTAGTTGGCCATCTTCGGATCGCCCGGCCAGTAGGCATAGCTGCCGTTGGCCATGCCATAGGAGATATAGGAATAGGCCGGGTGGGTCTTGGCGATGCTGTCGAAGAACTCGAAGAACTGCTTGTCCTGCTCGTTCAGCGGGATGTCGGCAGCGTTGGCGCTGCTGTAGTTCTTCACATTGCCATCGGTGTTTTTCACCAGAGCATTGTTGGCGATGTAATCGACGTTCTGGCTGATGCCTTCGAAGAACAGCTGCATGGCATTAGCCACCTGGCGGATCTCCCGACCGCTGCTGTCGACGAAGGAATTCTCGGCCTCGCTGCGCAGGTTCAGGATGACGATCCCGGCGACCACGATAATGGGGAGACTGGCAATGATGGCAAAGGCCCACGTCAGTTTCTGTTTGATATTCATCGCTGCTCCAACTGCAAGTGACGCGCTCGGGGGACGTGCGCAAATCATCAAAGGCGTTTGCGCTATTGTTGTATTATGGTATACCAATGTTGGCAGGCCATCATGCTTCTTTGGCAGACCTGTCCTATATCGACAGGATCGATGGGCCACACAGAATTTTTAACCCTCTTGCTGGCTGTCGGCTGTTACCTACAAAGATTGAGGAAACGTCATGAAATTCTCGTTATTCATTCACATGGAGCGTTACGACGAAGGCCAGACCCATCGCGAGGTGTTCGATGATCTGGTCGAGCTGACACTGTTGGCTGAAGCTGGCGGTTTCAGCACCGTGTGGGTGGGCGAACACCACGCCATGGAATACACCATTTCACCGAGCCCCATGCCGATCCTGTCGTACCTGGCGGCCAGGACCAGCACTATCCGCCTGGGTGCCGGGACCATCATCGCGCCGTTCTGGCATCCGATCCGGGTCGCCGGGGAGTGCGCCTTGCTCGATGTGATCAGTAATGGCCGCATGGAAGTGGGCCTGGCCCGTGGCGCCTATCAGTTCGAATTCGACCGCATGGCCGGCGGCATGCCCGCTTCCAGTGGCGGTCAGGCGCTGCGTGAGATGGTCCCGGTGATCAAGAAGCTGTGGCAGGGCGACTATGCCCATCAGGGTGAACTGTGGAATTTCCCCACGTCGACCAGCGTACCCAAGCCGGTGCAGAAGGCCGGTCCGCCGATGTGGATCGCCGCCCGCGACCCGGACTCCCATAACTTTGCGGTGAAGAATGGCTGCAATGTCATGGTCACGCCGCTGATGAAGGGCGATGAAGAGGTGGTCGACCTGGTCAACAAGTTCGAGACTGCCCTGAGCAACAACCCCGAAGTGCCGCGCCCGCAACTGATGGTGCTGCGCCATACCTTCGTCCATGAGCCCGGCGGTGACTGGCAGAAGGGTGCCGAGGCGATTTCGCGCTTCTACCGCACCTTCGAAGGCTGGTTCTTCAACAAGCAGGTGCCGGTCAATGGCTTCGTCGAGCCGACGCCACTGGAAGCGGTCAAGGAGCGTCCGGAATACGCCCTGGATAACATCCACAAGAACGTGATGATCGGCACCCCGGAAGAGATCATTGCGCGGATTCGTGAGTACGAGCGCCTGGGTGTCGATGAATTCAGCTTCTGGAACGACAACAGCATGAGCCATGCCGAGAAGAAGGCATCGTTGCAGCTGTTTATCGACAAGGTGATTCCGGCGTTTGCATAGCCTGTGACAGGAATACTGTTTTGTGGGACCGGCTTCAGCCGGGAAGAGGCCGGTACATCCGATATAGGTTCAGTGCCTTAGATACCGTCTTCCCGGCTAAAGCCGGTCCCACAGATATTTGTGCGATCAACAGGGCATGCGCTAGCCTTCGAACGCAATGGTTTCCACCACTTCCAGGTCATAGCCCATCAGTCCCGCATACTTCAGCGGCGGGCCAAGGTGGCGCAGTTTGCCCAGTCCCAGATCCTGCAGAATTTGCGCCCCGGTGCCGACGTCGGAGTAGATCTTCGACTGCGAGCGGCTGAACTGGCGGCGCTCCTGAGTCAATTGCGGCACCCGCTCCAGCAGGGCCTGGGACGATTCGCTGTTGGCCAGCACCACGACTACGCCATGGCCCTCGGCGGCGACGCGCTCCAGGGCCGCCCACAAGCTCCAGTTCTTCGGCCCGGTGTATTCGGCGCCGACCAGATCACGCAGCGGGTCGATTACATGGACCCGAACCAGGGTCGGCACTTCGCGCTGCATCTGGCCCATGACCATGGCCATATGCACGCCACCATCAATACGATCCTCGAAGGTTATCAAACGGAAAGTGCCATGCACTGTCGGCAATTCGCGTTCGCCGATGCGCTTGACCGTATGCTCGGTGCTCAGGCGGTAGTGGATCAGGTCGGCGATGCTGCCGATCTTGATGCCATGCCGGGCTGCGAAGACTTCCAGCTCAGGGCGACGCGCCATGCTACCGTCGTCGTTCATCACTTCGACGATCACCGCCGCTGGCGAGAATCCGGCCAGGCGCGCCAGGTCGCAACCGGCTTCGGTATGCCCGGCACGATTGAGTACGCCGCCGTCCTTGGCCCGCAATGGGAATATGTGGCCTGGCTGCACCAGGTCGCTGGCCTTGGCATCAGCGGCTACGGCGGCCTGTACGGTGCGGGCACGGTCGGCGGCGGAGATGCCGGTGGTGACGCCTTCAGCGGCTTCGATGGAAACAGTAAAAGCCGTGGAAAACAGGCTGCCATTGCTCGGCACCATCTGTTCCAATCCCAGGCGCTGGCAGTGCTCGTCGGTCAGGGTCAGGCAAATCAGGCCTCGGGCTTCGTTGGCCATGAAACTGATGATGGCCGGGGTCACGGCTTCGGCGGCGATCAGCAGGTCGCCTTCGTTTTCCCGGTCCTCGTCGTCAACCAGGAGGACCATCTTGCCCTGGCGAAAGTCTTCGATGATTTCGGCGGTGGTATGAAAAGGCATCGTCGTCGGCTCTTGTTTGGTGGATGAAATAAACCCAATAATTATGGTATACCATAATACAAAATAACCAGAAGGAAAGCGTAGATGAAGGCGTACTGGATTGCTCATGTCGACGTCACTGACCTCGACCAATACGGCGGTTACATGGCCCTGGCTCCGGCGGCGTTTACCCTGTATGGCGGCCGCTATCTGGCGCGGGGTGGCCGTACCACATGGCTGGAGGGCGCCCCGACGCACCCGCGTAACGTAGTCATCGAATTCGACTCCTATGAGCAGGCGTTGGCCTGCTACCACTCGCCGGAATACCAGGCAGCAGCGGCCCATCGCCAGGGCGCGGCCGTGGCGCAGATCGTGATTGTCGAAGGGATGCCGCTCTAGCGGATGAAGTGCACGCGGCCTGTGTCGTCATTGCCCATGTACAGGCCATAGCTGCCCGACCGGCGTTCCTCGATATAACGCTCGAGGATCTGCCGGATCGCCGGGTAGTAGATCTGCTCCCAGGGAATGTCTTCGGGAGCGAAGAAGCGGCAATCGAGGGTTTCTTCGCCGTATTCACCGGTGATCTCAAGGGCCAGGGCGCGAAAGATGATGTACACCTCGCTGATCCGCGGCACGCTGAAGATCGAGTAGGGCGAGAGGATCTCGCCGCGTACGCCGCTTTCTTCCCAGGTTTCGCGCAAGGCCGCCTGTTCGGTCGTCTCGCCGTTTTCCATGAAGCCGGCGGGCAGGGTCCAGGTGCCGGGGCGCGGCGGGTTCGCGCGCTGGCAGAGCAGGTACTTGCCGTCCTGCTCGATGATGCAGCCGGCAATGATTTTCGGGTTCTGGTACTGGATATGCCCGCAGGCGCTGCAGGTCAGGCGGATATGGGTATCGCCGGGCGGCACCTGACGAATCAGGTCGTCGGCACCGCAGCAGGGACAGAAGCGCAGGTCGGGCATGGCGTCACCGGGCGATACGCGGCTCGGCGAGGACGATGGGGGTAGCCATCTCGCGCAACGGGCTGCCGTTTTCATCGTATTTGGCGCGCAGGTAATCCAGGGCCACCTTGGCCGCCGCGCGGACATGGTCCACCGACGCCTGATGCGCCGCCGCCGGGTCACCACTCTTGATGGCTTCGACGATGCGCTGCATTTCTTCGTTACTGCTGCTGCGGCGGTTGGTCTGTGAGACTGAAGTGGCGCGCAGATAGCTGATACGCGCCTGCAGCTGGCGCAACTGGGCGGCAGCGATCTGGTTGCCCGAGCCTTCGAACAGCACGTCGTAGAAACCCTGGACCGAGTCGAGTACCTGTTGCAGTTCGCCTTCTTCCAGAGTCTTGCGATTCACCTCAAGGGCTTTCTCCAGGGCGCGGATGTCCTTGGCCTTGGCGTTGAGGGTGAACAGTTGCACGATCAGGCCTTCCAGCACACAGCGCAGCTCATAGATATCGCGAGCGTCTTCCAGGGTAATAATGGCCACGCGCGGGCCCTTGGCATCGGCGAACTCCACCAGTCCTTCGGACTCCAGATGGCGCAGCGCTTCACGCACCGAGGTGCGGCTGACGCCGAGGCGGTCGCACAGGTCGCGCTCGACCAGGCGGTCGCCGGGCAGCAACTGGAAATTCATAATGGCACTGCGCAATTTTTCGAGGACGATTTCGCGCAGGGTGATGGGATTGCGGTTGACCTTGAAGCTGTCGTCCAGTGGCAGGCGTTTCATGTGTTTGACTCTGAAATAGGTTTGTCCGTGACCGGGCGCCGGGGGGCAGCCGATGACCTGAAAAAGCAATGCGCCGATCATAGGGGCTTGGCGCGCTTCGCAACACCAGTAATTGATCAGCTGTGCAGAATATTGACGCCAAATGACGTTCTTCAGGTCCGGACACGGCCTGTTTTCAGGCCATCGCCGCCAATGCACCCATCTTGCCCTTGCAGTAGACCATGGGCGTGACACTGTCGTCGGCGACGATCAGGTTCTTGATTTCACCCACCAGAATCGCATGGTCGCCGCCTTCGTATTCGCGCCACAGCTCGCACTCGATGATCGCCGTCGCCTTGCTCAGCAGTGGGTTGCCCAGTTCGCTCAGGGTCCAGTCGATGCCCTGGGCCTTGTCCTTTCCCTTGCGGGCGAAGGCATAGGCTTCGACCTGTTGCTCGGCACTGAGCAGATGGATGGCAAAGCGCTTGCTCGCACACAGCACCGGGTAGGAGTCCGATGCGTAGTTGGGGCACACCAGCACCAGCGGCGGGTCCAGGGACAGCGGGCTGAAGGCGCTGGCAGTGATGCCGACAATGGCGCCGTCGTCGTCGAGGGTGGTGACGATGGTCACGCCGGACGGGAACGAGCCCATGACTTTCTTATAGAGTGCTGCGTCGATCATGCTGGATTACCTCGTCGGGCCTGCAAATTGGGGTGAATACCATGCAATGGCGGTGCGCGTAGGCTCAGCGCATCACAAAGGGATCGGGCATCGGCGCGCTGGACAGGTTGATCCACACCGTTTTCAGCTCGGTGTAGGCGAGCACAGAGTCCAGCCCGCTCTCGCGGCCGTAGCCGCTGTTCTTGAAGCCGCCGATGGGCGCCATGGCGGAGACCGCGCGGTAGGTATTGACCCAGATGATCCCTGAGCGAACAGCCTTGGCCATGCGATGGGCACGACCCAGATCGCGGGTCCAGATCCCGGCGGCCAGGCCGAACTGCGAATCGTTGGCCATCGCCAGGGCGTCGGCTTCGTCCTTGAACGCAATGATCGCCGCCACCGGGCCGAAGACCTCTTCCTGCATGATCTTCATGCTGTTGCTGTCGCACTCGAACAGGGTCGGTTCGTAGAACCAGCCTTGCTCATCCAGTTGCGGGCGCTTGCCGCCCATGCGCAGGGTCGCGCCTTCAGCCAAAGCGTCGGCTACCAGGCCCTCGACCACGGCCAGTTGTTGCGCGGTGGCCATGGGGCCCATTTCACTGTCGTCGTGCTGCGGGTTGCCGATCTTGATGCGCTGGGCGCGGGCGATGAGGCGCTGGATGAACTCTTCGTAGATCTCTTCCTGCACCAACAGGCGCGAACCGGCCACGCAGCTTTGCCCGGAGGCGGCGTAGATCCCGGCGATGGCGCCATTGACCGCACTGTCCAGGTCGGCGTCAGCAAAGATGATATTCGGCGACTTGCCGCCCAATTCCAGGGACAGCTTGGCGAAGTTCTCGGCGCTGCTGCGCACCACATGCCGGGCCGTGGCCGCGCCGCCGGTAAAGGCGATCTTGCGCACCAGCGGGTGGCGGGTGAGTGCGGCTCCGGCACTGGGGCCGAAACCGGTCACCACGTTGATCACGCCGGGCGCAATGCCTGCCTCGTGGGCCAGGCGAGTCAGCTCCAGCACCGTGGCCGACGCATGTTCCGACGGCTTGAGCACGATGGTATTACCGGCGGCCAGGGCGGGCGCCAGCTTGATCGCGGTCAGGTACAGCGGGCTGTTCCAGGGAATGATCGCCGCCACTACGCCCAACGGTTCGTGGGTGGTGTAGGCAAACAGATCGGGCTTGTCCAAGGGCAGGGTCGCGCCTTCGAGCTTGTCGGCCAGGCCTGCGGTGTAATGGAAGAATTCCGGCAGATAACCAACCTGGCCACGGGTTTCGCGGATCAGCTTGCCATTATCGCGGCTTTCCAGCTGGGCCAGGCCTTCCTTGTTCTCGGCAATCAGGTCACCGAGTCGGCGCAGCAACTTGCCTCGTGCAGTGGCGGTCAAGCCACGCCAGGCCGGGCTTTCGAACGCTTTCTGCGCAGCCTGCACGGCCAGTTCGACGTCACGCTCATCGGCATCCGGCAGTTCGGCCCAGGCCTGGGCACGGGCCGGGTCGAGGCTCTCGAAGGTCTTGCCGGACACAGCGTCGAGCCATTGCCCATCGATGCACATATGAAAGCGTTCAAGGCTCATAAACGGTTTTCCTTCTGCGAAACGGGCGCCGCCAGGGCGCGGTCGAGAAATTCCAGCAGCATCCGGTTGACCAGACGCGGCGATTCCATCGGCATCATATGTCGTTGCTGCTCCAGCACCACGACTTCGGCACCGGGAATCTTCTGCGCCAGTTGCCGGGCCATTTGTGCTGTGGAGCCGGGGTCCAGTTCGCCGGTGGCGATCAGGGTCGGCACCTTGAGGCTGCCAAGATCCTCGGCGCGGTACATGTCCTGGGTGGCGAACAGCGAATAAGTGGTCAGGTAACCCTGAGGATCGTTATCGGCCAGGGTCTGGCGCAGGGCCTTGATCTGCGCCGGGTTGGCGCCTTGATATTCGAGGCTGAACCAACGTGCCAGGGCGGCCTCGGCATTGGCGTCCGGGCCATGTTCGGCGGCCTGGGCGGTGCGCTCGATGACCCCGGCGCGCTGTTGCTCGCTGCGGTTGAACACACTGTTGAGCACTACCAGCGCATCAAGGCGTTGCGGGAAGTGCAGGGCAAAGGCCCGGGCGATCAAGCCGCCCATGGAAAAGCCGATCACCGTGACCTTTTGCAATTGCAGATGATCAAGCAGCTCCAGCAACTGCTCGGCATAACCCTTGAGATCAACGTTGGCTGGCGGACGCGGGCTGGCACCATGGCCAAGCATGTCGTAGACGATGACCTGATACTGGTCCGCCAGGCCAACGACCTGGCCGCCCCACATTTCCTTGTTCAGGCCCACGCCGTGGATCAATACCACGGGCTGGCCCTGGCCTGAGACCTGATAACAGGTCCCGGCTTTGGTGAATTCAGCGCTGCCCCCGATCATGCTTGGCTCCCGTTCACTGCGCCTTTTCCGCGGCCAGTTCCTGCAAATCGCTGTAGCGATTGCCGATCCGTGGATGCACCCGGCCACCGTCGGCCGCGCCCAACACCACCACCAGCTCATCGGCGCGAGGGGCGTCCTCGATCTTCATTTCCAGGGTGATGTAGTGGGAGCGGAAGCCCTCGTCATCCTTGTGCATCATCGGCACCTGGATCGACGTACCCGGCGCACCGCGCTTGTTGGTGAAGCTCAGGTAGCTCTTGGCCTTGACCGCCTCGCGGTAGTGGTTGCCGAAACGCAGGGTATGGATCACCGCAGAAGCGTGCTCGATTTCGCCATCGGCTCCGACCACAGCGGCTTTACCGTAAGCCTCGATCTTGTCGGCACCGCCAATGGCCGCAGTCAACCTGGCGACGATCAGCGCGCCCAGCTCCGAGCAGTTGGCCATGATTTCCGGTTTCAGATCTTCGACAAAACCACGCCCGGCCCAAGGATTCTTGATCACCGCCGCCACACCAATCATGGTCACCGGCTTGTCCGCTGCCTTGCCGCCTTCGATCAGGGTCTCTTCGATATAGGTGACGATCTTGCGAATCTCGAAACTCATGTGTGCACTCCAGGAGCTGGTATTTGGTCTGTTGTATGATGGTATACCAGATTACGAGGCGTGCAAGTGTTTTGTTATGGGTGGTGGGGAGGGGAGTGGCAGAATATGGGGCAGGCACCGATTTGTGGGAGCCGGCTTGCTGGCGATGGCGTTGGGTCAGTCACCGCCATTCATTGCGAGTGCTGCGCACTCGATCGCCACCAAGGCGGCTCCTACAGTATTTCGATTTCAATCGAGGTGGTGTGGTGTGCTTGAGGCCAGCACCTGATTGATCAGCATCTTGATGCCAATACCTCCCGCGTCAACCTGCTCGCGAATGGCCTGGAGGATGGTGTTTCCCAGCAGGAGGGTGATGACAGTCATGCCTTTGGCAGGGATGACAGCACCGCGTTTACCTTGGGAAAAATCGTAGTGTTTCTTCATTGAAAAGCAGTGATCGAGTTTATTAGCTCGAACGCACATCAGTGGCGAAAATCATTTTGATTCGTCACCCTGGCGCCGCAGCCATTCGTCCACCACATCGCCCAGGGTCTTCGCCACGTCGTTGCGAATCCAGGTCATGAAGTCCCGGTCGAATTTGAAGGTCGCACCACAGTGTTCCACCATGAATCGGCGGACGTTCTGGGTATTCTTATAGGTGCTGCTGACGGGCGTACTACGTGTCAGCGGGTCGCTGTGCCAATTGAAACTCATGGGGGCAGACTCCGTTCGCAATGATCTGATTCATCCGTTCGCTCTTGCATCAATGTGCGTTTGCGGGATGCAGCATAACGTTGCTCCAAAAACGGCAGCAACGTCAGCGATGTTTTGCCCCTATGGTTACGGCGCGTTCAGGCGACCAGTCGATGGCAGAAATACACCACCAGCACCCCCGCCAGCAGTGTCACGTAAGGCAACATCCCCGCGCGTTTGCTGCCGCCATCGGCCTGCAGGTGCAGGTCGCTGAGCATCGCTGCCGGGAAGTGGCCTTTGTCCTGCACGTAGTGGCGATAGAGGAAGACCGGGATGATCAGCAGCGCCAGCAGCACGCCGGTGAACAGGGTGCCGGTGCCCCAGATATCCGCGCCCAGGCCCATGCAGGCGAGGTTGACGAAGCTCAGCAGGGCGCCCAGGGCCAGCAACACTTTGGGGGCTTTGTAGGGGCGGACCCAGTCCGGGCGGTCAAGGCGGTGGATCCAGCCGGCGTTGAGGTTGAGGAAGTTGAAGATGATGTAGCTGACGTTGGATGCCGCCAGGACGAAGACGTAGTCCGACATCAGCAACAGCAGCAGGTTGAACGACAGGTCGGTCCACATGGCGGCGGTCGGCGCGCCGTGTTCGTTGGTGCGACCCAGATACTTGGGCAGCCAGCCATCGACCGAGGCCTGATACAGGGTACGGGATGAACCGGACATCGAAGTCATGATCGCCAGCAGGGTCGCCAGTACCAGCATGATCAGGACGATATTGCCCACCACCTTGCCGCCGCCGATACTTGCTGCCATGGCCTGGCCAACGCCCATGCCGCTGTAGATCGCCGGGTCGAGCAGGCCGCTGTACACCGCAGGTGTAGTAATGACGCCACTGGCATCGACCACCGCCGGGGTAACCAGTTGGCCGAGGCCAAGACTGGCCTGGAAGGCCATGGGTACCAGGGTGAAGACCACGATGCACAACAGGCCGGCGAAGAAGATCGCTTTGAAGGTGTCGCGTTTCGGATCCTTGAATTCCCGGGTGTAGCACACGGCGGTTTCGAAGCCGTAGGTCGACCACGCAGCGATAAACAGCCCGCCCGCCATCAGCGACCAGCCGGAGATATCCCATTTGCCGTCGATCACGGCGCCTTGGGCGTCATGGGCCAGTGGCGCCAGCGGAAAAAAGTTGGCTTGTGTCGCATCGCCTGTCAGCAGCGGCACGACGCCCACCAATAGCAGCGGGATCAGCGAAGTGACGCCGAGGATCAGGGTCAGCCGCGCCGAACGCAGGATGCCGCCATGCTGTACGGCAAACACCCCGAGCAGGATCAGCACGCCGAGTACGAACGTGGCGTTGAGGCGCAGGGACAGGCCGCTCTTGATCCAGCCCAGGTCCAGCAAAGTGAGTTGCCAGGTGTTGATCACGGCATCAGCGGGGAATAACGCAGTCAGCACATAGCCCGCCGCCAGGCCGGAGCCGATGGATAGCACCGGCGACCAAGCCAGCCAGTTGCACCAGACCGACACCGGGGCGATCAGCTTGCTGTAGCGCACCCAGGCAATGGCGCCGTACACCGAAGCGCCGCCGGATTTGTGCGGGAACAGCCCGGCGATTTCAGCGTAGGTAAAGGCCTGGATAAAGCCGAACAGGATCGACACGATCCAGACGATCCACGCCGGTTTACCCACAGTGGCGGCAATGGCGCCGATGGAAAACAGCACCAGCGCAGGCACGCCGCTGGCCACCCAGAACGCACCCCGCCAATCAATCTTGCGATGCAGGCCCTCGGTTGCCGGGCTTGCTGGCGATACGCTGTCGAACGAAGTCGCTTCCATTTCGGTAGTCCCATGGTTGAGTGAGAGGTAGTGCGGTGTGACATGGGCAGGCTGAAAACAGCGTGTGGGAGCGAATCCATTCGCGAAGAGGCTGGTACATCCGGGCCATTTTCTTTGCCTGAAATACCGTTTTTGCGAATGAATTCGCTCCCACCAAACAAATCAATTCATATGGTTTTTGTTAGATCAGCTCCTGACGCGGCTCTTGTCCGGGTCATAGAAGATCGGTGCCGTGACCACCGCATCGATGCGTTTTTGCAGGCCGTCGATCTTGCCCACCTGGACCTGGGTGCCGATTTCGCTCTGGCTGGTATCGATCCGACACAGGGCGATGTTGCTGGCCAGCAGGGGTGAGCGGCAGGCGCTGGTGATCACGCCGATCTGGGCACGGCCCTGATAGACGCCATCGCCGTGATGGGCGCCTTCGTTGCCTTGCAGCTTGAGGCCCACCAGCTTGTGCTGCGGATGAGCGCTGCGGCGCAGCAGGGCGTCGCGGCCGATGAAGTCGTCGGTCTTGCTCTTGAGCGGCACGCTGAAGCCGATCCCGGCTTCGAAAGGGTCGGTCTGGTCGCTGAATTCGTAACCGGCAAAGATCAGCCCGGCTTCGATACGCAGCATGTCCAGGGCTTCCAGGCCCAAGGGGACGATGCCCAGCGGCTCGCCGAGCTGCCAGATGCGGTCCCAGACCTGCTCGGCATCACGGGGATGGCACCAGACCTCATAGCCCAGCTCACCGGTATAGCCGGTGCGGGATATCATCAGCGGGCAGCCGTCGTAGTCGCCCATACGACCGACCAGAAAACGGAACCAGCCGAGGGTGTCGACCCCCGGCTGGGTGGCCGGTGTCCACACCAGCTGCTTGAGCAGATCGCGGCTGAGCGGGCCTTGCACCGACAGGTTATGGATCTGCTCGCTGGCGGACTTGACCCAGACTTTCATGCCGAGCTTCTCGGCCTGCTCGCGCAGCCAGACCCCGGCGTAGTCCTCGCCGCAGATCCAGCGGAAATTGTCCTGGCCGAGCCTGAGCAGGGTGCCGTCGTCGAGCATGCCGCCGTGTTCGTGGCACATGGCCGAGTACACCACCTGGCCGATGGCCAGGCGTCGCACGTCACGGGTCAGGCAGTACTGCAACAGGGCTTCGGCGTCGGGGCCGATGATTTCGAATTTGCGCAGGGCGGTCAGGTCCATTACCGCGACCCGCTCGCGGCAGCCATAGTATTCGTCGATGGCGCCAAAACCGTCGTAGCGCAGCGGCAGCCACCAGTTGCGATAGTCGCTGAAGCTGCCGGTCAGGGCGCGGGTGCGGGAGTGGAAGCCCGACTCGCGGGTCAGGGTCGGATCGGCGTCGGCGGTAGGTCGGCTGGCCATGGCGATGGAGAAGCGCTCCTTGTCGGAATACACACGGATATGGATGTCGGTGGGGTTCCAGCCATTGGCCGGGTCGATATCGTCGGGGCACGAGCTGCTGGCGCAGACCAGATCAGTCATGGCCCGCAGCAACACGTAATCGCCGGGGCGCGACCAGGGCTCGTCGAGGGTCATCTGCTGATGGGCGTCGATGCCGGTATTGAAGAAGAAATTGATCGCTGGCCAGCCCGTGCGGGCCTGCACGCCATAGCTCTGCAAGACGGCGCTGATGTTGTCGCTGCAATTGTCATGGCCGAAATAGCCATGGCTTTCGTAGTAACGGGCAGCGCAGGCGAGGGCGAAGGAGTCGTGACGGCCAACGGTGTCCTGCACCACTTCGAGCATGGGTTGAAACTGGCGGTCGAAGAATTTGCTGAATAGCCCGGGTGCCGGGTAGGCGTTGCCGTTGAGAGTGCGGGTAACGGTCTGGTCCAGGTCGAGTTCCTGGCCCAGGTCCAATGCGCGCCGGTTCAAAGCGACGAAGTCCGAACACTGGCGCCCGGCCACATCGAGCACCTGAATGTACTGGCCCTTGCCCACGGTGTAGCTATGGGCGGTGCCGGCGCGAATGGTGAACTCGTCGATGGGCTCGGCCAATGGCTCCGGCAGATTGGGCAGCAGCAGGGCCGATGGGTTGGCCCGCTGTACCACCACCCGCAATTCGCTGGCGGTGGCCTGGCGGTCGACTGTTGCCGGGGTGTCTGGTGCGGCGATCAGCACCAGCAGTGGCGCCGATGCGACGAAACGACGGCTGAAACCGGCGGGAGAGTCGGCATCCCACAGCGATGCCGCGCCCTTGGCTTGGGCAAAGTCGATGCCGCGTTTATTCAGCGCCTGCTGGATGCGCCGGGCCTGCTGGCCGGGGCGCGACAGGTAGTGCGCAATAAAGCGGCAGCCACCGTCCACTGTCAGGCCGAGCAGCGCCAGGGCGTCCCGGCCCTGGGTGTCGAAGGCCATCAGCTCGCAGGGTTGCAGGCCTTCGAGGTCGATGATGTGCAGACTGTCGCCGCTGTCCAGGTTGATCAGGGTGAGGCCGCCACCGGCGACCCGGTACCGCTCCTGGGCCGGGGTACGGGCGAACAGCCCCGGTTCCCAGGGCCGGGAAATGCTCGGTGCGTTCATGGCCTCAGGCCCGCCGCTGGCTGGCGGGGTCGCCGAGATAGGCGGCCATGGAGTCGTCCAGAGCTTCAAGCCACGGCGTATGGTGCGGCGGCGACTGGGTGCCGGTCATCAGCGAGCGATAGGACTTGTCGCGGTAGCCCATGATGTTTTCCGCCTTGTCGTGCTTCCAGTGCAGGAAAGTGTCATTGACGGCGGCAATGTCGAAGCTGGGATAGTCCGTGGCGTCCACCAGTTGCTGGATATAGGCGCCCTGGTACTCGAACATCTGCTGGTTGGTTTCCAGGGTCTGCTCGCGCTCATGCCATTGCTGACTGTCGGCGACCATGGCGGCGTGGTCGGGCAGGGCGATACGGCCAAGGATCACGTCCCGTGCATACCAGGCCTGGGCGTCGAACATATTGAAGGAGTACCACTGGTCCTGCATGCCGAGGTAAATCAGCTGCGGGTTGGCTTCCCAGAAGATGCCTTTGTAGAGGTTCATCGGCCACAAACGGTTATCGGTTTCAAGACGCAGCTCGTCAGGCAGGAACGGGAAGTGGTGCTGGTAGCCGGTGCACAGGATCACGGCGTCGATGTGTTTGTGGCTGCCATCGACAAAATAGGCGCGGTTCTTTTCCAGGCGTTGCAGCAGCGGTTTCTCTTCCCAGTTCTGCGGCCAGCTGTAGCCCATGGGCGCGGTGCGGTAGCAACTGGTGATGCTGCGGGCGCCGTATTTGTAGCATTGCGAGCCGATGTCTTCGGCCGAGTAGCTGCTGCCGATCAACAGCAGGTCCTTGCCCTTGAATTCCAGGGCGTCGCGGAAGTCATGGGCATGCAGGATGCGCCCGCCGAAATGCTCGAAACCCTTGAAGTACGGCATGTTTGGCGTGGAGAAATGGCCGCAGGCATTGATTACGTAATCGTAGGTTTCACAAGTGTCGACGCCGCTGTCGTAGTCATGGGCGACCACGCTGAATTGGCGGCTGTGTGCATCGAAACTGACCCGGCGCACGGCATTGTTGAAGCGGATGTAATCACGAACCCCGGCTTTCTCGACGCGACCCTTGATGTAGTCCCAGAGCACTTCCCGTGGTGGATAAGAGGCGATGGGCCGACCGAAATGCTCCTCGAAGGTGTAGTCGGCGAATTCCAGGCATTCCTTCGGGCCGTTGGACCACAGGTAGCGGTACATGCTGCCGTGGACCGGTTCACCGTTTTCGTCCAGACCTGTGCGCCAGGTGTAGTTCCACATGCCACCCCAGTCTTTTTGTTTTTCATAGCAGACCAGTTCCGGGATATCCGCGCCTTTGTCCCGCGCCGACTGGAAGGCGCGCAGTTGCGCCATGCCACAGGGGCCGGCGCCGATGATTGCTACACGTAGGGTCATGGGATGTGCCTCTCTGAATTTAAAGATGTTCCCTGCAGGAGCTGGCGAAGGCTGCGAAGGCGGTGTGTCAGCTGTATCCATTCGCGGCCTTCGGCAGCTCCTGCATGATTGGTGTCCGTGATCCGCTCAGCGAAAAATCACGGTCTTGTCCTGGTTGATGAACACCCTGTGCTCCAGGTGGTATTTCAGGGCTTTGGAGAGGGCGACGGTTTCGGTGTCGCGGCCGATGGCGACCAGGGCGTCGGGGGCAATGGTGTGGTCCACGCGCTGGACTTCCTGTTCGATGATCGGCCCTTCGTCCAGGTCGCTGGTGACGTAGTGGGCGGTGGCGCCGATCAGTTTTACGCCGCGCTCGTAGGCTTGGTGGTAGGGCTTGGCGCCCTTGAAACCGGGCAGAAACGAGTGATGGATATTGATCGCCCGGCCCGAGAGCTGGCGGCACAGGTCGTCGGAGAGGATCTGCATGTAGCGTGCAAGCACCACCAGGTCGGTCTCGGTTTCTTCGACGATGCGCAGCAGTTCGGCTTCCTGGCGCGCCTTGGTTTCCTTGGTCACCGGCAGGTAGACGAAGCGGATGCCTTCGCGTTCGGCCATGGGCCGCAGGTCCAGGTGATTGGAAACGATGGCGGTGATCTGCATGTCCATCTCGCCTTTGCGGTGGCGATACAGCAGGTCGGTGAGGCAGTGATCGAACTTGCTGACCATCAGCAGCACCCGCGCCGGTTTCGCCGAGCTGAACAGTTGCCATTGCATGTCAAAACCACCGGCCAGGGCGGCGATGCTCTTTTCCACGGCAGTGAGGTCGCCGCTCACCCCCTGGTTGAAGCGAAATACAGCGCGCATGAAGAAGCGCCCGGTGAATTCATCGTCGAACTGCGACAGTTCGCTGATATAGCAGGCCTGTTCGGCCAGTGACGATGTCACGGCGGCGACGATGCCCGAGGTGGCGGGGCAACTGATCTTGAGAATGTAGTGTTGTGGCGTGTCCATCGAGGTCTCCCGGAATGTTGGCGGCGTGGCTCAGCCCTTGGCGGTGCGCTTGGTTTTTTGTGGGTCGTCGAAGGGCAGGGCATGGCTGGCGGCGCTGGCTTCCAGGCTGCCGCGCACTTGCAGGGCGACACCTGGCGTGGCGCAGTCGACGCTGACCCGGGCAATGGCCATGGAGCGCTTGCTCAGGCGCGAGTACATGGCGCAGGTGATTACCCCGACCTGCTTGCCGTCGTGCCACAGGCTGTCGCCGGCGTCGGCGCTGCGGGCGGCGTCGATCAGAATGCCGGCGATCTTGAAGCGCTCCTTGCCCTGCAACCGCGCATGCTCCAGGGCTCCACGGAATTCCTGCTTGCCCGGCGAAACGGTGAAGTCCAGGCCGAGTTCCCAGAGGGTGTCGCCAGCCTTCTCGTTGGCGAAGGGGTACATCTGCGAGTTGTCATAGGGGAAGAACATCAGCGCGCTTTCCACCCGCAGCCAGTCCAGGGCAGTAAAGGCGCAGGGGATGATGCCCATGCCCGCGCCCCGTTCGAGAATCTGGTCCCACAGCGCCGGAGCGTCGGCGGCCTTGCAGAAAATTTCGTAGCCACGTTCGCCGGTGTAGCCGGTGCGGGAAATCATCACCGGGCGGCCGAACAGTTGGGTCTGCATGTGATGGAAGTACGGCAGCTGGCGAATGCCCGGCACGTGCTCGGCGAGAAAGTCCACGGCCAGCGGGCCTTGCAGCGACAGGTCGTGGAGGTCGTCGTCGAATAGCACGGCGACCTGGCGGCCCTGGGCCGAACGTACCAGCATGTCGTAGCCGGTCCCGGCGCCGTGCACCACCATGAAGGCGTTGGGGCCGGTGCGGTAGACGATGCAGTCGTCGATGAACTTGCCGTCGTCATCGAGCATTGAGGCGTATACCGACTTGCCGGGATACAGCTTGGCGATGTCACGAGTCGTCGCCCATTGCAGCAGGCTTTCGGCGTGGGGGCCGACGTAATGGACCTTCTTCAGGCCCGAGACGTCCATCAGCCCGGCCTTGGTGCGGATCGCCTGATGGTGGTCGGCCAGGTCGCTGGCGTAGGTCCAGGCGGTGCCCATGCCGTTCCAGTCTTCCAGGTTCGAGCCGAGGGCACGGTGACGTTCGGCCAGTGCGGAGATGCGCCAGGAGTGAGCCATGTGAGGATTCCTTGTGGTGGGAAAGAGGAAGAATTCAGGCCTGTTCGTCGAACTGGCTGAGCCACTGCACCAGGGTCTGGCGGTAGCGGGTCATGCCCTTGTAGTCGGCGATCGGGTCCGGCAGGTCGCGCAGCACCCGGTGCAGGCGCTGGCCCCAACCGGGGTGGGTGACCAGTTCGTTCATGCTGATCAGGTAGGTGCGGATGCTGAACATCAGGCCGTTGCTGCGCGGCAGGCGGACCATGAATTGCAGTTCAACGCGCAGATGCACCGCGCTGCCAACATTGTCCGGGGTGATCTGGCCGCGGTCGGCGCCCCATTCGTGGAAGGTCTCGGGGGACGAGTCCAGGCGCGGATTGATCGTCAGGGTCCAGTTCAGGCGGCGTACCGGCTGGTTGACCTGGATCGCCAGCAGGTACTTGAGGGCACGGTCGAACACGCCCATCTGGTTGGCCATGGGCACCGGCGAGTGCCACTGCTTGAAGCTCATCCCGGCGTCGAAGGCCAGGGACCAGTCGGCGGGCGAGGTGACCATGCCGGCGTCCATGAACAGGTCATTGTCGCGTTGGTCAAGTAACGCTATATCGCCCTGGACCTGACGGGTAATGAACTCCAGAGGCTCACAGGGCAGGGTGCTGGCGTCGCCGAAGGTAAAGCGCTGGTCGATGTCCAGGGCCTTGTTGCGCCAGTGCCAGTGGTTGCCGTCGCAGTCCAGTTCGAACCATTGTGGATAGTCGGCCGACAGGTGCTCCATGAACAGTTGCAGAGCGTCCCAGGAGGCCAGCTGCATGTGCGGCATAACCAGGCAGCGGCGCGGATCCTTGTCCAGCACCAGGGCGCGCTCGGCCATTTCCGAGCGGTAGTGCTCGTCGATGTCGAACCAGTGCTGATACACCGAACCAGGGGCGCGGGGCGTGGCCGGTTCGATGTTCACTGAGTACATGTAGCTGTCTTCGGTGAAGGGGAACGGAAAACGGGCAATGGCCTGGGGGCTGTTACGGAAGGTGAAGTCGTCCCGATAGCTCTGTGGCGCGGTGAATTGCACGGTCATGGCGGTTCCTCTTATCAAACATCGGTCTGAATTTGGCTGAGATTTGTGGGACCGGCTTCAGCCGGGAAAGGGGTGCTGCATCCGCCGCATGTTCTTGATCAGGTCGGACGCATTCCCGGCTAAAGCCGGTCCCACTGGGTTACAGATCCAGGATCAGCGCTGTCCCGCAGCCCCGTGACACACAGGGCATCAGGTACTGCTGCTGTTCTTCGGCGCTCAGGCAGTGGTCGCGGTGTTCGATGTCGCCTTGCAGGTGGCGGGTCGCGCATTGCCCGCAGGCGCCGCCGCGACACAGGTTGGGAATGGCGACCCCTGCTTCCTCCAGGGCTTCGAGCAGGCTCTGTTCGGCCTCGACCTGCAGGACGCGACCGCTGCGGGCCAGTTCAAGGCTGAAGGGCACACCCGGTTGCGCGCTGCTGAAGGCTTCCCAGTGCACCCGCGCGTCGGGCCAGCCGAGGGCTTTGGCTTGTTCGCGCACGCCGTCGAGCAGACGCTGCGGGCCGCAGGTGTAGACATGGCTGCCCATGGGCCGGGCGCCGAGGATGGCCTTGAGCTCCATGACCTGGCCGGCGCTGCCGTCGTAGCGGTGCAAACGGCTGCCCAGGCGTTCCTGCAAGTCATCGACATAGGCGTCGGTCAGGCCCTGGCGGTAGGCGTAATGCAGTTCGAATGAAGCATCGCAACGCTCCAGGCTGTCGAGGTAGGCCATGAACGGAGTGATACCGATGCCACCGGCAATAAGGATGTGATGGCGGGCGGTCAGGTCCGGGGCGAACAGGTTGGCCGGGGGCGACAGGGTCAGGGTATCGCCGACCCGCACCTGATGATGCAGATAGTGCGAGCCGCCACGGGAGGGTTCCTGCAAACGTACGGCAATCTGGTAGTGGCGAGTGTCGGCCGGGTCACTGATCAGCGAGTAGGCATTACGCGCCGTGCGTTGTTCCAGAGGCAGGTGCACCTGCACATGGCTGCCCGAGGAGAAGCCCGGCAGATCACCGTCAAGAGCGGTAAAAGTGAACTCGCGAACCACTGGAGTCAGTTGGCGGATGGCGCTGACGCGGACCTGCATCATGGCTGCACCTCGCCTTGCTGTAGCCCGGTCCGCTGTACTTGAGCGTAAGCCTGATCGGGGTTTTCACAGACGCCCATATAGGCGCCCAGGCGTTTGGAGAAGTGCTCGCGAACTCCCAGTTGTACCTGGCACCCGGTGCAGTTCAGCTGTGCTACGGCGGGGGCGTCCTGAATCAGGCCGCAGTGCACGCAGAACACCCGGCGCTGAGCCGGACCGCAGTCGATCAGGTCGATTTCTTCGCTGAGCATTCCCGCGCCCTGAGCGGTGACATGCACACGCCAGAGGAACGCTTCATCGCCCAGGACATACAGATGGCTGCCGATCGGCGCGGCGTAGAGCAGGGTATCCAGGTGCTTGTCGAAGCCTTCGCTACGGGCGCTGAGCAGGATCGGGCGGGGCAGGTCGCGGACAAAGGCCTGCAGGGATTCGGGCAGCTCATCGACCGTGGTCTGCAGCACCAGCAGATGATGCAACGCGCACGCTTTCGGGGCGGCCTGCCGATAGTGCGGCACGCTGAAGGGGCGGTAAATGTCGCTGTTGTGGGCGCTGCTCATGAAACTCTCCGCATCGTAGGTTTGTTTCCTGTTGGGGAAGATACTTTCTTAAAAGGAATTACCGCTCAATCCGGAAAAAGAGGTATCTCCTTGGGGGTAGCCCGCCGTAAAGACTGGTGGAGGCATGGAAGTTGCTCGCCTTTGCCCAGGCTCAAACGAAGGACAGGTAATGTCAGTGACAGCGCAAGCGAGGCCCACAGCGTGGCGACGATGGTTGTTGCGCTCGCGCCCGGACAAGGCCGGCGTCATACGCCGCCTGTTGGCCGAGTTGCCGTTGCGGCAGATGCACGCGGACGATGCCTTGTCGCACTTCATGGATCATTTCGAGGCACTGCTGGACGCCTGTCGCTTGGGCCTGGCTGTACCCGGAGAGGATTACGGTCCGGCGCGGCGGGCTTTGCTCAGCGTCTGCGAGGACGAAGCGGACTGTCCCTGGCGCAACGGCACCCTTGGCGAGCTGGCCAAGGCCTGTGGCGCCTGTCACCGCCGTGGCCAGTGCCGTGTGCTGTGCGCCGTAGCCAATGAGCCGAGCCTGCCCGCTGGCGTGTTGTTACTCGACAGTCCATACCCGGCCAGCCGCGCCTTGCGCCAGTTGCTTGAAGACAGCGCAAGGGTGGTCGGTGTCAGCGTGCAATTGTTGCGCTACAAGCGTGAGCAGCAACGCAAGGAAGCCACTTCCCAACACGGCGCGTTAGCCCGGGAGTTGCACGACTCGGTCGCGCAGCAGCTTGGCTATCTGTCGTTCCAGACCAGCCTGATCCAGGGCCGACTCAATCAGCCGGAGCAACTGACGCCCTTGCTGGCAGAGCTGCGTAGCGGTTTGAGCCAGTTGCAACGTCAGGTCCGCGAGCTGATCACCAGTGCACGCCTGACCATGGATGGTCGCTCCTTGCGCCAGGCTTTGGCCGATTCGGTGGCCGAGTTTTCCCGGCGCTGCATCATCGTCTTCGAGCTGGATAATCGCCTGGCCGATGACGCGCTGTCGCCGGAAGTGGAATTGCAGCTGTTGCAGATCATCCGCGAGTCCCTGGCCAACGTCGTGCGCCATTCCCATGCGCGCCATGTGCGCCTGGAACTGCGCCAGAGCCAGGAGGGCGAACTGACGGTCAGTGTCGAGGACGATGGCATCGGCCTGAGCCCCGCATCTGTGGACGATAACCACTATGGCCTGGCGATCATTCGTGAACGGGCGGCGAGCATCGGTGCGCAACTGAGCATCGACACCGTGCGACCCCACGGTACCCGCGTACAGCTGAACCTGAACCCTCTCTCTACCGCAGACTCGCCGAGGCGCCTCGATGAACAGTACGAGCTTATTGCTGATCGATGATCACCCCTTGTTCCGCCGGGGGCTGGCGCAGCTGTTCGACGCCAGCGACGACTTCGATGTGATCGGCCAGGCCGCCAGCGGCCGCGAAGGCATCAATCTGGCGGTGAATCTGGCGCCGCGGCTGGTCCTGTTGGACCTGCATATGCCGGGCTTGAGCGGCTTGCAGGTGCTCGACGAAATCAAACAGCTGGGCCTGGATTGCCAGATCGTCGTACTTACCGCCTCCATGGATCGTGGCGAACTGCTCACGGCCCTGCGCCTGGGGGCCAGCGGTTATGTGCTCAAGGAAACCGAGCCGGAGGCGCTGCTGACCTACATGCGCAATTGCAGCAAAGGGGCGATTGTCCTGGATGACGCCCTGGTGTCGCTGCTGGCCGAACCGCAGGTGCTGCCCGCGAAGATCGATGACAGCACCCTGACCGATCGCGAAAGCCAGACCCTGGCGCTGATCGCCTCGGGCATGAGCAACAAGCAGATCGGCCGCGAGCTGGGCATCAGCGACGGCACGGTGAAGATCTATGTGAAGAATCTGCTGCAGAAACTCAACCTGCGTTCGCGCCTGGAGCTGGCGGCGTGGGTGCACAAAGTGGCGTCATTGCGTAAAGAGGAGCGTCATTGATGATGGATAATCGTGCGGCAGCACTGGACCCATTGGCGAGTCCGCCGCTGGATGCGTTCCCCATTGCGCTGCTGGAGTTACGCGATAACGGTGAAATCGCCCGCTTCAATAGTACGTGGGTCGAGTTGATGGAGCGTCCCAAGGGTACGCGGATGCTCGTTGACTACGTGCATCAGGAAGACCGTCCGCTCTGGCGCCAGGCCCTGTACGAGTTGCGCCAGCGCCCGGCCATTGCCTTCAATCAGCGCCTTCGTTTCGTGCATCCAGCCGGGGAGTTGCGCTGGTTCGAGGTCAGCCTCAAGCGTCGTGAGCTGCATTTCTATCTGGTGGTGAACGATGTCACCGCCCATAAGCGCCGGGAAATCGCCCTGCAAGCCGGTCAGCGCAGTGCCATCAGTCTGCTGGACGGTATGCCGGGACTGATCTATCGCGGGCGTAATAATCGCGACTGGACCATGGAGTTCGTCAGTGCCGGTTGCCAGCAACTGACCGGCTACCCGGCTGAGCGGCTGATGGACAGCCACGACTGCACCTATAACAGCCTGATTCATCCGGACGATGCCGATTATGTCTGGCGCGAAGTGCAATATGCCCTGTCGCGGCAGCAGCCTTACGAGCTGAAATACCGCATCCGCTGCGCCGACGGCTCGATCAAGGTGGTGTGGGAGAAGGGCGTCGGTATCTATTCGGATAGCCGCGAGGTGCTGGGGATCGAGGGGGCGATTTTTGAGATGAGCCCTGTTTCCTAGTCCAAAGGCTGGAGCTTTCTCGTGCTGGCGAATGATGTGAGAGCGAATTGCGGGAGCCGATTGTGGGAGCGAATTCATTCGCGAAGAAGTCGGTACATTCAACGCATCTCCAGCGTCCGGAACGCATGTTCGCGAATGAATTCGCTCCCACAATTCGCTCCAATGGAGCTGATCGTAGCGGTTCTGCTACACCGCCACGGTGGTCTTGTTCAAATCACTTTCATTCCATTCGCTATACACACAGGCATCCGCCGCCGCCCAGCGCACCCGTACGTCACTGCCCGCAGGCAGCAGCGGCGAGCCATTGGTCAGGGCCTTGATGCTCAGAGTGCAGCCCTGGGCGGTCTTGACGCTGTAGGTCTGGCTTTCGCCGAGAAATACCACTTCCTCGACCCGGGCGCTGACTTCGTTCCAGCCGCTTTCCAGAGGCTGTGCGGTGGCCGCTGCGGCGGTCAGCACCTGAGCTTTTTCCGGGCGGATCATCAGCAGCAGGTCGGCACCAGGGCTGACGCCTGGCATGGGCCGCATGGCCACATCCCGACCTTCGAAACGTGCCACAGCATGGCCGCCAGCGGTGACCCGCAGGAAGTTGGAGTTGCCGAGGAACGAGGCGACGAAGGCATTGGGTGGGTTCTGGTAGAGGTCATAACCGCTGCCAAGGCCGACGATCTTGCCGTGGCTGAAGATGGCGATGCGCTGGGACAGGCGCATGGCTTCTTCCTGGTCGTGGGTGACGTAGACAATGGTGATGCCCAGGCGTCGATGCAACTGGCGCAGTTCGTCCTGCAGGTCTTCGCGCAGTTTCTTGTCCAGGGCGCCCAGAGGTTCGTCCATCAGTAGAATACGTGGCTCATAGACCAGCGCCCGGGCAATCGCCACGCGTTGTTGCTGACCGCCGGAGAGTTGGCTGGGGCGGCGTTCGGCAAAGGCTTCCAGTTGCACCAGCTTGAGCATTTCGTCGACGCGCTTGTTACGTTCAGCGGCATCACGTTTGCGGATCGACAGAGGAAAGCCGATGTTGTCGCGCACCGACAGATGGGGAAACAGCGAGTAACGCTGGAACACCATGCCGATATTGCGTTTGTGCGGCGGCACCTGGACCAGGGAACGGCCTTCGACCTGGATCTCCCCGGCGCTCGGGGTTTCGAAACCGGCGAGCATCATCAGGGTGGTGGTCTTGCCTGAGCCGCTGGAGCCGAGGAAGGTCAGGAATTCACCCTCCTGAATATCCAGGGCCAGGTCGTCCACGGCCTTGAAGCCGCCGTAGTGCTTGCTCAAGTGGCGCAGGCTGACCAAGGGTTTGGTGGTGTCGGACGGCAAAACGGATTGAGCGGATTTCATGGATGAGTCTCCTGCGCTCTCAGGCGCGTATCTCGTTACGGCGCTTGATCAGCGCGGCGATCAGCATCACGGCCAGGGACAGGCCGATCAGCAGGGTCGAAGCCACGGCAATCACCGGAGTCAGGTCCTGGCGCAGGGTGGTCCACATCTTCACCGGCAGGGTTTGCAGGGTCGGGCTGGCCATCATCACGCTGAGGACCACTTCATCCCACGACACCAGAAAGGCGAACAGCCCGCCGGCAATCAACCCCGGACGAATGGCCGGGAAGGTCACTTTGATCACCGCCTGCAAACGCGATGCGCCGCAGATCACCGCGGCGTCTTCAATCGAGCGGTCGAACAGCTTGAGGGAGTTGATGATGGAGATGACGGTAAAGGGCAGGGCGACGATGACATGGCTGACCACAAAAGCGAACAGCGTGCCGGTGTAGCCCAGCTTGAGGAACAGCGCGTATACCGCCACGGCGATGATCACCAGGGGCACGATCATCGGCAGAGTGAACAGCCCGTACAGGAAGTCGCGCCCGGCGAAACGCCCGCGCACCAGGGCAAAGGCCGTGGGCAGGCCCAGCAGCAGGGCGAAGACCGTGGTCAGCAGGGCAACCTTGAGGCTGGCCATGGCCGCGTCCATCCACTGCGGATTGGCGAAGAACTGCGCATACCATTTCAGCGTCCATCCCGGCGGTGGGAAGACTAGCCACTGAGAGGAGCCGAATGACAGCAGGACGATGAACACGATCGGCAGCAGCAGGAATGCGGCAATCAGCGCGGTGCTGACGAACAGCCCGCGACGCAGACCTTTACCCATGGCGTTGGCGGTCAATAACATCGGGATTACCTCGTGTTGCCGACCGGGGATTCCGGTTGCAGCTTCAGGTAGAAGTAAAACAGCACCAGGGTGATGACGATCAACAAGGCTGCTGCGGCGCTGGCCAGTCCCCAATTAAGGAAGGATTGCACCTGCTGGATAATGAACTCGGGCAGCATCATGTTCTGCGCGCCTCCGAGCAGCGACGGGGTGACGTAGTAGCCCAGGGACATGACGAACACCATAAGGCCGCCGGAAAACAGCCCCGGCCGGCACAGGGGCAGGAACACCCGATAGAAGTTGGTCCACTGGCTGGCCCCGCAAATCGAACCGGCCTGCAGCACCATGGGGTCAATGGCGGCCATGGTCGCCTGCAGGGGCAAGACCACGAACGGGATCATGATGTAGCTCATGCCGATCACCACGCCACTGAGGTTGTGCACCATTTCCAGGGGCTGGTCGATGATGCCCATGGCCATCAACGCCTTGTTGATCACCCCTGAGGACTGCAACAGCACCAGCCAGGAATAACTGCGCGCAAGCAGGCTGGTCCACATCGACAGCAGAACGATATTGAGCAGCCAGCGGCCCCAGCCACGGGGCACCAGGGTGATCGCCCAGGCCAGGGGGAAGCCCAGCAGCAGGCTGATCAGGGTGACCAGCCCGGCCACGGAAAAGGTGTTGACCAGTACCCGCACATAGGCCGAGTTGGCGAACAGCTGGGCGTAGTTGCCGAAACCGGGCGTCGGCTCCAGTACGCCGCGCAGTAGCAGGGCCACCAGGGGCAACAGGAAAAAAATGCAGAGGAAGGCCAGGGCCGGCAGCAGGTTGCTGAAACCCCGCCAGCGCAGGCTTCTTTCGTTGGCTGGCGGTGCAGCGGTGACGCTGGAAGCGTCACCCTGCCGGGAGCCAATGACCGATGAACTCACTTGACCAGCCATTCATTCCACCGTGTGGCGATTTCGGAACCGTGATCTGCCCAGTAAGCGAAGTTCAGGGTGACCTGATCCGCGACATGAGCGGTGGGCAGGTTGGACGCCAGCGCAGAATCCAGGCGCTTGACGCTGTCAACATTGACCGGCGCATAGGCGGTGAGGTTGGAGAAGTCGGCCTGGCCTTTTTCGCTGCTGGCGTTGGCCAGGAACTTCATCGCCGCATCCTTGTTCTTGCTGCCTTTAGGCACCACCAACATATCGGCCATGACCAGATTCTGTTTCCAACTTACCCCGACTGGCGCGGCGTCCTGTTGCAATGCATAGATCCGGCCATTCCAGAACATGCCCAGGGATGCTTCGCCCGAAGCCAGCAATTGTTGCGACTGCGCGCCGCCGCCCCACCAGACAATATCCTTCTTGATGGTATCGAGTTTCTTGAAGGCGCGGTCCAGATCCAGTGGGTAGAGCTTGTCCGGGGTTACGCCATCGGCGAGCAGAGCCAGTTCCAGTACGCCGGGGCTGGCCCACTTGTACAGAGCGCGTTTGCCGGGATAAGTCTTGGTATCGAAGAGGGTGCTCCAGGTTTCAGGTTCCTGACCTTTGAGCTTGTCCTTGTTGTAGCCCAGGACAAAAGAGAAGAAGAAGGAACCGACGCCATGGTCGGAGACGAATCGAGGGTCGATTTTGGTGCGGTCGATGGTTTTGAAGTCCAGCGGTTCAAGCAGGCCTTCCTTGGCGGCACGCAGGGCGAAGTCGGCTTCAACATCGACCACGTCCCACTGCACGTTGCCGCTTTCGACCATGGCCTTGAGTTTGCCGTAGTCGGTCGGGCCATCCTGTACCACGGTGATGCCGCTGCTCTTGCTGAACACATTGGCCCAGGCTTCTTTTTGCGCGTCCTGGGTACTGCCGCCCCAGCTGACAAAGTTGATGCTGTCAGCGGCCATTGTCGCGCCACTGCCCAAGGTGAAAACCAAACCTGCCAACGCTGCTGTTATACCTTTGCCAATTGCCATACTGTTGCCCTCGGTGAAAATCCTGGGATATCCGAATGCACCTCTTTGCGGGCACACCCGGCTAGAGCAGTAAAACGAAATCTGGCTGTTGCCGATAAAGCCTCCGCACGTCTCTTGTCTGCTCAAGGGGCTGGACGTTGTCGGTCAAAACATGGCTGAACCGTTGGAATGTCATATTATGGTATTCCAACATTTGTGCAAGCGTTTTGCTGTGCAAAGGGCCTGAATCCGGCGTATTCAAACGCAAAAACCGCCACGAGGGCGGTCTGTTTTACCGGTGAAATACTTGATTCAGAGCGCTTAGCTGATCAGGTCCCCACGGGCCATGCCGGTGGCGGCAATGACGATAATCACCATCAGCGCAGCCTCGGCGTGACAGATCCGTGCGAAGCGCCGGGAGCGGCTGGTATCTATGGGCATCTGATTCTTAAAGGCGATGCGCCATTTGATCAGGGCGAACATGGGCACCACTTCAATGGCGACGATGAGAACAAAGGCAAGGATTTTCAAGTGGAAGAGAGGTTGATGCAGGTAGTAGTAGGAGCCTTTTTCAATGCCGCCAAAGGCCCTGAAAGCACCGGTAATCAATAGCAGGGCAGCAGAAAGGCCCCAGATATTGTCGACCACGAACACATCCCGGAAGGAGCGCGCATCGTCGTTTCTCAGTCGCCGCAGTGCCCGCCCTCTGGCCAATACCGCCGCCAGGGCAAACCCGAAGGCCAATAGATGTACCGCAGCAAGCAGCCATTTGAAGAGCATGGACCTGAACTCCCGTAGGACGCCCCGAATGGTGCGGGCGATATCAGAGGTTTAGCTCATAAAGGACTGATTGCCCATCTAATTTTGCAGGCAATGTCGTGGATGAATACGGCATGGCGTCTTCTGTTGGTCGTATTGGTCTCTTCCCGGCTGAAGCCGATCCCACATCCATGGCGTGTATGTGGGACCGGCTTCAGCCGGGAAGGGCGCTCACCGTCAACTATATTCGAGTGTGCGCATTACTCTTTGACTTGCAGGCCGTTCTGCTTCATCACCAGGTTTTTCTCTTTCTTGTATTGCAGCGCTACTTCCGGCGCTGCACCGCTCTTGCCGGTTTCCAGCCACAGACGCAGACGACTGGCGTCGGCGAAGTGGGTGTATTTGCCGAACGCGTCAAGGATGACCACTGACACCGGGCGGTTGGCCATGGTGGTCAGCAGGACCAGGCAGTGCCCCGCCTGATTGGTGAAACCGGTCTTGGTCAGCTTGATGTCCCAGTTGGACTTGCGCACCAGATGGTCGGTGTTGCTGAAACCCAGGCTGTAGGTGGGCTTGCGGAAGGTGACGGTTTTTTCCTGGGTGGTGCTCAGTTCACTGAGCATCGGGTATTTGCGCGCCGCCATGACCAGTTTGGTCAGGTCGCGCGCGGTAGAAACGTTATAGATCGACAGGCCGGTGGGCTCGACATACACCGTGTGGGCCATGCCCAGGGCCTTGGCCTTGGCGTTCATGGCCAGAATAAATGCCTGATAGCCGCCTGGGTAACTGTGAGCCAGGCTGGCGGCCGCGCGATTTTCCGAGGACATCAGGGCAATCAGCAACATGTCGTGGCGGCTCAGTTCGCTGCCGAGCTTGACCCGGGAGAACACGCCTTTCATTTCTGCCGTTTTGGAAATATCCACCGGGATGTATTCGTCCATCGGCAGCTTGGCGTCCAGGGTCACCATCGCCGTCATCAGCTTGGTGACGGAGGCAATGGGCACGATGACATCAGGGTTGCTGGAATACAAAACCTTGTCGGTTTGCAGGTCAATGACCATGGCGCTACCGGAGGCCAGATGCAGTTGCGAAGGGTCGCGGCTGAAGGGGGCAGCATCATTGGCGTCAGCAAGAGGGGTAAAGAACGGGCCGGTAAGTGCAAATAATAGGCCCAGGACAGGAAGACGAATATTCAAAGGTGGCTCACTAAAAAAGGAATATAGATAAACCGCTGCATTTTATGCCGAATTTGCTGGATGTCGATGGGTGTTGTAGGAGGTTTCATCTATATCTGTAAGCTCTGGATCTCTCGTTGGAGCGAGGCTTGCCCGCGATGAGGTCGGTACAGTCGGAACATTTTTCATGTCTGAAAGATCGCTTTCGCGGGCAAGCCTCGCACCAACAAGTGTGTCATCTGGCGATGGATGAGCTTGAATATTCATGGTGTCAAACGCTGCCACCGATTAGCATCGCTGCCCATGCCTCAGCAGATTTAAGGAATCACGCAATGCCCAAGGGTTTTATCAGCAAGGATTACGTCGTTCTGGTGATAGTTGCAGTGGCGCTGGCTGCACTCCTGCTGGGGATGGGATCCTTCTCCAGACCTTCGGAATGGGCCAACTGGGTTCAAGCCACCGGGTTGGTCATCGGGATGATGATGGCTGTGCTAATCCCTGCGATTCAGAAAAAGCAGGACGCAGCCGCCCAGCACAAGCAGATGCGTGACAGGGAAATCGGTTATGCCCGGCGCATGCAATACCTGTGTGGCGAATTGAGCGAGGCCCTGGCCAGGATCAGTCTCAACCTCAATCACCTGCGCGCCACTGACCGTCATCGCTTGCAGAATGTGCTGCAGGATTACCTGCATCGCCTGTTCGAATCGCACAAGCAGGATCTTAACGATGACCGTATCGTCATTGCTTATGAGTTGCGCCAGGTTGCCGGTGATTTGGTCGACGAACTGGAAAGCGGCCGGGTTGATCGTGTGGTGTTCATCGCGCTTGAAAAGCGCCTGCAGAAGCTGACCCATCGGTGTCAGGTCAATGCGGCCATGGCCGAGCGCCTGTAAAAAACGTCTATAAACGACGCGCAAAAAAAGCCCGCACTCAGGGGAGGATGCGGGCAAGGGGGTGTGCGGAGCAACGCACGATTTTCGCTAAAGCTTGAAACGTGAAGAGGGCAATCAGCTATTCAGGTGACGGGCGTCCAGTTCTGCCGATGAAGCCTGGGCGTCGGGCAGCGATGCGAAGGGACCGCTGACCGGCTCGCCGTTGTGCATCAGGTACCAGCAAGCCAGCAGGCCGCGTTCGCGCAACTGGGCCGGTACTGCGCTGCCGACCACTGACATGATTTGAACCTTGTTCATTTAAGTGTCTCCACCAATCTATGGCGCTACTTTACGGCGCCATCGTCACGGGCAGAAATCACCGCTCTCGATAGTGGACATTGATGAACTGATGGCGGGAATGATTTGCAGCGAATGGCGGGGAAGGCGAGGCGGGGATGGAATCTCAGGTGGTCAATCGACCACCTGATCCAGCATCGAAACAATTTCCTGATCCGACAGCAAACCCTTTTCCACCAGGTTCTGTGCCAGCAGGGAGACGAACTTGGCGGTGCGGTGACCTTCCAGGCTCTTGAGTTCGGTGAGGGCGCTATAGACTTTGTTCGAGGTGCACAGACCATTGGCGTGATGGGGGTTCTGTGTCGGCATGGCATGGTCCTTATCGTTATAGGTCAATCAATCCAGCCATATCATGACCTGTTTTTCCCCGGTCATTGTTCTGGTTACGACCTTTGTACTAAAAATGCACTGGAAAAAGCAGTTGCCCGCAAACAACAACCCCGCCAAAAGGGCGGGGTTGTTGGTGCGGCGATTACCAGCGGCCACCGCCGTAGTAACCATGGGGACGACCGTAGTAATAGCCCGGTGGTGGGCCGTAGTACTGCGGACGGTAGTAAACCGGTGGCGGTGCCACGACAACAGGCTGCTGATAGTAGACCGGTGGTGGTGCGGCATATACCGGTTGTTGTACGTATACCGGAGCCTGCTGGACGTAGACGGGTCTAGGTCCCGAGCTGACTGCGGCGCCAACCACCCCGCCAACAATCGCACCCACTACAGCGGGACCAGCCCAGTTGCCGCCGCCATGGGCTTCGGCTTGACCTGCAAGGGCTAGGGCACCTATTAACAAGGCAACCTTGGGAATTTGACGAATCATGACTGTTCCTCGGCTTTCAACCCCGTTGTCGCTAGCCTGACTTCATCTCAAGCAATGCCACGGGATAACTCTATGACAGCGACTTTTGGCAAATCTTCGAAGCCGCTGCGTAAATTTTGTGTAAGGTAGCCGCCGATAGAGCCGGGCAGGGCGTTTCAATACCTTAACAGTGCCGATGATACGCCTGCCGGGCCCTCTTTATCTAATACCGTTGGAGAAAAAACATGCCCGTGACTGCGAACAAGGACACTCTTCTATGTATGTCTATGGCCGCCAGGCCCGGTAACTTCGGCGTGCGCTTTCATAACCACCTGTATGAACAGCTGGGTTTGAACTTCTACTATAAGGCCTTCGCTCCGAACGATCTGCCTGCCGCCATTGCCGGTATCCGTTCCCTGGGGATTCGCGGCTGCGGCGTGTCCATGCCGTTCAAGGAAGCCTGCATCCCCTTGGTCGATGAGCTGGATGCGTCTGCCGCTGCCATTCAATCGATCAATACCATCGTCAACACCAACGGTCATCTCAAGGCTTACAACACCGATTACATCGCAGTGGCTCAGTTGCTCGACAGCCATAAGGTGCCGCGCGGCCGTTTTGCCCTGCGCGGCAGCGGTGGCATGGCCAAGGCGGTCGTCAGTGCCATGCGTGATGCCGGATTCACTGATGGTCTGATCATCGCCCGCAACGAGCAGGCCGGTCGCGCCCTGGCTGAATCCTGTGGCTTGCAGTGGCAGGCGCAGTTGGGTGAAGAGCGCCCGGCGTTACTGGTCAATGTCACGCCCTTGGGCATGGCGGGTGCTCAAGCTGAGGAATTGGCATTCGACGAGGCAGCCATTAGCGCCGCCGAGACGGTATTCGATGTGGTCGCCACGCCTGCCGATACGCCACTGATCAAAGTTGCCCGCCGTTTGGGCAAGCGCGTGATCAGCGGTGATGAAGTGGCGGCGATTCAGGCTCTGGAACAGTTCGTGCTGTATACCGGGGTCCGGCCTGCTGATGACCAGTATCAGCAGGCCGCTGCTTTTGCCAGAAGCTAGCTCGGCAGTCCTAGGCTCTGTACGAAAAGTACCTGCGCTCGGCGACTTTTCGTACAGACCCTAGCTCTCCAGTCGGGTCAATCGTTCCTCCAGCGCAGCAATTCGCGCTTCCAGCTCGTCGATACGATCGCTGGAAGCCGAGCTGGGCGCACTGCGCTCCGGCGCGTTCTGCCGGGCGGCGAGGAGCTCTTCCAGGTCAGCCGGGTCGCCCAGGCTGTGCATGTAGCGGTCTTCACGCTGGCCGGACTGGCGCGGCAGCAGCGTGGCCAGGCCACGGGCGATCAAACGCTCCAGCTGGTGTACCACCTGATCGACGTCTTCGAAATCGTGCATGCGGTTGCTGCGGGTCAGTAGCTCGTTGACCGTCTGCGGCCCGCGCAGAAACAGCAGGCCGATCAGGGTGACCTGGGCCGGGACCAGTTCAAGGCCTTTATCCACCCGATGCTCATAGCGATCGGCACGGCTGCCCATGACCAGGCGGGCCAGACCGTGGCCTTCCAGGGCGCGCAGGCTCAGGCCGACCTGGCCCTGGGTCAGGTTCATCACCGGGTCGCGGCTGGTTTTCTGATTGCAGGCGATGATCAGCGCATTGAGAGTCAACGGGTAAGTCTCGGGGCTGGTGGCCTGTTTTTCGATCAGGCAGCCGAGGATGCGTACTTCCGTGCTGTTGAGTTGCAGGGCGTTGTCCGGGGTTTCGGCGGTGGACATGGGGCTTTCCCTATGGATGAAAAGGTTGTCAGCCTAGCAGAGTGGGCGAACGAAAAAGACAGGGTTTCTTAAAGCTAATTCATGTCTATAATCCCCGACCTTCAACCAAGGAACTGCCATGACCATCTCCCTGTATTCCGCTTCCGTTCCGGTTTTCCAGCACTCGCTCAAAGCATTGAGCGCGATCCTGAGCAAAGCCGAAGCCCACGCTACCGAGAAGAAGATCCAGCCTGAAGCGCTGCTGCAGTCGCGTCTGTTCCCGGACATGTTGTCGTTCACCCGTCAGGTGCAGATCGCTGTCGACTTCGCCAAAGGCGCGTCGGCGCGCCTGGCCAGGATCGAGCCGCCAAAGTACGACGATACCGAAGTGACCTTTGCCGACCTGCAAGCGCTGATTGCCAAGGCCCTGGCCTTTATCGGCGGCATCACGCCTGAGCAGGTCAACGGCAACGAAGAGATCGAAATTGTCCTGCGCCCTGGCACCGACAAGGAAAAGCGTTTCACTGGCCAGTCCTACCTGCTGACCTACAGCCTGCCGCAATTCTTCTTCCACGTGACCACGGCCTACGGCCTGCTGCGTCACAACGGTATCGAGATTGGCAAGCGCGATTACATGGGCGCACTGTAATCCTGGCTTGATTCTGCTGTAACAGGTCGCCGCCTCGGTGTTGAGGCGGCGATTCACTTTCTGCAACATCCCCGCCGTAGCGTTGTCCCTGCCTGTGTGCCTGTCAGATCCCCGCATTGATCTGCCGTGTTTTTCTGGAGTTTCTGATGTTGTTGCCCATTTTGCTGTTGTCGGCCGCCGGTTTTACTGTGCTGACCACAGAGTTCGTCATTGTTGGTCTGTTGCCGGCCCTGGCCCGGGACCTGGCGGTGACGATTCCCCAGGCCGGTCTATTGGTAACCCTGTTTGCCTTTACCGTTGCCACTTTTGGTCCTTTTCTCACCGCGTATTGCGCGCGTTTCCCACGCAAGCGGCTGTTTATCGGCATCCTCATGCTGTTCGGCCTGTCCAACGCCCTGGCGGCACTGGCGCCCAATATCGCGGTAATGGCCATTGCCCGGCTGATTCCCGCCCTTGGCCTGCCTGTGTTCTGGGCTCTGGCCAGTGAAACGGCGGTTGATATCGTAGGTCCCGACTTTGCCGGCCGAGCCATTGCCAAGATCGGCTTCGGGATTGTCTGCGCCACGGTGTTCGGTATCCCTGTCGGTACTTTGATCAGCGATGCGTTCGGCTGGCGCAGCGCCTTTGCCCTGTTGTCCGTGGTGGCCTTTGCCAAGGCTCTGCTGTTGGCGATTTACTTGCCGCCGACGCCACAAAAAACCCAGGCTTCATTGCTCAGTCAGTTCAGGATCCTGCGTGATCCGCTGATGCAGGGCCACGTGCTGCTTTCGGTACTGGTCTTCAGCGGTATGTTCACCGCCTACACCTATCTGGCCGATATGCTCGAGCGCCTGGCCGGGCTCAATGGCACCGTGGTGGGTTGGTGCCTGATGGGCTTCGGTGCTGTGGGTCTGTTGGGCAATTCCCTGGGCGGGCGCATGGTGGATCGTCATCCGCTGATTGCAAGCCTGGTGTTCTGTATCTTCATGGTTGCGGGTCTGGTGGCGGTGGTGCCGGGCATGCAGTCGACGCCGTTGCTGGCCTTGGCGTTGGCAATCTGGGGGATTACCCAGTCGGCGCTGTTTCTGGTCAGCCATGTGCGCTTGATCAAGGCCGCGCCCCAGGCACCGGCCTTTGCCGCGTCGCTGAATATTGCCGGGGCCAACCTGGGCATTGGTCTGGGTGCGATTATCGGTGGCCGGGTCATCGATAATCTGGGCCTGGGCAAGCTGGGTTTTGCTGCTGCCGTGATTATCCTGTTGTCGATCGCCTTGGCACTGCTGCTGATGCGCCTCAAGCCTCAACTGGTCGAGGCTTGATCTGTCGTGGTGAACAAGCTGTGCCGCGCCGCCTCGGTAATCGCCACGATGCCGGGGTGGCTGACCTTGCGTTCCACCGAGATGGCATAGAACGACTCGATAATGGCGTCGGTCTGACCGATCCACTCGACGCCATATTGCGCCTGCACTTCATCGCTGATCACGCTGGGCGCAATGAAAATGCCACTGCCGGACTTGCCGAAGGCCTTCATCAAGGCGCTGTCATCGAATTCGCCGACGATGCGCGGGCGAATATCCTGCTCGGCGAACCAGCGCATCAGACGGCTGCGCACCACGGTTTCCTGGCTGGGAATCAGCAGCGGAGCGCCGTGCATGCTGCGGGGAAAGTCCTGGCCGTAACGTTCGGCCAGCTCGCGGGTGGCAAAAAAACTCACCGGGCATTCGCCCAGCTTCTGGCTGTAGCCCTTTATATCCAGGTGGGAAGGCATCGGGCTGTCGGAAATTACCAGGTCCAGGCGTTGAATCGCCAGATCTGCCAGTAGCCGCTCCAGCTTGTCTTCACGGCAGGTGATGCGAATCGGCTCATTGAGCTCCATGGTCGGGGCAATCAGCCGGTAAACGATGGACTTGGGCACCACATCGGCCACACCCACGCGCAGGACAATCTGCTTCTCGTCCGGATTGGAACGCAGCATGGTCTCCAGTTCATCTCCCAGCTGAAACATCTGCTCGGCGTAGGGCAGGGTCAGGCGGCCGACTTCGGTCAGTTCCAGTTGCCGTCCGACGCGACGGAACAATTCGACGCCGAAAGTCTGCTCCAGCAGGCTAATCTGGCCACTGATGGTTTGTGGCGTGAGATTCAGTTGTTCGCAGGCACGCACGATACTGCCGGTCTTGGCCACCACCCAGAAGTAATGCAGTTGACGGTAATTGAGCATGTCTTGAAACACTTCGTAAAAAATGAAGTATACCGCTTATAAATACGAATTTTACTGAAGTGTTTCACTCTCTAGAATGCTCGTCTATCGGGCCGCTGCAGTTGCTGCCCCGAACCCAATCAAGGAGCACGCGATGGAATATCTTCTGGAACTGGTTTCAAGCCCCGCCGCCTGGGTTGCCCTGGCAACGCTGGTGGTCATGGAAGTGGTATTGGGTATTGATAACCTGATCTTCATTTCGATCCTGACCAATAAACTTCCCGAACATCAGCGACCCAAGGCGCGGCGTCTGGGTATCAGCATGGCGTTGATCCTGCGTCTGGCGCTGCTCGGCACCGTGGCCTTTATCGTCAAGCTGACGGCACCGGTTATCGAGGTAATGGGCCAGGCGTTCTCCTGGAAGGACATGATCCTGATCGCCGGTGGTCTGTTCCTGGTCTGGAAAGCCACCACGGAAATCCATCACAGCTTCGATCACAAGGAGGAAGGGGGCGAGAAAAGCGTGGGTTCCACCGTCAGCCTGAACATGGCGGCGGCCATCGGCCAGATCCTGATGCTGGATATCGTGTTTTCCATCGACAGTATCATCACTGCGGTGGGCATGACCGAACACCTGCCGATCATGGTCATTGCCGTGGTGGCTGCGGTGGTGGTGATGCTGGTGGCGGCAGAACCCTTGGCCAGGTTCATTAACGATAACCCGACCATTGTCATGCTGGCTCTGGGCTTCCTGATCATGATCGGCATGACCCTGATCGCCGAGGGGTTCGGCGCCCATGTGCCAAAAGGTTATGTGTATACCGCGATGGCGTTCTCGGCAGGTATCGAGGCCTTGAACATGATGTCGCGCCGCTCCCGGCAGAAGCGCGCTGCCGCACAGGCCGCGAAAGGGTAAGGAAGGTTGCAGGTCGACCCGGCTATCCGGGTCGATCCGCCAAGGCAAAATAGGCGTATCAATGGGCCGTCGCGTGACGGCCTTTTTGCGCTTCATCGCCAGCAGGCTCGGCGGCCGGGTTGCGCTCCACAGGATGGTGATGACGGCGAGAAATTCGCATCACACCCCAGAACATGGCGCTGGCAACGGCCAGCCATGCGGCGATCAGCATCACGATAGTCATTTCCAGGCTCATACGACCTCCGGTTCCTGCAATCGATGCAGTCTTACTAATCGACAGTCTAGTACCGGGCATGTTTCTGTAAGTTGACCAACGGCTCCGGAGCCGGATCATTTTGATCTATTGAGCGCTGCGGACTGCGTATCGAGGCTATACCGACGCCGTGCAGGGCTCTATGATCGTGTTCCGAGTCGGGTCGCGGGTTGCCCGACGCTTGTTTAAGTGAGCCAACATGCTGCCGGTCTTTTCTCGTTTTTCTACTGTCGGGCCCAAGTGCGCGGGCTTCGCTCTGGCCATGATGCTGGCGCTGGCGGGCTGTGCCGGGTCTGTCACGCCTGAAATCAAACGCCTGCCGGACCGGGTGGAAATCCCCGGCGTGCCGTTTTTCCGTGGCAATGACTACCAGAGCGCGCCGAACGCCATGGCCGCCATGCTGGCCAACCTGCAAGTGCAGATCACCCCCGGATTGCTGGGCAAGTCGATGAAGTTGCCGGGTGGCGAGGCGCGTATCGAGCAGAGCATGCAGGAACAGGCCCGGGCCTACGGCTTCGTGGTCTATCCGCTGGACCGGACATTCGACGCCTTGCTGACTCAGGTAGCGGCGGGCTACCCGGTACTGGTGCGTTTCGCTGATGGCATGGTTTTGAAGTCGCCGCGCTATGGCGTGCTGGTGGGCTACAACCGCATCAAGCAGACCGTGGTGGTGCAGGCGGGTAATGACCGTCACGACGTGATGAGCTTTTCCGGTTTTACCTCGGCCTGGGAAGGCGCTGGCAGCTGGGCGGTGCTGGTCCAGGGGCCACGGCAGTTGCCCGCCAATGTTGATCGCGAGCGCTGGCTGAAAGCCGCCAATGACCTGGGTCAGGCTGGGCAGGAGCAGGCGGCCGGTGAGGCAGTCAAGAGCTTGAACGCCAGGCGTTGAAACATAAACGGCGCCTGATAAAAGCGCTGTTGTCATTTGAAAATCGTACTTCGTCGATGGCGCCGGACCTGCAGGAGCTGCCGAAGGCTGCGAAAGCGGTTTGCCAGATAAACCCATTCGCAGCCTTCGGCAGCTCCTGCAAAATCTCATTCCAATGCGGATTGATTGGTTCTGCTTATTTAGAAGCCCAACTGGTCCCGCAAGCTGTAATACCAGGCGCCCAACGCCGTCAGCGGTGTACGCAGCAGCGTGCCGCCGGGGAAGGGGTAGTGGGGCAGCCCGGCAAAGGCATCGAAACGCTCGGCCTGGCCGCGCAACGCTTCGGCAAGGACTTTGCCCGCGACATGGGTGTAAGTCACGCCATGGCCGCTGCAACCCTGGGAGTAATAGATATTGTCGCCGAGACGCCCGACCTGGGGCAGGCGCGACAGGGTCAGCAGGAAATTGCCCGTCCAGGCGTAATCAATTTTCACATTGGCCAGTTGTGGGAAGGCCTTGAGCATCTTTGGTCGAATAATCGCTTCGATATTCGCTGGATCGCGAGCACCGTAGACTACGCCGCCGCCGAAGATCAGGCGCTTGTCGGCGGACAACCGATAGTAGTCCAGCAGATAATTACAGTCTTCAACGCAATAGTCCTGAGGCAGCAGGCTTTTGGCCAGTTCATCGCTCAAGGGTTCAGTGGTGATGACCTGAGTACCGCAGGGCATGGACTTGGCGGCCAACTCCGGGATCAGATTACCCAGGTAGGCGTTACCGGCAACGATAATGAACTTAGCCCGCACCCTGCCTTCAGCGGTGTGCACCACAGGGCTGGCGCCACGCTCGATACGTATGGCCGCCGACTGCTCATGAATCACCCCGCCCAGGGACTCCACCGCCGCCGCTTCGCCCAGGGCCAGGTTCAACGGATGAATATGGCCGCCGCTCATATCAAGCATGCCGCCGATATATTGGTCGCAGGCGACCACTTCGCGAATGCGGTTCTTGTCCAGCAGCTCAAGTTGCGCATGGCCGTAGCGCTCCCACAGGCGCTTTTGCGACTCCAGGTGGCCCATCTGCTTGTTGGTCAGGGCGGCGAATACACCACCGTCCTTGAGGTCGCACTGAATCTGATACTTGCTGACCCGGTCGCGAATAATGGCGCCGCCCTCGAAGGCCATTTGCCCGAGCAATTGCGCCTGCTTCGGGCCGACCGTACGCTCGATCACATCGATATCACGGCTGTAACTGTTGACGATTTGCCCGCCGTTACGCCCCGAAGCGCCAAAACCGACCTTGGCCGCCTCCAGCACCACCACGCGAAAGCCATGCTCGAGCAGAAACAACGCGCTGGAGAGCCCGGTATAACCGGCGCCGATTACACAGACATCCGTCTCCACTTCGCCTTGCAGGGCCGGGCGATCAGGGGCGGGATTGGCCGACGCGGCGTAATAGGACTGCGGATAAGGAGTGTTCGTCATCCTGTAAACCCCGTTTTATATTTTTTACGAAGGCTCAGATCCTATCCGAGATAATGGAGCGCCGCCAGTGAGGACGAATGGCGGGGAGGCTGCGGCGTTGAGTAAAAAGGTCATTAATTCAGAGGGTTAACGAAAATATCCGTTGACACGTCTGTCAATATCCGTAGAATGCGCTCCCACAGCAGGCACGTAGCTCAGTTGGTTAGAGCACCACCTTGACATGGTGGGGGTCGTTGGTTCGAGTCCAATCGCGCCTACCAAATAAAATCCGCTCTGCTGGGCGGTAAGAAAAGGGTCAACCGAGAGGTTGGCCCTTTTTTGTCGCTGGAGTGTAAAGAAACTGATCAGGGAGGTGTACAGAACTATTGTTAATGACATTTAGCGTTGTCGGGAGGCGTGATGGTTAAGTAACTTTTCGCTGTTATATAACCCTGGACGCATAAGGACATTTTTTATGCTCGTATCTGCACGAGCGTTCATGGTGGTAGTCCGCTTTCGATTGTCTGGGTTCTGTTTTTTTGCGTCTGCCAGCCGATGATATTAGTGCTTCAAAAACCGGGCTCGTCCGGTTCCTCTGGATTGTAACTCGAGGTTGAAACTCGGTCCAACGGGACTTCAATCTGTTTGGTTGAGTCATTTGGATTTTCAAGCGTAAGTAGATTCTTTGCATAATCAATGAATTTTAATTTCCCTTTTCGTAATGTCCCTGATGACGCTCCGTCGAAAGCGCCAACTAAAACAAGATCTGTGCCTGGAGGGGTTCGATAGAGTGATGGTTCAAACTCCATTTCCGGTTGGCAGCCTGGCGGGATACGCCACACTTCCCCGGTCCAGCCAGTGGTCGGCGGTGATGGCTTCGCGAAATCATCAATGAGAGGCGCGTCCTCAGGCATATCGATAGGATTGCCCGAAGAGTCCTGAGCTTCGATACGGGTCACATAAATCAGGTTTACCTCCTCCATTGTTTCGTAAGCGGAATTGTACAGCTGAGCTGTATCATTGTTCATGTTAACGGTCTTGAGGATTCCCTGATATAAGGTTCCACTCAGGCTGCCCGCGCTACTCCAAAGTCTCACAAAGGATCCACGGGGTGTTCTTGCGAGTATTTCTGTATTTTTGTGCATGGCGATAGTACCGAGAGTGTGCAATTTTTATGTTAACATGAGGTTCTTAGTAGTCAATATAAGTGACTTGTAATAACTATACCGTTTCGCGATTGACTGTCGGATATTAAGTATGGTTAGAGGTTTATTTATTCCGGTGGTCTATAAGGATTGTCACCTTTTATTTCGATGAGTCGCACAATGGTTTGTTTTCTCTCTGCCTCTTCTCGGCAGCTAACGCAGGTGAAAAGACGACTCCTACAGACACGCCATTTTAGTACGGTACTGAGCAGGGCCGTTTGCTGGCTGACAGCACACTCGGTAGATCAGCATGCGCTAGCCGTTCGATGTATAAATCTGAAAACTCTATGCATGGTGATTGAGCAGACGTGGGCCATGACCGCAGGTGGGCAAGGCAGGGCCGTCTACTAAAAGGGCACTAAAAAATCCGCATATTCATGGGCTTACTGCGAAAAAGCCGTTGACACATCTTTCAATATCCGTAGAATGCGCTCCCACAGCAGGCACGTAGCTCAGTTGGTTAGAGCACCACCTTGACATGGTGGGGGTCGTTGGTTCGAGTCCAATCGCGCCTACCAAACAAAATCCGCTCTGCTGGGCGGTCTAGAAGGGCAATCCGAGAGGGTTGCCCTTTTTTGTGCTCAATGGAAACGTTCAAAACCCAAGCCTTCGTTTGCACATGCGCTGGGCTTTTCTATCTATGTGATGAGAGGGATCCGGCTTTGGAATTTACAGCAGCAACGCTTTCGGCTGAGCTCAAGCGGCAGATCAACAGCAAGCTACCCGCAAAGTCCCTTGCAGGCGCAGCAAAACACCTGGTTGTCAGCGCTGGCGTAAAGTCTGCGGTCAGTTCGACGCTCTATTTCGAAGCCATCGGCATTCTGCTGCAGCAGCTTGCCGACGAGCATCCGGACTGGGAGATTGAGTTCGCCGGGGATCTGGATGATTTGACGATTACTTTCTCGAAGTAATCTGCATTGCCGCTGGTCGCTTGCAACGCACAACGGCAACCGTCCTCACCTCAAATCTGTACGGCCCAGAGCTGCTGGACCTCAGAAGCGAGGCGCATATGTCTACCGATTCGACTTTCCAATATGAAGCCCCGGGCCAGGCGCCACTGCCTGGCACGGACGAACCGTCTTTAGATCCGGAAAATCCCGATAATCTCGACCCCATGAGGCGCGGCCCCGGGGAGGAGCGGCCTGAAGACCGGGATCCGCCCGCTGAAGGCGTACCCGCTGCGGACGACGAGACGCCGCTTTCGGACGATCTGCGTTAGGCTGTCAAGCCCGGCCCTGGCGCCGGGCTTTTTATTGAGTCGTAGCCCGAAAACACAAAGCCCCGGCGATTCGTGGTCGCCAGGGCTTTCATTCCTCAAGCATCTCAACAGGCGGAATGTGAATTAAAGATAGCATGCTATCTAATAGCGTGCTTGCAATATTTGCCAGTTCTAGACGGCAAACGACTTCACAATCGACCGCGTCGCTTCGCTGGTTTTCAGCTCATCGACGTCCTTGACCTTGAGCCATTTGCACTCGGCAATTTCATTTTTCGGTGGCGGCCTGCCCCAGGCGGGGATCAGTGCCATGAACACATAGTGCATCACTTGCGCCTGTTCGTATTCTGCCAGGTAAATCAGCCCCAGGTTGTTCAGGCCGGTTTCTTCGCGCAGCTCCCGGGCAGCGGCCTGTTGCGGGGTTTCGCCAGCTTCGATTTTGCCGCCGGGCAGGGCCCATTTGGCTTTCGGCTTGCGCACGTAGAGGATCTGGCCGTCGCGTTTGCATATAACAGTTGCTCGTTCTTTCATCGGTATACCCACCCGTTAGCCGGTTGTGGCGCTGCGCCTGGTCAATATGAAGCTGGCGACGAAACGAGTATTGTCACAAAACCTTCACATATCTGTCTTATGCACGAATGATGCCGTAGGCGCTATCTGATGCAAGAGGATCGCGTGAGTTCAATATATAGCTGAGCCCGACAGGACGCCGGGCTCGGAGGGAAGGTCATTCGTGGTGGGTGAAAAAGTCAGGAGCGGCGACCTGCTGTTGCAGCTGACGGAAGGTGGATTCGTCGGCCTTTCCAAGTAATTTGCGGCCGTCCTTGAGGGTGATCCAGAAGCTCATCTGTACAACGCCCGGCCCGGCGGCGTTAGCGTTCAGCCCGAGCAACAGACTGTTTGTCAGCCCCGGCGTGTGGAACACGTCCAGTGGGTGAGTGTTCATCTCCCGGGCCGGGATGACCGAGCGGATTTCTTCTGCATTGATTCTGGCGCCAGGCCAGGGAAACAGGGCGGTTTCGACAATAATGGCACCACAGTGATATTCACCTTCGCCCTGAAGAAAATCCCCTGCCAGGATATGCATCTTGGCCATGGGTTGTCCTCCTTCGTTAAGTGAGCAGCTATCCATTGCGCGCCCCAATAAGGGGCGTGTCAACACTGTGCAGACGAAGGGCGGACAGCGCGTCCGGCTGCCTGGAGCCAAGCCTTGTGAGGGGTTTACATGGGCGGATTAACGCCGTTTTCACCGGCCGAAATGGCCTGGGCCGTCAGGCTGCCGTCCGCAGCTTTCTGGGCGAACAGCACTATTTTGACGCCGGGCTTGAGCAGGCTGCGATCGGCAGGCACCAGATTGACGATGGGTACGTCATCAGGGATGACGATGGTTTTCTGACCGCCCTTGTAGTTGACCGTGATGCTGCGGCCGTTGGTTGTTACCAGGTCACCCACTGAACCATTGGTCATGCTGCTGCCAGGGGCCAGATCGAAGGCCCGGTGCCCATCACCGGTACCGGCCAGTTGCGGTGGGAAGACATGGACTTCCAGGGCCTTGAGGGTGCCGTCAGCCTGAGGCACGGCGGCCGAGCCGATATAACTGCCCGGTTTGATGTCGGCGACATTGGCCAGGGTCACGCCGCGTACGGCGGTGTCCTTTTGCAGCTGGATGGTCAGGTCTTCGCCACGATTGGTGTGGACTTTCAGGCTATCGCCGTCCAGCGCGGTGATGGCACCACGCACGCCTATGCGTTGGGCAGGGGCATCTTCGGCATGGACCGGGGTGATCAATGCCAGCGAAGCCGCCAGCAGGGTGGTGTTCAGCAGTTTGCCAAGGGTGAAATGCATGGTCTCTTCCTTATAGTGACTTCGATGTTTACTGGGCGGTCATCAGCTTGGCGAGTGCCTTGAGTTGGCGATGATGCGCGAGTCTGCCGGGCGGTGTTTCAGGTTTGCCGCTGCCAGCCGATGGCATGGGTTGTGTATGGAGTTTGTGGGGGCGGCTTTATGTGTCTGTTGTTAAATCGAATATCTTGCTTGCCAGCGCCGGTTCGCCCCACGGAAGATAGGCGCAGTCAGTTTTTGGCCCTGGAGTTTTCATGAATGTCCCTCCCTCGATGGACGCAACGTTGCACGCGATGGATAGCGCTGATCATCGAGCGGTCGGGCCACCGGACATAAGCGGCGAATTGCCGCCGACACAGATCGAGGATGAGTCGCTTCAGGCCTTGCTGACCACTGCCCGTAATGAGTTGCACGACCCCGAGTGGGCGGTTTATGGCGCAGCTGATCAGATGCATTTGCTGGCTCAGGGTAATCCATTGGCGAGTTGGCCGGCGGATATTCCCCATGAAGAATTTGACAGCTTCTGCCTCGGGCTGGGTCTGCATCGCTGGCATACCGGACGGGGCGAGGGCGTGCTGGGCTGGCTGCTGGCGCCGATAAGTGCTGCCGACGATCCGGCCTTCGCGCAATTGGCGTTGCGTTTGGGCTACCGTATGCAGGCGGATGCTCTAGCGCGGGCGCAGACCACTCAGCGCGTGTTGTACGAAATTACCTATCTGGCCAGCTCCACCCGTGATCGCGGCGCGTTCATGGAAGGTGTACACCATCAATTGGCCAATCTGATCGATGTTGAAAACTTTTATCTGGCCTTGTACGACAGCCGCAGCGGCAAGATCACCTACCCGTATTATGTCGACAGCACCGACGTTGACGCCTTGGCTGCGGACGCCTACGAGTTCGTCGATCATGCGCGAATGTCCTTGACCGGCTACGTGCTGACCACGGAACAGCCGATGTTTGTCGATGCGGCGGGCATCCGTCTGGCCCATGAGGAACAGCGTTTTTATTGCGTCGGGCATGTTCCCGAATACTGGATGGGCGTACCGCTGAGGAATGCTTCCGATGAGGTGTTCGGCATGCTGGCGATGCAGGTCTACGACGCCGAGCGAATCTACAGCATCGAGGCGCGTGCGTTGTTTCAGGTTGTCGCGGGTCATGTGGCCATGGCTCTGGACCGTATCCTGCATCGTGCCGATCTTGAAGAAACCGTGCTGCTGCGGACTCAGGAACTCTCGGCTCTCAACACCGCGTTACGTCAGGAAGTAGCCGAACGCGAGCGTGCCGAGCATTTGCAGACGGCGCTGTTCCAGATTGCCGAGCTCTCGAGCCAGCCGGGGGACATGTCCGAGCTGTTCGGCAGCCTGCATGGCATCGTCGGCGAGCTGTTGTTTGCCCTCAACTTCTATATCGCGCTGTTCGACAACTCCACCGGCGAAGTGACGTTTCCCTATTACGCCGATGAGCGCATGGTCGACCGACCGTCGCCACGCCGCGGCCAGCGCGGCCTGACCGAATATGTGATTCGCCAGCGGCGCCCTTGTCTGATCGATATGGATGAAGCGACACGCCTGGAAGACACCGGCGAAGTGGACACCATCAGAACCCAGGCCCGCAGTTATTCGTGGCTGGGCATCCCGTTGTTCGAGGGCGACGATGTACGCGGTGTCCTGGCGGTGCAGAGCTACTCGCCCCATGTGGTCTATACCCTGCGCGACCAGGAGTTGCTGACTTTCGTTTCCCGGCATATCGACACGGCGTTGTCCCGACGCAGCGCCACCGAAGCCATCCATACCGCCAATCTGCGTCTGGAAGCCCGGGTTCAGGACCGCACGCGGGAGCTGGACCACGCCAACGCCAAGTTGCAGCACGAAAACTCCCATGACTCCCTGACCGGCCTGCCCAATCGCAGCCATCTGCAGCAGCGCCTGCATACCGGCTGGGTGGATTTTCGTAACCATGGCAAACCTCTGGTCGTAATGTTCATTGACCTGGATCGCTTCAAAATGGTCAATGACAGCCTGGGGCATCATTTTGGCGACCTGTTGTTGACCCAGGCCGCCGACCGCCTGCGCAGTTGCATGCGCGGCGGTGACCTGCTGGCGCGGTTGGGTGGTGATGAATTCGCGGTACTGGCTTTCGGTATGCCGATCGATGGTGCGGTGGTGATTGCCGAGCGCATCCTCGAAGCCTTCGACTTGCCGTTCTTCGTCGACGGCCATGCGGTGTTCTCTTCCTGCAGCATCGGCCTGGTGTGCGCCGACAAGCAATTCCACAACGACCCGACCGACCTGCTGCGCGACGCCGATACTGCGATGTACCGGGTCAAGAATGCCGGGCGCGACAGCTTTGCCGTGTTCAACCAGGAACTGCGCCGCGAGGTCTCGGACCAGATGGAGCAGGAGGGCGCATTACGCAATGCTCTCAAGCGCGACGATGAGCTGATCCCGTATTTCCAGCCGATCGTTTGTGTAGATAGCGGTCGCCTGCTGGCCATGGAAGCGCTTATTCGCTGGCATCAGCCGGATGGTCGGGTCGTGGCGCCGGGCAACTTCCTGCCGGCTCTGGAGGGGTTGCGCCTGATCGGCCGTCTGGACCTGTACATGTTGCAGCGGGTGGTCGCCATTCTTGCTTTGCCCGAAAACGCCCATTGGCCGACGGTACACGTCAATTGCTCCAGTTACAGCATCACCCGGCCCGAATTCGCCGGGGAAGTCCTGGCCCTGCTGGAACGCTTCGCCGTGCAGCCTTCACGGATCTGCCTGGAACTGACCGAGGGCGCGCTGGTGGCCGAACCCGAGCAGGCTCGCCAATCCATGAAAACTCTGGCCGATCAGGGCATGTCGGTGGTGCTGGATGACTTCGGCGCGGGTTTTTCCTCATTGAGCTACGTGCACCAGTACCACTTCAGCGGCTTGAAAATTGATAAGTCGTTCATTCTCGAACTCAGTACCAGCTCCCGTAGCCGGGCTATTGTCCGGGCCATTGTGCGTATGGCCGAGTCCCTGGACCTGACGGTGGTTGCCGAAGGCGTGGAGGATCAGGCGACCTGGGACCTGTTGAAGGAGATTGGCGCGGGGCAGGCCCAAGGCTACTTCTTCTCGGTGCCATTACCCATTGAGCGTTTGCCGAAGTGGCAGTGACGCACTAATACACTAGGCTCAAGTTCAGTTCCACAGCACAACGCTTGGCGACATGGTAGTTGGCTTTCATGGGATTTCCTCGGCGGCTCGTGGCTTTATGGCGACGCCGCTTCGTTGTCGATCACTGAAGGTCCGGCGTCGCTCACCCACGTTATGAGGTGAGTTCCATGGTTATGACTTATCGTTGGCAATGTTGGTTGGTGGCCTTGTTGTTGCTGTTTCCTGATGCGACGCAGTCGGCGTTTGCGGCAGCGCAGCAATATGTCCAGGCCGATTCACTCAAGATCGACGGCGGCCACCTGAAAAAGTGTCGTGTGGGCTATCGCACCTACGGCACCCTGGCCGCCGATCGCTCCAATGTCGTGCTGTTCCCGACCTGGGCCAGTGCCAGCACGGTGGACGTCGAAGAATGGATCGGTCCGGGCCTGTTGGTTGATCCCGCCAAATGGTATGTGATCGCCATCGATGCCGTTGGCAACAGCGTGTCCTGTTCTCCGTCCAACAGTTCATCGATGCCCTATATTGCCTTCCCGAGCTATTCGATCCGCGACATGGTCAGAGTGCAGCACAAGATCCTGAGTCTGAACCTGGGTATTGATCACCTGCACGCGATCGTTGGCCTGGGTATGGGTGGGATGCAGGCCTTGCAGTGGGCGGTCACCTATCCGGACTACGCCGACAACCTGATATTGCTCGGTACCAGCCCGCAACCGACCGAGGCGGATCATCAGCGCTGGGATGCCCAGCTGCGCAGCATGGAGTCGGGTGGACGGCCGTTGGCCACGGCCCTGGACAGCTACCGGCAACTGCAAGCCATACGCAATTTCGATCTGGTCGGCAGCGGCGACATGCCGACCCTGGCGAAGAAGATCAAGGCGCGCATGCTGATCATGACTTCCACCAGGGACACCTGGGTGGCTCCGGAACCGGCCCGGCAACTGGCGGCAAGTGCCCGAAAGGCGCGCTATCTGATATTGGAAGATCTGTGCACTGACCAGGCGCCGGGTTGCGAACGCCGCGAAGCTTCGGCAGCGGTGGCGAAATTTCTTGAACAAACGCCCTGACTGGCCGCAACCGGCAAAGCACTGCCGCTTTTGACGCGTTGCCTGCTGGCATTGGCGGATGCCCACCCGGATGTAGCCCTTGCCTGACAAGGCCTCGGCCGGGTTTCACGAATACTGGCACCGCTTTTGCTGCACTTGTCGGGCACGATAACCTTACAGGAGGTGTTCGATGAATATCGCCGGCAACACCGCGTTGCATCAATTGGTTGCCCAGGCAGTTCGCAAACTGCCGGTGGACACCACGAGCGACGCGTTCAGCAATATCAGTAACACCGCAGCAAACGCTTCGACGATGACCTCCGGCATTGCGCCGGTGACGTCGTCGAGCAGCGACAGCAGCCAGCAGGATTCGACGTATGACGAGTCTTTTGCCAAGTTGCTGGTGCAGTTGAAATCAGGGGCTGCGGCCTTTGAATCCAGCGTGGACTCCAACCTGGCGGCTGCCCAGGGTGCGTCCGATAACGCCAGCACTACGACCAGCACCGGCACTGTCGCCAGTACTGGGGATGATGCTGTAGCGGTGGATTCGACGACTTCGCAAAGCTCGTCATTGAAAGACTTTCTGGCCTACATGAACGAATCGGCTGCTGAAAAGCTGCGCGACAAGATGACTGGGGTCAGCAAGAGCGAGTACGACAGCATGACGCCTGATCAACAGGCGGCCATCGACAAGAAAGTCCAGGATTCACTGAAGCAGCAGCAGGAAACTGCCACTGCCGACGTAAACGCCAAGATCCTGGCGGCCAGACTGGCGCTGGTGTAAATCGGCACAGGAGCCAGGGGATATGCGCAGTGCACATCCCCTGGTTCGCTTTACGACAGGACCGGGGTAATCAGGGTCTTGTTATCGACAAAACTGGTCAGGTTGGCGAACACCAGGTCGGCCATGGCCTGACGGGTTTCATGGGTTCCGCTGCCGATATGGGGCAGCAGCACGACGTTGTCGAGCTTGAGCAGTTCTTCCGGGACATTGGGCTCATCGGCGAACACGTCCAGCCCGGCACCGGCAATTTCCCCTTCCAGCAAGGCCGCTACCAGGGCCGGCTCATCCACTACGCTGCCACGGGCAACGTTGATCAGGAACGACTTGGGGCCCAGGGCCTTGAGGACGTCACGGTTGATCATGCGCTCGGTATCCGGGCTGCCCGGCACGATCACCACCAGAAAGTCTGCGACCTTGGCCAGTTCTATCAGGTTGTCGTAATGCTTATAGGCGATGCCTTCATAAGCCTGACCGCGACGGTAGTAAGCGATATTCATATCGAAAGCCGCAGCGCGCTTGGCGATGGTCTTGCCGATCTTGCCCAGACCGACAATGCCGCACGTCTTGCCCGTCATGTCGTAGCCCAGGGGGAATTTGCCTTTGAGCCAGGCTCCGGAACGAACGAAACGCTCAGCTTCACTGATGCGCCGGGACACGTCGAGCATCAACGCCAGGGCGGTTTCGGCTACGGCATTGTTCAGCACGTCGGGGGTGTTGCTCAGCTTGATACCGCGCTTTTTCAGGTATTCGACATCGGTGCCGTCATAACCGACGCCGAAGCTGGTGACCACTTCCACGTTGGGCAGGCGCTCGAGGATGGCATTGTCGGTACCGTAAACCCCGCTGGTGACCACCGCACGAATGCTCTCGCCGTGCTCGTCGAGCCAGCTGTTCAGGTCAGGTATTTCCCAGCGATTGCAGGCGGTGAAGTCGCGGTTGAGTGCCTGCATCAGCGAGGGATGCATCTGACCCCAGATCAGGACGTTGCCTTTTTTGACGCTCATATTGTCTCCTTGTCAGCGCCAGGCGGCGTGTTGCGCAGTGGTCCACATTGCAGACTGAGCAGGCACGAGCCCGGGCAGGGGTGTTGTTATTGAGGCTGCCTTGCTTGTAGTTATACGTTGTCATACAACGTCAATTCAAGTCGCTTCTGTTAATCCGTATGTGCCAACAGTTGCTCGGCCAGTAGTGGCAGCACCGCTTCGCAGCCAGCTTCGATCTTCAGGCTCAGTAGTTCGTCAGCGCGAGTCTTGCCCAGATTGATGGCAATCACCGGCTTGCCCTGATCAACCATCTTTCGGCACAAACGAAAAGCCGAGAAGGCCATCAGTGAAGAGCCCACCACCAGCAGGCCCGCCGCCTGCTCCATGCTAGCCATGGCTTTGGCGGCGGTCTCAGTGGCGACGTTTTCACCGAAAAACACCACGTCCGGCTTCAGGCGTTCGCCGTTGCAATGTGGGCAGCGGGGCACCTGGAAGCGGGTTTCGAAGGCAGCGTCGAGCAGGGTATCGCCATCCGGCGCCTGGATCGCATCGACCCCGGCCAGATAGGGGTTCCGGGCTTCCATCAGCTCCTGGATCAGTTGACGGTCGCTACGCTGCCGACAATCCAGGCAGAGCACCCGGTGCAGGCTGCCATGCAGTTCGATCACGCCGTGGCTGCCAGCCTGATCGTGCAGGGCATCGACGTTCTGGGTGATCACTGCGCTGATCTGTTTCTGGCTTTGCAGACGGGCCAGGGTCTGGTGGGCGATATTCGAACGAGCCTGGCGAATGCGCGGCCAGCCCAGCATGGCCCGGGCCCAGTAGCGCCGCCGCGAATCGGCCTCGGCGATGAACTCCTGATACATCATCGGCGCCTTGCCCCGGCGCACGCCCTCGCTGTCGCGATAGTCCGGGATGCCTGAAGGCGTGCTGATGCCAGCGCCGGTCAAGACCGCGAAAGGCCCGACAGACATCCAGCGCGCAACGGTTTCGATGTCATTCATGAGGATCCCCAATGATTGAGTCATCGGGGGATCATGTTGGGAAATGGCCGAAGGGGCAAGGGTGCGCGCGCTGAATTGAACTGTAGGAGCTGCCGCAGGCTGCGAAGGCATTGTCTCAGACAAACCCGATTCGCAGCCTGCGGCAGCTCCTGCAGAAAACCTCATTGCAATTCAGGTTTTTACGGCATCCGCGGCAACTCATTCGGCCGCAGATCGAATACCAACACCTCGGCATCGATACCGCCGCTCAGGTGGATGGCCTGTTCTTCACGAACCCGCACACCGTCACCTTCCTCCAGGCGCTGACCATTGAGCTCCACCGAGCCACAGGCCACATGAACATAGGCGTAACGCTGTTGGCCCAGGGTCAGGGTCGCTTCCTCTTCGCCGTCGAACAGCCCGGCATAGACCCGCGCATCCTGACGCACACTCAGTGAACCATCGGCGCCGTCGGGCGAGATGATCAACTGCAGACGCCCGCGTTTCTGCTCCTTGGAAAAATGCTCCTGCTGATAACGCGGCTTGGCCCCGCGTTCGTTGGGTACGATCCAGATTTGCAGGAAATGCACCGGCGCCGTCTTCGAGTGGTTGAATTCACTGTGGGCCACGCCGCTGCCTGCGCTCATCAGTTGTACATCGCCAGGGCGGATGACCGAGCCTGTGCCCAGGGTGTCCTTGTGTTCCAGGGCACCTTCGAGCACGTAGGAGAAAATCTCCATTTCGCGATGGGGGTGTTGGCCGAAACCCATACCGGCGCTGACGCGGTCGTCATTGATCACCAGCAGATCGGAAAAGCCCTGTTCCCGAGGGTTGTGATACTGGGCGAAGGAAAAGGTGTGGAAGGACTTCAGCCAGCCATGGTTGGCGATGCCACGTTGCGATGCCTTGCGAATAGTCAGCATGATCTTCTCCGGTAAGGGCGAGCAGGGTGGTGAGCTCGCCTGACGCGTCTGGCGTCGATGTGGAGAAGGTTAATGTCCATCCATGGGTGTAAAAAGTAGTTGAAAAGTTAATTACTGTCCGCTTTAAGTTGACAAACGACCTGTTGGAACCGTGCTTGCCCGCGAACGCCGCGACGCGATCTGCCTGATACTCCGAGTTGCCGAATTCGCAGGCAAGCCTGGCTCCAACGATAAAAGCACAGGCAGACCAACGTGTCGCCGCAATGGGACTCACACTACGAGGCAGGGATGCGACACGGATGGCAAGCTACCGCATCTTTTGCGGATGCCTGCGCCCAGTGGGTAGCCTTCCTTGCCGTGACTGCGTGAAGATGCGTTTATGGTCCTGGTCTGCATCGTCGATGACGACACCTCTGTGCGAAAAAGCCTGGGCAACCTGCTCAGGTCCATGGGTTACCGGTCGCTGGCTTTTGCCCGCGGGGAAGATTTTCTTGCCTCGCCAGCGGTGGATCAGGCGGTTTGTGTTCTGCTCGACATGCGCATGCAAGGCATGCAGGGCCTGGAGGTGCAGCAGCACCTCAACGCTGAGGGCAAAGCCATCGCAGTCATCTGCATGTCCGCGCATAATGACGAAGAGGCTATCGCCCTGGCGTTACGCGCCGGTGCGCTGTGTTTTCTGGCCAAGCCTTTCTCCGAAGACGTTTTATTGTCCGCGATCAACCAAGCCGTTCTGCACAGGTAGCCCGATGAGCCAACTCCCTTCAATTCAGTCGCCAGCGCCGTTGACCGATAGAAGGGAGGTCGCGGACTTTAACCAGCACTGGTTGCAGCAACTGGACTGGGCATTGCTGCTGGTCGATGGCGAGATCGCCCGTTATCGGGTCCGTTCGCCCCAGGCCACCCGTGAATGGCTGGTGGTCAGGCCTGCAGCAAGGGCCACGGAAAATGTCTTTCGGCGTATTCAGCATGAGTACGCCATGCGCGAATGCCTCGACCCGGCCTGGGCCGTGGTGCCCGCCGCGCTGTTGTCGTCGGCCGACGGGCCGTTGTTGATCCTGGATGAATCCGGCGGGCGTTCGCTGCACGAAAATGCCACTGAAACGCTGTCCATCTCGGTGTTCCTGCGTCAGGCCATCGGTGCTACCCAGGCTTTGCGGCATGCCCACGCCAGTGGCCTGCTGCATCACGATATAAAGCCATGTAATTTCATCGAGGGCGAAGACGGCGCGATTCGCCTGACGGCATTTGCCCTCAGCAGCCACCCGGATATTCCCGGCCCCCGAGGCGTCGATTCCATCAGCGGCAGCCTGGCCTATATGTCCCCTGAACAGGCCGGGCGGGTCAATAATGAAATCGACGAGCGCAGCGACCTGTATGCCCTGGGTGTGACCTTCTACGAAATGCTGACCCATCGCCTGCCGTTCGAAGGTGATGATCCGGTTGAATGGCTGCATCAGCATCTGGCCCGGCAACCGAGCCCGCCCGAGCAGCATCGCGACGACATTCCCGGGCCCCTGAGTGCGGTGATTCTGAAGTTGCTGGCCAAGAATCCGGCCGAGCGTTACGCCTGTGCCCAGGATCTGGAGGACGACTTGCGCCTGTGCCTGGTGCAGTGGAACGAATTCCAGCATATTCGCGCCTTTGAACCCGGCAAGGACGGGCGTGCCGGCACGCGTCTGTTTCCCTCGGGGCTGATTGCCAGAGAGCAGCAACTGGCCGAACTGCACCGTTGCATTGCCCGGGTCGGCAGTACCGGCACAGGGGAGATCGTGCTGATCCGCGGCCAGACCGGCACCGGCAAAAGTGCCCTGGTACGGCGACTGCACCGTGACCTGGGCGGCAGCCAGGTGATGTTCGCTACCGGCAAGTTCGATCAGTCCCGCACCACCACGCCTTATGCAGCCTTGTCCCTTATCTTGCGGGCGTTGCTCCTGCGGGTGCTGGGTGAATCGCCGCGGACACTGGACATGTGGCGCCAGCGCCTGTTGCGCGGTCTGGCGGGCAACGGTCGCTTGCTGCTGCCACTGATTCCGGAACTGGAGCTGATGACTGGCCCCTTGCCCGGCATCCCGCAGATCAGTAAGGCCGACGCCGCCAATCGCTTCAACGACGCCCTGCGTGAGTACATTCTGGCCTTCGCCCGGCCTCAGGCGCCCCTGGTGATTTTCTTCGACGACCTGCAATGGCTGGACAACGACACCCTCGGTTTCTTCAGTTACATGGCTGCGCGGCAGCCGCGTCACATTCTGTTTATCGGTGCTTACCGTGAACTGTCCAGCGAGCACTCGGATGCCTTTCGCCAATTACTCAGCGATCTGCGTGATCGGCCCGACCCGGTAGTCGAGTTGAGTCTGACCTGCCTGGAGCCCTCGGCGACCGGAAAAATGCTGGGCGGGTTGCTGGGCTGGCACGATCCTTCCCTGACGCCCCTGAGTGATATCGTTCACCTCAAAAGCGGTGGCAATCCATTCTTCATCAACCAGTTGGTTCGCACCCTGCTGGAAGAGGGCCTGATCAGCACCGCAGGCACAAGCGTCGGCTGGCAGTGGGATCTTGACGCCATTCGCCGCTTCCCGGTGGCGCCCAATGTGGTGGAACTCATGGTGGCGCGGATCAGCCGCCTGCCCGAGGAAACCCGCTCTTTGTTGGGGTTGATGGCACTGCTCGGCAGCCGCGCGGACTACGCCGACATCGCCAGTGTCAGCGAACAGCGCATCGGCAGCGTACGCAAGCAACTGGTCGCCGCCATGGAGGCAGGGTTGTTGATCGAGGACAAGGCCGGCCTGCTGTTCAGCCATGATCGTGTACGCGAGGCCGCCTACCTGCTGATCCCCGCCGAGCAACGGGCCAGGGAGCACACCCGGATTGCCCGCCTGTTGATTCGCGGTATCAGCCAGCAGGAGCCTCAGGCCGTACTGTTTCGTATCGCCTTGCATATTCGTCAGGCTGCCCACGACACCTTGAGCGAAAGCGATACCAGTGAATTCATCAGCATTTTGCTCAAGGCCGCCCACCGGGCCCGGGACGCTGCCGCGCTGCCGTTTGCCTTGCAGTACCTGCGTCTGGCGCGGTCCTTGGGCAGCGAGTCGCGTTGGCTCAGCCATTACACGCAAAGCCACGCCGTCGAACTGCTATATATCCAGTGCCTGATTCGTCGTAGCGAATACGACGAAGCAGACGCCTGTATCAGCCAACTGCTTGAGCGGGCCCGTTCGTTGGCGGAGATATCCGCACTGTATGGCCTGAAAGTCGAATCCTTGTCGCTGTCTGGCCAGTACGTCGCGGCGGTGGAGGCTGCGCTGCTGGGGCTGCGCATGTTCGATATTCAGCTGTCCGGCGAACCGGGCGCTTTCGATGCCCGGCAGGCGTTTGCGCGGATCGAACAGCGCATGGGCGGACGCAGCATTGCTTCGTTACTGGAGCTGCCCGCGCTGGAAGACCCGCGAATCGAAGCGATCATGGGGCTTCTGGCCGGTATGGTCATGGCTGCGTCCTTCACTGATGACGACATGCTGTTTCAAGTGCTGTGCACAATGGTCGAAATCACCCTGGATCACGGCCGTTGTCCGGCTTCGGCCCTGGGTGTTGCCTGGTTTGGCGTTTCCCTGGCCCAACGCCTGGGCCTGTACGACCAGGGCGTACGCTATGCCGAGCTGGCCGGGCGCATGGTCAATCGTCTGGGCTATCGGTTGTTCGAGGGAGCGGTGCTGATGGCGCTGGGACAGGTCAGCGTGTGGATTCGACCCCTGGCGTTCTCTCTGGAATGCGCGGAAAAGGCCCTGATGTTCTGTCAGGCAGAAGGCAAGACTGCACTTTCCTGTTATGTCACGCATCAGCGGGCCTCCGGGATGCTGGTCATGGGCACGCCGCTGATGCAGGTGCAACAGTGTCTGGAGGATGGCCAGGCGTTGGCCGAGGTGCTGGATGCCGGGGATTGTCGCAACATCCTGAAGAACCAGGCGCTGTTCGCTCAGGCCCTGGCTGACGGGCGCGGTGTGCTGGCATCTGACTCAGCGCAGCGCCTGGGCGAGCAGATACTGGCGGGGGAAATGGTCCCGGCACAGTTCTGGTGGTGGTTTTTCCAGGGCGTAGCGGCGTTCTACGAGGTGCGTCATGACGATTCCCGGCAGGCGCTGGAGCAGGCGGCGAAGCTGGCCTGGAGCACTCCTTCGCATATTCATCTCATGGAGCTGCACATGTACAGCGCGCTGAATCTGACGGCGCTGAACGATACCGGCGATACTGAGGCAACCCTGGCGCGGTTGCAGCCGCATCTGACGCAGTTGCGCCTATGGGCCGACCTGAACCCTATGAGTTTTCTCGACAAGTTACTGATCGTCGAAGCCGAAGCCGCGCGTATCCAGGGCCAGCCGCTGATCGCCATGCGCCTGTTCGAATCGGCCATCGGCCAGGCCACCACGGGTGGCTTCGTACATATCAAGGCTCTGGCCCATGAGTTGGCCGGGCGCTGCCATCAGCAATCGGGCCTGCCGACCACTGCTTGCAGCCACCGACGCACCGCGCGGGAGGACTACCAGCGCTGGGGTGCCATGGGCAAGGTCCGCAGCCTTGAGGCAGAGCACCTGTATCTGCGTGATCAGCCGACGACTTCACGCTCGTCCATCGACCTGCGCGAAGGCCAGCAATATCTTGATCTGGTCTCGGTGATCAAGGCTTCACAGGCCTTGTCCCGCGAGATCGTTCTCGACCGCCTGATCGAACTGTTGGTGGCCAATACTCTGGTACATGCTGGCGCCAGTCGCGGTCTGTTGATCCTGATCGACAAGGGCGTTCCGATCATCGTTGCCACCGGACAGGCGCGTGAATCGGGGGTCATCGTCGAGCTGGCCAACAGCAGCCTGGACAGCGCCCGCCTGCCGCTGTCGATCATCTATACCGTGATTCGTACGCGCACCTCGGTGGCTCTGGATCAGGTCATAGAAGATGAACGTTTTGGCGGTGACAAGTTTTTCAGCGCAGCGGCAGGCGGTGCGGTGCTTTGCCTGCCGTTGCTCAAGCAGGGCGAGGTCACCGGTGTGTTGTATCTGGAGAATTCGCTCGCCTGCGGTATTTTTACCCAATCGCGTATCGCGGTGATCGAATTGCTCGCGGCGCAGGCGGCGATCTCCCTGGAAACCTCGCGCCTCTACGCTCAAGTGCTGGAGGAAAACCAGCGGCGCCGGGAGTCCGAGACGGAGCTGCGCAACATTCAGGCGCTATTGGCCATTGGCCAGAAGATCATTCATTCCGGTGCATTCCGCTGGGATACCACGACTGACCAGATGCTTTGGTCCGATGAGCTGTTTGCCATCTGGGGTATCGAAAAATCCGACAACCCACCGAGTAGCCCGGCCTTGATGGAGCGCGTTCATCCGGACGACCGGGCCCGGCTCAAGACCAGGCTCGAGCGTATCCGCCGCACGCGCCAGGCCTACCGCCACGGCTTTCGCGCGGTGATGCCCGACCAGTCGATCAAGTATCTGGAAACATTGGGCGAGCCCGCAGAGGGAGCGGTGTTTGTCGGCGTCACCTCGGACGTCACCGACCGCAAAGTCACGGAAACCGCCCTGAGCAACGCTCGACGCGAGCTGGCCCAGGTCAGCCACTCGACCATCATGGGCGAACTGGCCGCCTCCATCGCCCATGAAATCAATCAGCCGCTGGCCTCCATCGTCTCCAATGCCAGTGCCAGTGTGCGCTGGCTACGGCGCGAGGTACCCGAAGTCCAGGAGGCGCTGGAAGGGCTGAACGATATTGCCAAGGACGGCAAGCGCGCCGCCGATATCGTCCATGCCTTGCAGGCTCTGGCGAAACAGAAAGTCTCGAGTCGCAGCCCGTTGCTGATCGACGAGGTGATTGGCCGGGTGTTGCTGCTGACGGCCGGGGAGATCGAGCAGAAGTTGGTGTCGGTGCATACCCGGCTGGAGTCGTCGCCAATGCAGGTGCATGCCGACGGCGTACAGATGCAGCAAGTCATCTACAACCTGGTGATGAATGCTGTCGACGCCATGCTTTCAGTCAATCCACCGCACCGGGTGCTGACGCTGACGTCCAGCGTCCAGGCCGGGCGCCAGGTCGTGGTGACAGTCGAAGATACCGGGCCGGGTATCAGCCCGGCCCACGCCGACGAGATTTTCAATGCGTTCTTCACCACCAAAACCACTGGCATGGGCATGGGCCTGGCTATCTGCAAGTCGATCATGAGCGCACAGGAAGGCACTCTGCATATGCTTCAGGGGCGTGCCGGGCAGACCATCTTTGTCTTCACATTACCGGCAATTGGCCATATCGCATGAGCTGAATCTGTCGTTGGCCGAATGACGCACCTCATTGGCCGTCCTTGTCCCCATCCAGACGACAAGGCCTTGCCCGGACCTGCGACCATAAACAGGGTCAAGTCCGGAGCCAAAAGGGAGGGCGAGCATGTCCGATAACTCTGTGATCAACGAGATCGCCGCCGCCATGAGCGAAAGTGTCTGCCCGGGTGATCGCCTGGCCAGTTGGGCCTTTCGTTGGTCATTGCTGCGCGGGCAACTGATTTGCGCCCAGTGCCAGGCTTCGCAGTCGGCCAGTCAGGCTTGTGAAGCCTTCGTTCATCGTCCGACCTGCAGCGCCGGGCGCGACGATCCGTTTCCATGGCGGGAACTGGCCGGGTTGTTGGGGCGGGTAGGCTTGCCGTTGAAGTTGTAGAGCGTACCCGTTCGCCAGGCGAAAAATCAGACAGATCATGATTTGGATGAGAATTGTGGGCGCTGCCGAAGGCTGCGATTGCGGGGCATCAGATAGAACGCGATCTCAGCCTTCGGCGGCTTTCACAGATATCATGCCGGGCGATTCATCAACGCCAGGCGCAGCGCCAGCAGCGCTAGCACACTGGCCAGTACTCGAGGCTGCAGCCGGGAGAAGCGCCCGTCACTGCTCAGCAATCGCTGAAACACCCCGCCAAATGCGCCCAGCAGCGCATGAAACATCCACGCCAGTAAGGTCAGAACGGCGCCCAGCAATAAGATCTGCCCGGCAATCTGGCCTTTTTCCGGCACGACGAACTGCGGCAGGAAAACCAGGAAAAATAGCAGCGCCTTGGGGTTGAGCAGACTGTTGAACATGGCTCGGGTAAATACCGTCGTCAGGGCAAGACGCTCACCTGCACTGGCCTGGGCGGTGCTGCGGCTGCCCAGAGCCTTCCAGGCCATCCACAGCAGGTAGAGCGCGCCGCTGTAGCGAATGATATCGAACGAGGGCGGCCACGCCGCCACCAGACCGGTGACACCGGTTGCGGTCAACACCGTCAGTATCAGGTCCGCTACGGCAATCCCGCAGGCCGCTGCCATGCCGCCGCGCCAGCCGCAGCTGAAGCCATGGCTGAGCACGAACGCCATGCTCGGGCCCGGGGAAATCAACAGCAATATCACGGCACCGGTAAACAGCAGCAGAGTCTGGACGGCGAGCATGGCAGGCTCCTGAAAAGGCTAAAGCTCGACAGTAGCGTATTGCCCCGGCAGCTCGGCATTACAGTCATGGGCTAAAGTTGCGTAACACTTGCCTTGCGAGCTGCAAGTTAGAAGCTTGTAGCTTGTAGCTCGATGATGGAAGCTTGCCGCTTTCTTTCGGCACAGGCCAATCTCATGCCTCAGCTTCCCTTCAAACAGGTCGATGTGTTCAGCGATCAACCCCTGCTGGGCAATCCCCTCGCCGTCGTACTTGCCGCGGATGAACTGAGTGAAGCGCAAATGGGCGCTTTCGCCCGCTGGACCAACCTCAGCGAAACCACTTTTCTGCTCAAACCCACTGACCCGCGCGCCGACTACCGGGTGCGGATCTTCACGACCCTGACCGAACTGCCTTTTGCCGGGCATCCGACCCTCGGCAGCTGCCATGCCTGGTTGGAACATGGCGGTGTGCCAAAGGCAAAAGAAATCATTCAGGAGTGCGGCATAGGTCTGGTGCGGATTCGCCGTGACAGTGGGCAGCTGGCTTTTACCGCGCCGCCGCTGTTGCGCTTCGAGGCGGTGGAGGCCGAGTTGCTCGGGCGAATCCTTCCCGGTCTGGGGCTGACTGTTGATGCGGTGATGGATGCTCGATGGGTCGACAATGGCGCCGGCTGGCTGGCCCTCAGGCTGAAAGACCGTGCTACGGTGCTGGCCTTGCAACCCGACTATTCGGCGCTACCGCAAGGCTTGGCCATTGGCGTATTTGCGCCGTGGGATCCGCAGCGCGATGGCTGCGACGCACAGTTCGAAGTCCGCGCCTTTATTCCCGGCGACGGCATGCCGGAAGACCCGGTCACCGGTAGCCTGAATGCCGGCATCGCCCAATGGTTGCTGAACGAGGGACTGGCGCCGGACGATTTCATTGTTAGTCAGGGGACGGCCATGGGACGCCAGGGCCGTGTGTGTATTCAGCGCTCGGCGGAGGATATCTGGGTGGGCGGGGCTGTCGTGACCTGTGTCGATGGCAGCGTGACCTTGTAAGCGGGCGGCGATCTGTCGGTCGATGACAAATCGCCGCCAAACGGTGCAATCAGCGAATCAGCGCCTCACGACTGGCCGCGCCATCCACCAGACGTGAAATGCCCAGCGGATTGGCGTCCTTCAAGGCATCGGGCAGGAGTGAGTCCGGATAGTTCTGAAAGCAGATTGGCCGCATGAAGCGGTTGATCGCCAGCGTGCCCACCGAGGTGCCGCGGGCGTCGGAAGTAGCCGGGTAGGGGCCGCCATGGACCATGGCATCGCAGACTTCCACGCCCGTCGGGTAGCTGTTGACCAACAGGCGTCCGGCCTTGTGTTCCAGCAACGGCACCAGATGGGCGAAAGCGTGCAGGTCGGCGGGCTCGGCGATCAGGGAGGCGGTCAGCTGGCCTTGCAGGCTCTGTACGGCAGCCTGCAACTGGACGCTGTCAGCGACGGTGACGACGACGATCATCGGTCCGAAAACCTCATGCTGTAGCAGCTCGTCGCCATTGAGCAGCAGCTCGACATCGGCTTCGTAAACCTGGGCAAAGGCCTGGCCGCCCTGTTGCGATTGCCCGCCGCGATGATGCAAGCCGGGGTGATCGGCGAGGCGTTTCAAGCCGTCGGCGAAGTTACACAGACCGCCCGCGTTGAGCAGCGTATGGGGTGCATGGTTATCGATCAGATGAGCCAGCTTGTCGAGAAAATGGCTGAACTCCGGTGAGCGAATGCCCAGCACCAGGCCTGGTTTGGTGCAGAACTGACCGCCGCCGAGCACCACTGAAGCCGCCAGTTCGGCGGCGATTTTCTCGCCCCGCACTTTGAGTGCTTCGGGCAGCATCAGCATGGGGTTGATGCTCGACATTTCGGCAAATACCGGGATCGGTTCCGGGCGCGCCGCAGCCATATCGCACAGGGCGCGGCCGCCGCGCAGCGAGCCGGTAAAGCCCACGGCCTTGATTGCCGGATGCTGCACCAGCCAGGCACCAACGCTGCCGCCGTAGATCATGTTGAAGACCCCGGCCGGCATGCCGGTGCGCTCGGCGGCGCGGATAATCGCCAGTGCCGCCCATTCGGCGGTTGCCATATGTCCTGGATGCGCCTTGAACACCACCGGGCAGCCTGCTGCCAATGCCGCTGCGGTATCACCGCCCGCCGTGGAGAAGGCCAGGGGAAAGTTACTGGCGCCAAACACCGCTACCGGGCCGAGACCGATATGGTATTGGCGCATGTCCAGGCGCGGCAGCGGCTGGCGGTCGGGCAGGGCGCGATCGATGCGCGCGCCGTAGAAATCCCCGCGCCGCATGACGCTGGCAAACAAACGCATCTGCCCGCTGGTGCGAGCCCGTTCGGCCTGGATACGTGGCGCGGGCAGGGCGGTTTCGCGGCAGACCATGGCAATGAACTCGTCGCCCAGAGCGTCCAGCTCATCGGCGATGGCATCGAGAAACACCGCCCGCTGCGCGGCGCTGGTCATGCGATAGGCGGGGTAGGCGTTGCCAGCTGCTACAGCGGCGGCGTCCACCTCATCACGGGTTGCTTCCATGAAGGAAAGCGGCAATGCCTCGCCCGTGGTGGCATCCAGGCTTTGCAGGCTGACACTGCCTTGGGCGCTGCGACCACCGTTGATGAAGTTGTGTCCGAGAAGAGCGGTCATGGGATCTCCAGTGCGAGGTGGGATGATGGCTTAGGAAAGTAGACCATTAAGTTGAAGAATGCGTGAGTGCGCACGTTTGATTTCTTTATACACGACGCAACTACCTGAATTGGAATGCTATTTGTAAGCGCAGCCGAAGGCTGTGAAAGCCATGTATCAGGCCGATGCCATCCGCAACCTTCGCACGCTCCGACAGATCCGGTATATAGGTCGCATCCCAGAGCGCTGAAGCGCCACTGGCCTGTCAAATCAAGTCGGTTGTCCGCTGTTTTAAAGGCCTTACAACCGCATGGGTTAATTTCTATACCTTCGTACAATTACCGCGGAACGGCACTTCAGGTCTACTGGTCCTACACTTGGAAAGTTGCTTCCGGTATTCGTTCTATACTTGCCGTACCTCTGACAAAGCGCCTGTCATGGACGCCTCACTCTGGTGCGTTAGTTAGCGTTTGAAGTCGTTTGTGAACTTTGAGTCCTTTCAATTAATTGCCATTGTCTCTGGTTGCAAGTTGCCCTGGATGACTTAATGACACGCGTTCTTGGAGTACGACCATGAAATACAAGGCTTTTTCCGGAATTGTCCTGACCCTTGCCGCGCTTCATGGCACTGTGTTCATGGCCACGAGCGCCATGGCCGCTGAGCCTGCGAAGATCGCTGCAAACACCAAGGCTGCGCGCACGGCGGTCGCTTCGGATGGATCGGACCACACTAATGCATCAAAAGTAGCCGCTGATGGTGCAGATCATGTAGGCGCAGCCAAAGTAGCGGCAGACGGCGCGGACCATGTTGGCGCGGCGAAACTAGCGGCTGATGGCGCCGATCATGTAGGTGCAGCGAAAGTGGCGGCAGATGGCTCAGACCATGTTGGCGCAGCGAAAGTGGCGGCAGATGGCTCAGACCATGTAGGCGCAGCGAAAGTAGCGGCAGACGGCGCGGACCATGTAGGCGCAGCGAAAGTAGCGGCAGACGGCGCGGACCATGTAGGCGCAGCCAAAGTAGCGGCAGACGGCGCGGACCATGTTGGCGCGGCAAAACTAGCGGCTGATGGCGCCGATCATGTAGGTGCAGCGAAAGTGGCGGCAGATGGCTCGGACCATGTTGGCGCGGCGAAACTAGCGGCAGACGGCGCGGACCATGTTGGCGCGGCGAAACTGGCGGCCGACGGCGCCGATCATGTTGGCGCAGCAAAAGTAGCGGCCGACGGCGCCGATCATGTTGGTGCGGCAAAACTGGCGGCAGATGGCTCCGATCATGTAGGCGCAGCGAAAGTAGCGGCAGATGGCTCAGACCATATTGGCGCGGCAAAACTGGCGGCAGACGGCGCCGATCATGTAGGTGCGGCGAAAGTGGCGGCTGATGGTGCGGACCATGTAGGCGCAGCGAAAGTGGCTTCCGACGGCTCGGACCACACCAACGCATCACGAGTAGCGGCTGATGGCACCGACCATGTAGGCGCTGGACGCCTTGCGGCGATGGGACGTCGTGGTGGTGTCGGTTCTGATTCGGTGGCAACGCTTTACAGTTCGGATGAATTCAATCCTGGTGATAGCCAGTAGGGGCAGGGTTGATTTCGCTATCACGCAGCTAACCTATGTGGGACCGGCTTTAGCCGGGAAGAGGAAGGTATGATCAGTGCATTTGCGTTGCCTTTCATATTGCCTTCCCGGCTAAAGCCGGTCCCACGGAACACTGGGTTTTTTCAATTTCTATCGCCACCAATCCGCTTTCCTGGCCTTGCTGCAATCTGACTGGCCTGGCCGTCGCGCTGTTTACCGGTCCGGGCTTCGCTGATCAGGGCAGGGATCAATGGGCCTTCAGGCAGATTCTTCCAGAAACGCGCAGGGAGATGACCCTGCATAACCTTCTCGTTCAGCCTGGCCGGGTTGAAGATATGGCTGTAGTAGGCCAGCCATAGATCGCCGTGGGGATCGTCGACGTTTTGCGCCAGTTGCCGCCATGGGGCAGGGCACTTGCGTTCGTACAGCAGCTGTTCGCCGTCGTAATACACCCCGTCTTCAGGCGTTGCGATCAGCCAGCGATGTTGGCCCATGCGCCCGACGAAATGTTCGCTGGCGCTTTGCAATATGTCGTGGGCAGGTTCATGCCAGGCCACGTATTGCGGGCGAGTAAGGTCTTGCGGCGTACTGGCGGGCAGTTCGATGAACCGTACGAACGCATGCAGATGATGTGCTTCGCGGCTGACGCTTTTCAGGCGACGATGCAATTCGCTCCCGAGTTTGTCACCGGCCATCATCGCCGTGCGATCGCCATGGCTGACCCGCCATAGCACCTCATACAAGAGGCTCCAGCGTTGGTCGCCGCGATAGCAGGCGGCGTTTTTCAGCAGTTCCAGCAAGGTGAGGGGAATGCGCGCCTGGAAGGGGCCGGGCTGATCCAGACGGGGCGCTTCACTGGCGAACAGGTCGGCGTCCTGTTGCCCGGCCCAACTGACCTGGCTCGGATCGATTTCATGGCTGAGCAGCCAGCGAGCCTGCTGGCGCCAGGTATCGAACAGATCGTCACAATCGAGGCTGATCATCCCCACAGACCCATTTGCTGCGGCTGCGGCTTATCGCGCAGTTGCCCGTGGAGTATCGCGCTGCTGGTTTCGGCGAGCGGTGGATGGTAGTCACTGGTGATGATGAAGGGCCGGGCCTTGATCAGCACGCAGCGCATGCGGGTCAGGTCCTCGTAGCGGATCTTGCGCTGGCGGCGTAGCTCGATCAGACGCTGGGTAGTGCGCAGGCCGATACCGGGAATGCGCGCAATCAGGGTTGCTTCTGCACTGTTGAGGTCCAGAGGAAATACCTGGCGATTGTCCAACGCCCAGGCGAGCTTGGGATCGATATCCAGGGCCAGATCACCGGGGCCTTGAAGCAGCTCGCTGGCCCGGTAGCCGTAGCTGCGCAGAAGAAAGTCGGCCTGGTACAGGCGATGTTCACGCATCAGCGGCGGTGCAGCCAGAGGCACGCTTTTCGGGCTGTTGGGGATCGGGCTGAACGCCGAGTAATAGACCCGGCGCAGGCCGAAATTGCCATACAGCGCTTCGGCACTGTGCAGGATGGTGCTGTCATCGGTGGCATCGGCGCCGACGATCATCTGCGTGCTTTGCCCGGCCGGTGCGAAGCGCGGCGAGCGGGGCTCGTTGCGTACGGTCTGCTCGCCGACATGGATGGTCTGCATGGCCTGTTTGATCGAGATCACGTCCTTTTCCGGGGCCAGGGTCTGCAGGCCTGCGTCGGTGGGCAGTTCGATATTGACGCTGAGGCGGTCAGCATAGCGCCCGGCTTCCTCAATCAGCAGGGGATCGGCTTCGGGGATGGTCTTGAGATGTATGTAGCCGCGAAACTGGTGCTCCTCGCGCAGCAACCTGGCCACACGGATCAACTGCTCCATGGTGTAGTCGGCGCTGCGGATGATCCCGGAGCTGAGGAACAAACCGCTGACGCAGTTGCGCCGGTAGAAATCCAGCGTCAGGGTCACCACTTCTTCGGGGCTGAAACGCGCCCTCGGCACGTCACTTGAACGGCGATTGACGCAGTATTGGCAGTCGTACAGACAGAAATTGGTCAGCAGGATTTTCAGCAGCGAGACGCAGCGGCCATCGGGCGTAAAGCTGTGGCAGATACCCATGCCATTGGTCGAACCCAATCCGCCCTTGCCCTCGGAACTGCGCTTGGGTGCGCCGCTGCTGGCACAGGAAGCGTCATACTTGGCCGCGTCCGCAAGGATGCTGAGCTTGTCGATCAGCTCCATGAAATACTCCGATACTGTTTTTATGTACAGTATCGAGTGCTTGTGGATTGTACAAGCGGCAATCTGCCCAGTGGCACGAAATCCGCTAGTAGCGCGCAAGTGTTACCGCTGTGCATTCTATGGGACCGGCTTCAGCCGGGAATGCGCCTTCCCGGCCGAAGCCGCTCCCAAAGGCCCGCGCAAGATTTTGGATCGTACGTTTTTAAGGGGTTCACCTTGCAACTGGAATGGCTCGAAGATTTTATCGAACTGGCGCGTACCCGCAGCCTGTCCCGGGCGGCGGAGAATCGCTATGTGACTCATCCGGCGTTCGGGCGGCGGATCAAGGCGCTGGAGGACTGGGTGGGCGTGCCGTTGATCGAGCGCAAGCAGCCTCTGGCCCTGACACCAGCGGGGCTGTTATTTCTCGACGCGGCCAGTCAATCCATCGCCCTGCTCGGGGCGGCCCGCGCGCAGTTCCAGGGCTTGGGGCTCAATCGCGAGGCACCGCTGCGCATCGCCACCGGCCGCACGCTGGCGACGGCGTTTTTCCCGGACTGGTACGCCTCGCTCAAGGAAACCTTCGGCCACTTTCCGGTTTCCATTGTCACCAGCGGTTCCCAGGAAGCGATCACACGGCTGTCGGCCGGAGACGTGGATGTGCTGCTGATTTTCTCCAGCCCCCTGACCCAGATCCTCGTCGATCCCGAGCGCTGCGACACCCTGGTCCTGGCCAGGGAAGAGCTGTTGCCGGTCAGCGCGCCGAATGAAAAGGGCGATCCGCAGTTCCGCATCGATGCCGAGTCCTCGGCCTCGACCATTCCCTGGCTGGCGTTTTCCCCCACGCTGGCCCTGCGCGGCGTACTGGCCCAGCACCTGGCCCGATTGCCCCAGCGCCTGGCGCTGCGCATGACCTATCAGGCCGACTCCTACGATGCCATCGAACGCATGGCCCGACGCGGCAACGGCCTGGCCTGGCTGCCGCGCATGGTGGTCAAGGACTCCCTGGCCTCGGGGGAACTGGTGATTGCCGGCGGTCCGGAGTTGATCATCGGCTTCGATATTTCCCTGCATCGCCTGCGTTCCAACCAGAGCGAACCGCTGATGAGCATCTGGAATGGCTTGTCATCCCTGCACCAGGATGGGGCTTTGGCAAAATAATCTGCTGTTTTGCTCCTGTTAAAAGCCCTTTGCGCTGCGTGCTGTGCCGAAAAGGCTCGGGGTTGTGCTGAATCGGCAATTGTCCTGGCCCCGCTCGTATAGCACTTTGCTCCCAGGTTGAAGGCGTTTGCGTTCATCCACTCGCTGATAAAAACAACGCCGTCGCCACTGACGATGGCTGCCGAAACTGTGAATAAAATGGGGCCAACCATGACAGTGCAATCCACCGCCGCCAACACGGCACTCACGACCTCCCGACGCGGACCCTGGAAGGAGATCGTTGCCGCCAGTATCGGCAACGCCCTGGAGTTCTATGACCTGCTGATCTACGGCTATTTCGCCGTGGTCATCGGCAAGCTGTTTTTTCCCAGCGATAACGAAACCACCTCGCTATTGCTCAGTGTCGGTTCGTTCGGTATTTCCTTTTTGATGCGCCCGCTGGGTGCCATTGTTCTCGGTTCCTATGCGGACCGGGCAGGGCGCAAGGCATCCCTGACGATGTCGATCATGATCATGATGCTGGGCACGGCGATGATCACTTTCACGCCGTCCTACCAACAGATCGGCCTGGCAGCACCGTTGCTGATCATCGTGGCGCGGATGCTTCAGGGTTTCTCCACCGGTGGTGAGTTTGGCGCGGCTACCGCCTTTATGGTCGAGCACGCCGATGCGAAAAAACGCGGTTTCTTCGCCAGCTGGCAGTTGTCGACTCAGGGCCTGGCGACTGTGCTGGCCGCCGGGGTCAGCGCCTTGCTCAGCTATGTACTCAGTGATGTGCAGCTCAACGATTGGGGCTGGCGCGTGGCCTTCGGTGTCGGTCTGCTGATCGGCCCGGTGGGTTTCTATATCCGCAGCCAGATCGACGAGACCCCGGATTTCCAGAAGATCCAGGCCGACGCACCGAAGAAAACCCCGCTGCGTGATGTACTGATCAAGGGCCATGTCAGCCTGCTGCTGGCCATTGGCGTGGTCGCCGGTGCCACCGCGTTCAACTACGTGCACAAGCTGTACATGCCGACCTACGCTCTCAAGCAGCTGAATATCGCCGCCACTTCGTCCTATCTGGGCGCTTTGGTTACGGGCCTGACGTTGATGGTCATGGCCCCTGTATTCGGCACGCTGTCCGACCGCTACGGGCGTTTCCGGGTACTGACCATTGCACTGCTGATCACCGGCTTGTCGTCGTATCCGATGTTCGTGCTGCTCAATATTTACCCGTCGGTGACCACCTTGCTGCTGGTCCAGGCCATCGTCGGCGTTCTGATCGCCGCCTGTCTGGGGCCGATCCCGGCGATGCTCGCCGATATCTTCCCGACCAGCATTCGCGGCACCGGCCTGGCCCTGAGTTACAACTTCTCGGTGACCCTGTTCGGCGGTTTTGCCCCGCTGATCGTGACCTGGATGATCGAAGCCACCGGCAGCAAGCTGGCGCCGAGTTTCTACGTGATGGTGACCGCGCTGATCAGCGTGATCGCGGTGATCTGCCTGGGGCGGCGCATGCGCCACGCTCCGCAGCACTGATTTCCCTTTTCAAGTTTTGCATCTGCCGCGCCATTGGTGTGCTGGCGGCTGCCTGTTACTGCCCGTTGGAGAAGACTTATGAAAACCCTGGAACAAGTCCGCGCCACCCTCAAGCCCTATCCGGTCGAGGTGGAATTCCCCGATATCCGCCAATGGCAGGAGGGCAATGACGGCATCGAGTATGCGTACAGCTTCGATAGCGGCGTGGCCGGGCCACACGTGATGATCATGGCCCTGACCCATGGCAACGAAGTCAGCGGCGCCATCACCGTGGACGCCATGTTGCGTGCCGGCCTGCGCCCACGTCGCGGTCGCCTCAGTCTGGGTTTTGGCAACGTCGAGGCCTATCACAGCTTCGATCCGCAGAATATCGACGCCACCCGTTACCTGGACGAAGACATGAACCGGGTCTGGCTGCCGGAGAAACTGGACGGCGAGCAGACTTCGGTTGAACTGCGCCGGGCCCGGCAACTGCGTCCGTTGATCGACAGTGTCGACCTGCTGCTGGATATCCACTCGATGCACGAGGAAGCACCGCCGGTGATGATGTGCGGCGCGCGCAGCAAGGGCCGGGCCTTCGCCGCAGCCCTGGGTGTACCGGAAACCGTGATCGTCGACGCCGGCCATGCCAATGGCCGCCGTATGCGCGATTACGGCGGTTTCAACGACGCCGCCAGCGGTCGCAACGCCTTGCTGATCGAGACCGGCCAGCACTTCTCGAAAGTCAGCGTGAAAGTGGCATTGGATACAGCGGCGCGCTTTCTGGTCATGACCAAGGTGGTCGAAGAGGCTGATGTGGCGGACTTCATCAGCGGTACTCCACCCACGCGCCAACGCTTCCTGGAAGTGACCGAACCGGTGGTTGCCCGCACCATGGATTTCACCTTCGTCGATGACTATCGCGGCCTGGAATTGATCGAGCGTGCCGGAACAGTGATTGCCTATGACGGCGGCGAGCCGATCGTGACGCCCTATGACAACTGCGTGCTGGTGCAGCCGTCATTGCGGCATCTGGGGCCGGGAGTGACGGTGGTGCGGTTAGCGAAGGTGTTGAATTCCCAGTAGCTGTGACTTGCGTGGGAGCGAGGCTTGCCCGCGAAGAACGATAAAGCGGTGCGACTGATCAACCGCAGCGACTGGTTCGCGGGCAAGCCTCGCTCCTACAGGGGCGGGCGCTGTTAAAAACCATGACTGCCACGAATCAGCTCATAGGCCCGCCGGGCCAAGGGGTTGACCGTATTGGGCCGGATCCACAGGTGATAGGTCACATCCGGCAGCCGCGGCAAACCGTCGTTTTCCCCGAGTACGCGCATGTCCGGGCCGAGCATTTCCATGCTTCGTGGCGTAACGCCGAGCCCGGCGCGGGTAGCGGCCTTGATGCCGATCAGGTTCGACGCCAGATAGGCCTGGCGCCAGGGAATATTGGCCCGTTCCAGGGCTTCCAGGGCATAGCGGCGATAGATACTCGGCTCATCCACCAGAATCAGCGGCAGGGGTTCTCCCGGGACATGGATGTACTGCGCCGCGCAAATCCACCAGACCGGCGACGTGCGCAGGGCGAAGCCTTCGAGCAGCGGGTCTTCGCGGGTGGAAATCACCATATCGACCTTGCCGCGGTGTAAATCCTCCATCAGGAACGGGCTGCGGCCGACATCGATTTCCAGACGCAGGCGCGGCGCCGACAGGGCTATGCGGCTGAGGATTGGCGGCAGGATGGTGTCGGCGATGTCATGGGGCGAGCCGATGCGCAACACGCCGCTGAGGCTGCTCTCGCGCAGTGAATTGAGCGCATCGTCATTCAGCGACAGCATCTGCCGGGCGTGGCGCAGTAACTGGCGGCCCGGTTCGGTGAGCTGTTTCTGCCGGCCTTGCTTGTGAAACAGGCCGACGCCCACCTGTTGCTCCAGGCGCTGCATATGCTGGGTCACCGATGACTGGGTGCGAGCCAGATGAAGGCCCGCTTCGGCAAAACTGGGGTGGTCGGCCACTGCGACAAAGGTGCGTAGTAGCTCCAGATCCAGCGTCGAGGTGACATTCAGAGAGTCGGTCATGACAGGGCCGTCATATCAGGGCGGTAGCGCAATACATTACGATTTTTTATGTAAATGAAAAGTCTTTGTTTTCTGAGACGTAAGAATTACCCGTAAACACTGGGCTTTAGCTTTTCGAGAGAAATTACTGATCAGAAAGTTATAACCATATTTGATATTTGAATTTCCGTTCTCCCTACGCCAACCCCTAGGATGCCCAGCCATCAGGTCGGGGTACGCCGATCGCTGTTTTGGGGAATGATGAATGCCAACTGCTCACTCGCTCGCTTCACGCTGGTTGCCCGCTGTGCTGGGTAGCCTGATCTCTCTGACCGTCAGTGGGGTGGCGCAGGCCGATGCTACCCTGGACAAGATCCAGGACCGCCATCGCCTGGTCGTCGGGGTGCTGTTGTCCGGCGGGCCGTTCGGCTCCATCGATCCTGCAACGCAAAAAGCTACCGGGATGAATGTCGATATGGCCGAAGACCTCGGTCGTCGCCTGCAGGCGCAAGTCGAGCTGGTGCCGGTATTGCCCGCCAATCGTGTGCAGTTCCTGCAACAGGGCAAGGTGGATCTGCTGATCGCCAATATGGAGTGGACCCCGGAGCGTGGGCAGATTCTCGGTTCGGTGCCGACGCCGTTCTATCGCGTGGGTGGCACGGCCGCAGTGCTCAAGGACAGCTCGATTCATACCTGGCAGGACCTCAAGGGCCAGCCGGTGTGCACCTCCCAGGGCAGCAGCTATGTCAAGCCGTTGAGCGAGTTCGGTGCTGAACTCAAAGCCTTCAAAAGTTCGTCGGAATCGTTGCTGGCCTTGCGTGGCAATAACTGCGTCGCCGCCGTGCACGATGCCACGCTGATCAATCCGCTGATTGCCGCCGCCGGCGAGTGGAAGGATTACCGCGCCATTACCCCGGAGCTGAATCCGGCTCCGTCGGTAATCTGGACCCGCCTTGGCGAGAGCGACACCCAGGCGCGCCTGGACACCATCGTCAAAGACTGGCATCGCAGCGGCTGGCTGATCGAAGCGGAAAAGCGCCATCACATCACCCCGGCATCCCCGGCCCTGATCGAGTTGCAGAAGCAATTCCAGGCCACTGGCGCCTGATCCCTCGTTCGTGGTTTTTGATAAGGCAATGCGTATGAACCTTTTGTTTTCCGGCAAGACCCTGGCGGCCCTCGGCCTGCTGTTGTGCGCCAGCCTGGCCCAGGCGGATGCGACCCTGGACAAGGTCCAGCAGCGGCACAAAGTCAGTATCGGTGTAATCCTCAGTGGCCCGCCGTTCGGCACCATCGACCCGGCCACCGGCGAGCATCTGGGCTACAACGTAGAACTGGCCAAGGGCATCGCCAAACAACTGGGCGTCGAGGTCGAAACGGTGTCCGTACTGGCGCCTAATCGCGTGCAGTTCCTGCAACAGGGCAAGGTCGATCTGCTGATCGCCAATATGCAGTACACCGACGAGCGCGCCGAGATTCTCGATTACGTGCCGACGCCTTATGAAGAAGTTGGCGGCGCTGCGCTGATCCGCAAGGGGGCCGGTATCGCCAAGTGGGAAGACCTCAAGGGCAAGCCAGTCTGCGTGTCCCAGGGCAGTAATTTCATCAAGCCGCTGCAGGAAGTCTACGGCGCGCAGATCAAGGCGTTCCGCAGCCAGTCTGAATCCTTGCTGTCGCTCAAGGGTAATGGTTGCGTGGCAGCGGTTCATGTCAGCCCGACCATGCATGCGTTGCTGGATGACCCGGACTGGTCCGGCTTCGAGATTCCCCTGGCAGACGATTTGATCCCGTCGAAATCGGTGATCTGGGTGCGCAAGGGCGAGCATGATTTCCAGGCCCGTCTGGATGCGATCATTCGTGACTGGCACCGCAGCGGCTGGCTGATTCAGGTGGGTGAACGCACCGGCATGGCGCCATCGGCCGCCCTGCGTCAGTTGCATGAACAATTCAAGAATGCCGCACCCCTGGCGGTGACGCCTTGAGCCAGCCGCTATTTACTGCGTTGCAGGCATTGCTGGGTGATGTCTATGTGCAGTCCGGTTCCGATGCGCGCCAGTACCTGACCGACAAGCAGGGCAGCTATACCGGCGAGGTCGCTGCCGTGGCACGCCCGGCGGATACCGAACAGGTTGCTGCGGTTGTGCGATTATGTCGCGAGCATGCGGCGCCGATCGTGGTGCAGGGCGGCAATACCGGCCTGATGGGCGCGGCGACGCCGGATGCCAGCGGGCGCAGCGTGCTGTTGCGCCTGGATCGGTTGAACCGGGTGAGGGAAGTCGATACCGACAACGACACCCTGACGGTGGAAGCCGGCTGCATTTTGCAAAACATTCAGGACGTCGCCCGTCAGGCCGGACGCCTGTTTCCCCTGAGCCTTGGCGCCGAAGGCAGCTGCACCATTGGCGGCAACCTGGGCACCAATGCCGGTGGCACGGCAGTGCTGCGCTATGGCAATACCCGGGAGCTGACGCTGGGCCTGGAAGTGGTCACCGCCGAAGGGCAGATCTGGCATGGCCTGCGCGGTCTGCGCAAGGACAACACCGGCTACGACTTGCGCGACCTGTACATCGGCAGTGAAGGCACCCTGGGCATTATCACTGCCGCGACTCTCAAGCTGTTTCCGCTGCCCAAGGCTCAGGCCACAGCGCTGCTGGCGTTCGCTTCCCTGGCCCAGGCGGTGATTTTCCTGTCCCACGCCCGTAGTGGCTTCGGTGCCAGCCTGACTGCGTTCGAACTGCTCGGCGCCGATTGCCTGGCGTTGTTGCGTGAACAGTTTCCTGAAGGTCCGCAGCCATTTTCCAAGGCTGATCTGCCTTGGTTTGCGCTGCTGGAACTGTCCGATAACCACAGCGAAGAACATACCCGCCAGGCGTTCGAAGAGGTTTTGGGCGAGGCCTTCGAGGCCGGTCTGCTGGCCGACGCGCTGATCGCCGAAAGTCTGGCCCAGAGCGAAGCCTTGTGGCTGTTGCGCGAGAATATGAGCGATGCGCAACGCCGTGCCGGGCGCAATATGAAGCACGATATCTCGGTGCCGATCTCACGCATCGTCGAGTTCGTCGCCCATACCGACGCGCTGTTGCAGGAACACTTCCCCGGCGTGCGCAACTACACCTTCGGCCACCTGGGCGACGGCAACCTGCATTACAACGTTGCCCATCCCGTCGACTCAACCGTGGACGCGCATATGGCCAATTACGCCGCTCTGAGCGCCCTGGTCCACGACAGCGCCCATGCCCATGGCGGCTCGATCAGCGCCGAACACGGTATCGGTCAACGCAAGCTGGCCATGCTGCCGCGCTACAAGAGTGAGGTGGAGCTGGACCTGATGCGCCGGATCAAGCAGGCGCTGGATCCGCTGAATTTGCTGAACCCGGGGAAGGTGCTGGCGAGTGATCCCGTGGGAGCGAGGCTTACCCGCGAAGGCATTATTTCAGATCAGAAATTTGTATCGGATGTAACGGCCTCTTCGGGGGCAGGCCTCGCTCCAACACCATTTATTTCGACAGAAGGGACAGGTGCATGAGCGTTCAGCTTTCAAAACGCGTCCAGCGCGTCTCGCTATCAGCCAACGCAGCAGCCAAATCCCAGGCCACGGCCCTGCGTGATGCCGGGATCGATATTCTCGACCTGACCACCGGCGAGCCGGATTTCGATACCCCGGAACACATCAAGCAGGCGGCCTATGCAGCCATCGCCGCAGGCGCGACCAAGTACACGCCGACGCCGGGTGTAAAAGCTCTGCGCGAGGCCGTGCAACGCAAGCTCAAACAGGAAAACCGCCTGGACTACGAACTGCCCTCGATCGTCATCGCCAATGGCGCCAAGCAGATCATTTTCAATGCCTTTGCCGCGACCCTGGATGACGATGATGAAGTACTGGTGCCGGTGCCGTACTGGCCGTCGTTTCCCGACAGCGTACGTTTCAATGGCGGCGAGCCGGTGTTTATCCGCTGCGAGCTGGAGCAGGGCTGCAAGCTGACCGCCGAGCAATTGGATGCAGCCATTGGCGAGCGCACCCGCTGGCTGATTCTCAACGGCCCCGGCAACCCCAGCGGCGCGGTGTACAGCGAGGCCGAGCTGCAGGCCATCGCCGACGTCTTGCGTCGCCATCCCCAGGTACTGGTGCTGCTTGATGAGCTGTACGAGCACATTCGTTTCGACGGTCGACCGGCCTTGAACCTGCTTAATGTCGCCCCGGATCTGCAAGAACGTTGCCTGTTGGTCGGTGGCGTGTCCAAGACCTATGCCATGACTGGCTGGCGCATCGGTTTCGGTGCCGGACCAAAGGAACTGACCACCGCCATGACCGTGGTGCAGTCGCAATCCACTTCTGGCGCCTCCTCGGTGGGGCAGGCGGCGGCCCTGGCGGCATTTGCAGGCGGGCTGGATTTTCTTCCGGAGCAGGTCGCGGCCTATCACCAGCGGCGTGATCTGTTGGTGCAAACCCTGAGCGGCGTCGATGGCCTTGAGGTATTGAAACCCGAGGGCGGCTTCTTTGTATTTGTCCGTTGCGCCGGGCTGTTGGGTCGCTATCGCCCGGATGGCAAGCCCCTGCACAGTGATGCCGATGTCGTGGACTACCTGTTGCAGTCTGGTGTGGCCGGGGTCGCCGGGAGTGCCTATGGCCTGTCGCCGTGGTTCCGCCTGTCCATTGCCACGGCCACCAGCAGTGTGATCGAAGCGGGACAGCGGATTGCCAGGGCTTGCGCCGTTTTGCGCGCCGAGGAGGGGCAATGACTCAAGGGCTACAGGCGTTCGTCCACTGGGCTGCCGGGTTTGGCCTGAACTACAACTTCCTGCTGGATGCCTTCCAGCGCGGCTCGCTGATCGAGGGTGCCGAAACCACTTTGTGGCTGTGTCTGGCGACCATTATTGGCAGCCTGCTGGCCGGCTTTGCCCTGGCGGCGCTGCTGACGTCGGGCAAACCCTGGTTGGCGAAACCGGCGCGGCTGTTTATCGAAGTCACGCGCAATACCCCGACGCTGGTGCAGCTGTACTGCGCCTTTCTGGTCCTGAATATGTTGCTGACCCAGGCGGTAGGCGCGGCCAACCCGCTGACGCCGTTTGCCTGGGTGGTGATCGTGATCTCTTTGCACAAAGGCGCCTTTCACGCCGAGGCCCTGCGTGCTGGCATCGAGGCGGTTCCAGCGGTAACGCTTGAGGCTGCCAGTTCCCTGGCCTTCAGCAGCCGTCAGTTGCTGCTCAATGTGCAACTGCCCCTGGCCGTGCGTTTCGCCTTGCCCTCGCTGGTCAATAACCTGATTGACCTGGTGAAGATGACCGCAGTGGCCTCAGCCATTGCCGTGGGCGATATCACTTACGCCTCGATCATGATCTGGACCCAGAGCGATAATGTGCTGGAACTGATGATTCTGATCCTGACGTTTTTTGGCCTGCTGAGTTTTGTCGTCAATCTGCTGGGGCGTGCTCTCGAAGCGCGCCTGAGGATGCCCGGTTATGGCCACTGATACCCTCGCTACCTCTGGCCTGAGCTGGCCGCGTCGCCATGGTGGCAAGTTGCTGATCGCGATCATTGCCCTGGCCTGGCTGGTCTTCGTTGCCCCCGGCAGCCCGGTACTCAAGGCCCTGGTGCAATGGTCGCCGGCACTGGCGACGGGTTTTGGGCAGAACATTCTGATCAGCCTGTTGGCCATTGCCCTCGGCTCGATGCTGGGCCTGCTGGTCGGCGCCCTGGGTCTTTCGCCGCTGTGGCTGGTACGCCTGCCGTCGCGGCTGTGGGTACAGCTGTTTCGCAATGCGCCGTGGCTGGTGCTGATTTACTTCACCACGTATGTGTTCCCGTTCGAGATCGTCATCGGTCACACCTACATCCCGTTCCCCGACTGGATCAAGGTGACGCTGGGCCTGGCGCTGCCGGCCAGCGCCAACGTCGCCGAGATCTTTCGTGGTGCCGTCGCGTCGATCCCCAGTACCCAGTGGGAAGCGGCGCGCTCCCTGGCTTTCACCCGCGGGCAGATTTTCCGTTCGATCATCCTGCCCCAGTGCCTCAAGCGCATGCTGCCGCCGTGGATGAACCTGTATGCCGTGGTGACCATGGGTACGGCACTGGCCTCATTGGTGGGCGTGCACGATGTGATCGATACCGCGCAGATCGCCAGCAATACCGTGAACCAGACCGGCTTCACCGTGATCGTCTACTTCAGTCTGCTGGCTCTGTTTTTCGCCTACTGCTACCCGATTTCCCGCCTGACCCATTACCTGGAGCGCCGTTATGCCTTCTCTTGAAACCGGCGCCGCGCCCCTGATCAGCCTGCGCGATATTCACCTTTCGTTCGGCAGCAATCCGGTGCTCAAGGGCATTGATCTGGATGTGCAGCGCGGCCAGGCGGTGTCGATCATCGGCCCGTCCGGTTCGGGCAAGTCCACCATCCTGCGTTGCATCACCGGCCTGCTTGCGCCGCAGAGCGGCACGATCCGCGTCGGCGATACCCAAGTACAGCTGCTGACCCGGGAAGCCGAACGCATCGAGTTGCGCAAGCGCGTGGGTTTTGTCTTTCAGCAGTACAACCTGTTTCCCCATCTGTCGGTGCTGGAAAACCTGGTAATTGCTCCGCGCAAGGTCCTCGGCCTGGATCGCCATGCCGCCGAACAGCAGGCCCGGGCCTTGCTGGCCAAGGTGCGTATGGAGCACAAGGTCGATGCCTATCCCGGCCAATTGTCCGGTGGTCAGCAGCAAAGGGTGGCGATTGCCCGGGCTCTGGCCATGCGCCCGGAGCTGATGCTGTTTGATGAAGTGACCTCGGCGCTGGACCCGGAAACCGTCGGTGAAGTGCTGACGGTGATCCGCGAGCTGACCGAGGAGGGCATGACCTGTGTTCTGGTCACCCATGAGATGCGTTTTGCCGAGGAGGTCAGTGACGTCGTGTACTTCACCGAGAACGGCCGCATTGTCGAGCACGGCAGCGCCGAACATATTTTCCAGCGGCCTGGCAACGAGCGCACCCAGGCATTCCTGCGCCACGCCCTGGGCGAGAGCGGCCGTCGCGCGCCGCAGAACAATGATCCATGGCTGCTGGGTAACCTTGGCCGCTATAGCCTTTCCGTGTAGCGATAGAGAACTATGAAACCGTTGGAGCGAGGCTTGCCCGCGAATGGCTTGACGCGGTTTGCCTGATACACCGAGTCGTTCGGTTCGCGGGCAAGCCTCGCTCCAACACTAATAACTCAGGAGCACCCTGTATGAGCACCTTGAACCGTGGTGAAGTCGTCGAAACTTTCTTGCAGCATATTCGCGTTATCAACCAGCGTGGTGTTGACCGCGAAGCCCTGAAGGAAATCGTCGCCCTGTTGGAGCAACTGGCCGAGCGTCGTGACTTGTTCAACTTCGACACCTTCCCTGCGCCAGTACCGGGGGAGGGCGACACGGCTTTCCGCTATCGCCTGAACGACGACGGCGAGACCCCGACGCTGTACATGAACTCCCTGCTGCCGGGCAAAAGCACGCTGCCGCACAACCACGAAACCTGGGCGGTGATCGTTGCCGTACAGGGTCAGGAGATCAACTACGTGTGGACCCGCCATGACGGCGACGACCCGCAGTTCACTCGCCTGGAGCTGGAAAAGGAAGTGGTGGTGCAGCCAGGTACGCCGATCAGCTTCCTCGGTGAAGACCTGCACGGTATCAAGGTCGAAGGTGAACAGCCGACCCTGCATTTCCATCTGTACGGCCGCCCGCTGGAGTCCCTCAACGGTCGCTACGGAGTCAACGCCGAAGGCAAGATCCTTAATTACAACGCCTCGCAGATGGCGCCTTCGATTCCGGCCTACGCATGATCGACTTCTATTACTGGCCAACCGGCAACGGCCTGAAAGTCGCGATCCTGCTTGAAGAGCTCGAACAGGACTACCGCGTACTGCCGATCAATATCCGTACCGGCGATCAGCGCCAGGACAGCTTTCAGCAGATCAGTGCCAATGGCCGCATCCCGGCCATTGTCGATCATGTGCCGGACAATGGCGGTGAGCCTTTGAGCCTTTTCGAGTCCGGGGCGATTCTCAATTACCTGGCGGACAAGGCCGGGCGTTTTCTCCCGGCGCCGGGCAGCGTCGAGCGTCAGCGGGTACAGGAGTGGCTGTTCTGGCAGGTGGGGCATATCACCCCGTACCTGAGCCAGTTGCAGCTGTTCAAGGAAAAGGCTCCCGAGCCGATTCCGTTCGCCCTGGACCTGCTCAATGCCGAGGCGACCCGGCTGTATGGCGTGTTGGAAAAGCGCCTGGGCCAGCAAGACTATGTGGCAGGCGAATATTCCATTGCCGATATGGCGATCTTCCCGTGGATCCAGCCGCTGCGTCAGGGCCAGGACCTGGCGCACTACCCGCATATCCACGCCTGGCGTGAACGCATCAAGGCGCGCCCTGCGGTGCAGCGGGCGTATGCCAAGGGCCGTGAAGTGGCCGCTGCCGAGAAGTCCCTGGCGCTGCAATAAGCCGGCATAAATGGATATCTCTGTAGGAGCTGCCGAAGGCTGCGAACAGATCTTGAATCCATTCGCAGCCTTCGGCAGCTCCTACAGGGAGGGCATCCCAATGTATGTAATTGTCTCCTGTTTGATGAGAACCCCATGAACCAAACCATCACCCCCCAGCAACTTCAGCACTGGCTGTTCGATGGCCAGGAAATTGCCCTGTTCGACGTGCGTGAGCATGGCCAATACGGTGAAGCGCATCTGTTTCATGGGGTGAACCTGCCCTATAGCCGCCTGGAACTGGAAGTCCGGCGATTGGCGCCGAATCCGGCCGTGCGCCTGGTGATCTACGATGCAGACGGCGGCGATGTTGCCGCACGGTCTGCCGCGCGTCTGGCTGAACTCGGCTATTCGCAGGTACATAGCCTCGCCGGAGGCGCCGCAGGTTGGCAGGCTGCGGGCTTGCAGCTGTTCGCCGGGGTGCATGTGCCGTCCAAGGCCTTTGGCGAGCTGGTCGAAGAAGCCAGCCATACACCCCACATCAGCGCCACTGACCTGGCCGCATGGCAGGCCCGTGGCGAACCCCTGGTCTTGCTCGACGGTCGGCCGTTCGACGAATACCGCAAGATGACCATTCCCGGTTCCCTGTGTTGCCCCAATGGCGAGCTGGGATATCGCCTGCATGAACTGGTCAAGGACGACACCACGCCCATCGTGGTCAATTGCGCCGGGCGCACTCGCAGCATTATCGGTGCCCAGACCCTGATCGATCTCGGCGTGAAGAACCCGGTCTATGCCCTGGAAAACGGCACCCAGGGTTGGTTCCTTGCCGATCTGCCGCTGGAGCACGGCAGCACCCGGCATTATCCCGAAGTGGATGGTCATGCTGAATTGGAGCAGCCCCGTCAGGCTGCGAGAGCATTGGCACAACGAGCGGGCGTGCCAACCGTCAGCGCCGCGCAGGTTCAGGCCTGGGCCAGTGACGCCGGGCGTAGCCTGTTCCTTTGCGATGTCCGTACCGCCGAGGAGTTTGCCGCAGGCACTCTGCAGGGCGCACAGCACACGCCGGGCGGCCAGTTGATCCAGTCCACCGATCTGTATGTCGGTGTGCGTGGCGCGCGGTTGGTGCTGGTTGACGCCGATGGCATTCGTGCACCCATTGTCGCCAGCTGGCTGCGGCAACTGGGGCATGAGGCTTATGTCCTGGCCGAAGGTATTCACAGTGGATTGGCACTGCCGGTCGCGAATGCTCCGCAGGCGACTCTGGCGCAGATCGATGCGCAAACCCTGGCTGCCGCCTTGCGCGACGATGCCGTAGCGCTGATCGATTTGCGTGCGAGCATGGCCTTCCGCAAAGGTCATATTTGCGGGGCGAGGTGGTCGATCCGGCCGCTGCTGGCCAAGGCTGTCGCCGCTGAAACCCGGCCATTGGTGCTGGTGGCCGATGACCCGCGTATCGCGCAATTGGCTCTGACTGAGTTGCCGAGCGCGCAGCAGCAACAAGCGCGCCGGTTGGCAGGCGATATTGCGCAGTGGCAAGCGGCAGGCCTGTCGGTCCAGGAAGATCCGGCCAATCCGGCCAACGAGCAATGCATCGATTTCCTGTTCTTCACCCACGACCGCCATTCCGGTAACAAGGATGCGGCGCGACAATACCTGGCTTGGGAAATTGGCCTGTTGGCGCAAATGACTGAACAGGAGGTACGCAGCCTCAAGCCTTTGCACGGAAAAAAGTCGTCAACTGAGCAAGTAGCGACCCGCCTGGTACATGCCGCGCGAACGGAGAAAGGCGAGGGCGGTCGTCCGGTCAACGTGCCGGTCACGCGCTTGAGCACTGTGCTGTTCAACAGCCTCGGCGAGATGCGCGATGCCCGTCAGCGTCGGGATACCGAGCGGGTCCTGAGCTACGGGGCCCGGGGTAATCCCACGGCCTTCGCCCTGGAAGATCTGGTCAGCGAACTGGAGGGCGGCTACCGCACCAGGCTGTTCGGCACCGGTCTTGCCGCAGTGGCGCAGACGTTCCTGGCCTACCTGCGTCCCGGCGATCATGTGCTGATTACCGACGCGGTGTATTCGCCGGTACGCCAACTGGTGCGGGAGTTCCTGGTGCCGTTTGGCATCGAAGTGGATTATTTCGCCGCCGATGGTCAGGGCCTGGAAGCGCAGCTCAAGAGCAACACCCGTATGGTCTATGCCGAAGTACCGGGTTCGCTGCTCTATGAACTGTGTGATCTGCCAGTCATTGCTGCACTGTGCAAGCCAAGGGGAATCCTGCTGGCCGTGGACAACACCTGGGGCTCGGCGTATCTGTACCGGCCGCTGCAACTGGGTGCGGATATTTCCATCATGGCCCTGACCAAGTACCTGTGCGGCCATAGCGATGTGGTCATGGGCAGCGTCTGCACCCGTGAAGAAGTCTGGCAGCCGCTGGCGAACATGAGCGATACCTTCGGCACCACGGTCAGTCCCGATGACGCTTACCTGATCCTGCGTGGCGCCCGCACCATGGCCGCCAGACTGGACGTACATCAGCGTCAAGCGTTGCAGGTTGCCCACTGGTTGCAGGCGCAGCCGCAGGTCAGACAGGTCTTCCATCCGGCCTTGCCTGAGCACCCGAATCACGCCCTGTGGCAGCGCGACTTCAGCGGCAGCAACGGTCTGTTGTCCTTTGAGTTGCGGGACAATGATCCACTTCAGCTCGATGGCTTTATCGGCGCATTGCAGCTGTTTGGCCTGGGCGCATCGTGGGGCGGGTATGAAAGCCTGGTTACGGTGGCGGGGTTGAAGGATCGGGATAATGCGGCAGATCGCGGGTTGAATCCGGTGTTGCGTTTGCATATCGGACTGGAGGATGTGAACGATCTGATTGCAGATTTGCAGCGAGGGTTTGCTGCGATCTAAAGCGCCGCTAAAAAAGGTGGAAGCCAATTTTGTGGGAGCGAATTCATTCGCGAAGAGGCCGGTACATCCGAAGCATATTTATTGCTTGGAACACCGCTTTCGCGAATGAATTCGCTCCCACAGGTACGATTGGTGAAGATGAAAAAAAACTAATGTTATCTAGTAACATTATGGATTTTGCTATGTAATACTGTAACAAATGGTTGCAGGTTACCCTCTCGTGAAAGCTCCCCGCGTTCCTTCCATCACCGGCTCGATGCTGGCCCGATCCGCTGTGCACCGTTTGCTGCTGGCCATGGCCATGCTGGTCCTGTTGTGGCTGGCCATTGCCTGGGCGGTGGCGATTCCATGAGTGCAGCCATCGCGTTGGATAACCTCACCGTCGCCTACGAGCGGCGCCCGGCAGTGCATCACCTCAGCGGGCGCTTCGAGGCAGGCAGTCTCACGGCGATTGTCGGCCCCAATGGTGCCGGCAAATCGACCCTGATCAAGGCCATTGCCGGGACCATGAAACCGGCAGAAGGGCGCGTCGATCGTGGAGCCCTGGCGACCCATACCCTGGGCTATCTGCCTCAGGCGGCGGAGATCGACCGCAGTTTCCCGTTGAGCGTGGCCGACACCGTGGCCATGGGCGCTTGGCGCAGCATCGGCCCGTTTCGCGGCTTGAGCCGTGATCAGGGGCGCCGCACTCGCGAGTCGTTGCAGGCGGTCGGTCTGGAAGGCTTCGAGGGGCGCAGCATTGGCTCGCTGTCTTCGGGGCAGTTTCAGCGCGTATTGTTTGCCCGGCTGTTGCTGCAGGACGCGGCGGTGATTCTGCTTGATGAGCCGTTTACCGCCATCGATGCCCGTACCACCAATGACTTGCTGCAACTGGTGCGCGCCTGGCATGGCCAGGGGCGGACGGTGATTGCCGTGCTCCACGATATCGATCAGGTGCGCCAGCACTTCCCGCAAACCTTATTGATGGCCCGTGAAGCCATTGCCTGGGGCAGCACCGCCGAGGTCCTGAGCGTGGAAAACCTGCGTCGGGCGCGCAATATGGCCGAGTTCTGGAGCGCCGACGCCGAGCTTTGCGCCGCTGACGCGGACGATTCCACTGGAGGTCGCTCATGACGCTATATGACGGACTGATCCAGCCTTTCGTGGAGTTCGGCTTCATGCGCCGGGCCCTGGTGGCCTGCCTGGCCTTGGGCATCGGTTCCGGTCCTGTGGGTGTGCTGTTGATGCTGCGGCGCATGAGCCTGGTCGGCGATGCCATGAGCCATGCCGTGTTGCCGGGGGCGGCGGTGGGTTTCCTGTTTGCCGGGCTGTCGCTGCCGGCCATGGGCTTTGGCGGCATGATCGCCGGACTGTCGGTGGCGCTGCTGTCGGGCCTGGTCAGCCGCCTGACCAGCCTGCGCGAAGACGCCAGCTTTGCCAGTTTCTACCTGACGTCGCTGGCCGCTGGAGTGTTGATCGTGTCGCTGCACGGTTCCAACGTTGACCTGCTGCACGTCTTGTTCGGCACCATTCTGGCCATCGACTCCGACGCGATCTTCATGGTCGGTGCCATTGCCTCCTTTACCCTGGTGCTGCTGGCGCTGATCTACCGACCGCTGGTACTGGAGTGCTTCGACCCCGGCTTTCTGCGTGCCGTGGGCGGGCGCGGTTCGCTGTATCACGTGTTGTTCCTGCTGTTGGTGGTGCTCAATCTGGTGGCCGGGTTCCAGGCCCTCGGTACCCTGATGGCCGTGGGCATGATGATGCTGCCTGCTACGGCGGCGCGCTTCTGGGCCAGTTCACTGGGCGCACTGATGCTGATTTCGACCCTGGTAGCGACGTTGTCCGGCTTTATCGGGCTGATCGTCTCTTACCACATGGGCGTTGCTTCCGGCCCCGCCATCGTTCTGACGGCCAGTGCCTTCTACGGGTTTTCGTTGTTGTTCGGACGCACAGGGATCCTGCGTCGATTGTTCCCCAAACCTCACCTGATTAACTGAAAAAGCACCCTCACCGAGAAGGAAGATCATGAAGAAATCCATGCTATTGGGCGCAATGGCTGCCTTTGCGCTGTCTGCGTTTTCTGTACTGGCCCAGGCCAAGCCCCTGGAAGCGGTAGCAACCTTCACCGTTATCGCCGACATGGTGCACAACGTTGGCGGCGACCGCGTGCATGTCACCTCGCTGATCGGTCCCAACGGCGATCCCCATGTCTACGAGCCAACCCCGGCTGACGCCCAGGCGTTGAAGCAGGCCGACGTCACCTTCGTCAGTGGCCTGCATCTGGAAGGCTGGCTGGACCGGTTGATCAAGGCGTCGGGCTACAAGGGGCAACCAGTGGTGCTGTCCAACGGCATCAAGACCCGCAGCATGGATGAGGACGGCAAGCGCATCACCGATCCCCATGCCTGGAACAGCGCGGCCAATGGTGTGATCTACGTCGGCAATATCATCACTGCCCTTAGCAAGGCCGACCCGGACGGGGCTGCCGAGTACAAAGCCAACGGCGAGCGCTATATTGCCCAGCTGAAGGAACTGGACAGCTATGCCCGTACCCAGATCCAGGCGATTCCCAAGGCTCAGCGCAAAGTGCTGACCTCCCATGATGCGTTCGGTTACTTCGGCGATGCCTATGGCGTGACCTTCCTGTCGCCACTGGGCTTCTCCACCGAGGCTGAGCCATCGGCGGCCGACGTGTCGAAATTGATCCGTCAGATCAAGGCCGAGCACGTCAGTGCCTACTTCTTCGAGAACTCCGGTGATCCGCGTCTGGTCAAGCAGATCGCTGACGCCAGCGGCGCCCAGCCGGGTGGTGAGCTGTATGTGGAATCGCTGTCGCCCGCCGACGGCCCGGCGGCAACCTATGCACAGATGTTCCGTTACAACGTCGACAAGCTGGTTGCGGCGATGAAGGGCAAATAGCCCTCAAAGCTCAATCTGTGGTGCAGTTCAGATTGTGGGACCGGCTTTAGCCGGGAAGAAGTCAGTACATTCGATACATTTCTATCGTCTGAGCTGATGTCTTCCCGGCTAAAGCCGGTCCCACATTGTTTAGCGCACGAACTTGAAGATAGTGGTCTGGGTGTAGGTCTGCCCAGGATTCAAGCGTGTACTGGGGAAGTTCGCCTGGTTGGGGGCATCAGGATAGTGCTGGGTCTCCAGGGTAAACGCGCCCCAGTGCGGATAGACCTTGCCAGCCTTGCCCTTGATGCTGCCATCGAGGAAGTTGCCGGTGTACAGCTGCACGCCGGGCTCGGTGGTAAAAAGTTGCAGGCGGCGACCGGATGCCGGGTCGAACACTTCTGCGGCAAGTTTGCTGACCTTGCCCTGGGTATCCAGCACCCAGTTGAAGTCAAACCCGCCTTGCTTCGCTTCCGCAAACTTCAATTGCGGATGATCGTCCTTTATATGTTTGCCGAACTCGGTGGGCTTGAGAAAGTCCATCGGCGTTCCGGCCACAGGTGCCAATTCCCCGGTCGGGATCAACGTGGCATTGACCGGTGTGTAATGCGCCGCATGCAACGTAGCAACCTGCTTGAGTACATCGCCGCTGCCTGCACCCGCCAGGTTGAAATAACTGTGGTTGGTCAGGTTCAGCACCGTTGGTTTGTCGGTGACGGCCTTGTACTGGATGCGCAGTTCATTCTTCTCGTTGAGGCTGTAGGTGACTTCGGTGGTCAGATTGCCGGGAAAGCCCATTTCACCATCGGCTGACAGATAGGTCAGCTTCACCCCGACCCAGCCCGGCTCCTTGCTTGGCTCGGCCTTCCACACACGCTTGTCGAACCCCTGGGTGCCACCGTGCAGGGCGTTGGTCTTGTCGTTGAGCGGTATCTGGTAGGTGGTGCCATCGAGGCTGAATTTGCCTCCCGCCAGGCGGTTGCCGAAACGACCGATGGTCGCGCCGAAATACACCGTGCCGTTGTTCTGATAGCCCTGGACATCATCGAAGCCCAGGACCACATCATCGACCTTGCCGTCTTTACCCGGCACCAGCAGCGATTGCAGGGTGGCGCCATAGGTAATGATGTTGGCTTCGACGCCGTGGCTGTTGCGCAGGGTGTATTTCTCGACCGAAGCGCCGTCGCGGGTGGTGCCGAACGGAATCGGTTTGGCCAGCTCAAGGCCGGCGGCATTGACGCTGAGGGTGGCAATCATCAAGGACAGTCCCAGAGGAGTGGCAAAGCGGTTACGGATCATCAGAGTTTTCCTTTTTTTGTTGTTGTTTGAAAGGGTGGATTGCGTTGTGTAAGTCAGGGTTTGAAGCGACCTCGCTGGTGAATTGGTAATACTATTTGAGTGATTTACGTCGGATAGTTCGTTTTATAGTGCAAAAATCTTAGCTTGAATATTAAATTGTAATACTATTTAGTAGGTCGGTAGCTGAATGTACAGCTGGCCTGGGCAGAAGCGGTATTTTTTGCCGGTTTGACACTCAATGGTGTGATGATTAGCCTCCAGCTAAGACCAGAAGCCAGCGGAGTGCCAGGGCCATGCGCAGTAATTTTCATGATTCAACGGTAGACCGGCTAGGCACCTGGATTGCTGCAGGGCACGTTGAGCCAGGCCAGACTCTCAAGGTCGAAGCGGCGTTGTGCGAAGAACTGGGCGTCAGCCGTACGGTATTGCGTGAGGCGATCAAGACCCTGGTGGCCAAGGGCATGCTCGAAGTGGGGCCGAAGGTCGGTACGCGGGTTTTGCCGGTGCGCCAGTGGAATCTGTTCGATCCTCAGGTCGTGGGTTGGCTGGCGCGCAAGGGGCTGACGGAAGGCTTCGTCAAGGATCTGCTGGACCTGCGCCGCACCATCGAACCCATGGCGGTGCGCTGGGCTTGCGAACGGGCTACACCCGCGCAGATTGCGGCGATCCACGCAGCGTATGGGGTGCTGGAACGTTCAGTGGCGGACAAGGGTGATTACAACCTGGCGGACCGCCAGTTTCATGAACAGGTGCTGGCGGCAAGCCACAACCAGTTCATCGAGCAAATGTTGCCTGCTGTCGGAGCGTTGCTGGCGGTGTCCTTCGAAGTCTCGTCGGCGGTGCCGGGGGAGCTGGGCAGGACGCTGCCGCTGCACAAGGAGCTGGCCGATGCTATTGCCAGCCGCGATGCGGCACGCGGTGTCTGGGCCTGCATGACCCTGATCGAACAGGCGGCGGAGGTGATCTCGGGTTCGTTTGCCCGAGAGGCGATACAGGTCAGTGCAAGTGACACTCGGTTACATAGTGTCGATTGATAATATGATATGACTGGATGTGTGGTTTTCTAACGAGGTTGTCGGACCGCTGCCATGGGCCTGCAACCGAACCAAAAAAATGCTGGACGCTGTAGCTATTCAATAAAAATAAGGAGTTAGCTATGTTGAGTCGCCACGGGATTCGTTCCCTGTGCTGTGTCGCCGTCGCCACTGCCATCCTCGGCATGGGGGCCGGTGCATCCGCTGCCGATAAAGTGAAGATCGGCTTCCTCGTCAAACAAGCCGAAGAACCCTGGTTCCAGACCGAATGGCAATTTGCCGAGAAGGCCGGGCAGGATCATGGATTCGAGGTGATCAAGATCGCCGTGCCTGACGGCGAAAAAACCCTGACCGCGATCGACAACCTGGCTGCCAACGGCGCCAAGGGCTTTGTCATCTGCCCGCCTGATGTCTCTCTGGGCCCTGCCATCGTCGCCAAAGCCAAGGCCAATGGTCTGAAAGTCATGGCCGTGGATGATCGCTTCGTCGACTCCAAAGGCAAGTTTATGGAAGACGTGCCGTACCTGGGCATGGCAGCCTTCGAGGTTGGTCAGAAGCAGGGCGCGGCCATGGCCGATGAAGCCAAGAAGCGTAACTGGGACTGGAAAGAAACCTACGCGATCATCAATACCTACAACGAGCTGGACACTGGCAAGAAGCGCACCGATGGTTCGGTGGATGCGTTGAAAAAAGCTGGCCTGCCTGAAGACCACATCCTCTTTACGCCGCAGAAAACCCTCGATGTACCGGGCAGCATGGACGCCACCAACGCGGCCCTGCCGAAACTGCCTGCGGCGGCCAAGAAGCTGATTGTCGGCGGCATGAATGACAACACGGTACTTGGCGGTGTGCGCGCCACGGCAGGTGCCGGATTTACGCCGGACAATGTCATCGGCATCGGTATCAACGGCACCGATGCCATTGATGAGCTGAAGAAAGCCAAAAGCGGCTTCTATGGTTCGATGCTGCCCAGCCCGGACAAGGAAGGCTACAACACCGCCTTGCAGATGTATGAGTGGGTCACCACTGGCAAGGAGCCTGCCAAATACACCGCGATGGACGACGTAACGCTGATCACCCGGGAAAACTTCAAGGAAGTGCTGACCAAAATTGGTCTGTACAAGTAAGTACCCGTAATCAGGCAGGGGCCAGCTTGCTGGCGATCGCAGGTCAGGCAACCCTTCATTGGTTGAGCCGACGCTATCGCCAGCAAGCCGGCTCCCACAGGCAGGAGGTGATATGCATCAGCAAGCGATCAAGCAACAGGCAACAATCGGCGGCAGCCTTCGCTTCAATGGGATCGGCAAGACGTTTCCCGGCGTGAAGGCGCTGTCGGATATCAGTTTTGAAGCCCGGCCCGGCACTGTCCATGCGTTGATGGGCGAAAACGGCGCGGGTAAATCGACCCTGCTGAAGATCCTCGGTGGCTCATACCAGCCCAATAGTGGCGACCTGCAGATCGGCGAACAGACCCTGGCCTTTAAATCCACCGCCGACAGCATTGCTGCCGGAGTGGCGGTGATTCACCAGGAGTTGCACCTGGTCCCGGAAATGAGCGTGGCGGAAAATCTGCTGTTGGGTCATATGCCCAACCGCATGGGCCTGCTCAATCGCCGGGCCATGCTGCGTCAGGCTGGCGAGCTGCTCAAGGGCCTGGCTGACGAGATCGACCCGGCCATGCGCCTGGGCAATCTGTCCCTGGGGCAGCGGCAGTTGGTCGAGATTGTCAAGGCCATGTCGCGCAATGCCCATGTGATTGCCTTCGACGAACCGACCAGCAGTCTGTCGGCCCGGGAAATCGACCGCTTGATGGCAATCATCAGCCGGCTGCGGGATGAGGGGCGGGTGATTCTGTATGTCTCGCACCGCATGGAAGAAATCTTCCGCATCTGCGACGCCGTTACCGTTTTCAAGGACGGTCGTTTCGTACGTACCTTCGAGAACATGGCTGAGCTGGACCATGACCGGCTGGTGACCTGCATGGTCGGGCGCGACATCCAGGACATCTACAATTATCGGGCGCGTGAGCATCAGGGGCCGAGCCTGCGGGTGACCGGCCTGCTCGGGCCGGGCTTGCAGGAGCCGGTCAGCTTTGCAGTAGAGAAGGGCGAAGTGCTGGGCTTCTTCGGTCTGGTCGGTGCCGGGCGTACCGAGCTGTTTCGTCTGCTCTCGGGGCTCTCGCGCAGTACTGCGGGGACTCTGCAACTGGAAGGCAAGGCGCTGACCTTGCGTTCGCCACGGGATGCGATCGGTGCCGGCATCCTGCTGTGCCCGGAGGATCGCAAGAAGGAAGGCATTGTGCCTCTGTCCAGCGTGGCCGAAAACATCAATATCGGTGCGCGACCGCGGCATGTCAGTCTGGGTTGTCTGATTCAGGGCCGCTGGGAGCGTGATAACGCCCGGCAGCAGATTCAGGCAATGAACGTCAAGACGCCCTCGGCGGACCAGCAGATCATGTTCCTGTCCGGTGGCAACCAGCAGAAGGCCATTCTCGGCCGTTGGCTGTCGATGCCGATGAAGGTGCTTCTGCTCGACGAGCCGACCCGGGGCATTGATATCGGGGCCAAGTCCGAGATCTATCAGATCATTCATAACCTGGCGGCCCAAGGCATCGCGGTCATTGTCGTGTCCAGCGACCTGATGGAAGTCATGGGTATTGCCGATCGTATCCTGGTCATGAGCGAAGGTGCGATCACCGGCGAGTTGATGCGTGACGAAGCCGATGAATCACGTTTGTTGCAACTGGCCCTGCCGCGCAGCCGCGGCTGAGCCTTACCTTTAATGCCGGCGTGAATTACACCGTGAAAAATAAGAAAGAGGTGCGTATGTCTAGCGAAACCAGCCTGCGGGCTCCCCGTCAGGGCCTGAACCTGCGGCGTTTTTTTGATGAATGGGTGATGCTCCTGGCAGCCCTGGGGATCTTCGTGCTGTGCGCACTGTTGATCGATAATTTTCTCTCACCGCTGAACATGCGCGGCCTCGGCCTGGCCATTTCCACGGTCGGCATCGCCGCCTGCACCATGCTGTTCTGCCTGGCTTCCGGGCACTTTGACCTGTCGGTCGGTTCGGTGCTGGCCTGTGCCGGGGTGATTGCCGGGATTGTCATGCGCGATACCGACAGCGTATTTCTCGGTATCTCCGCCGCCCTGGCCATGGGCCTGATCGTCGGGCTGATCAACGGTATTGTCATTGCCAAACTGCGTATCAACGCGCTGATCACGACCCTGGCGACCATGCAGATCGTTCGCGGCCTGGCCTACATCTTTTCCAGCGGCAAGGCGGTCGGGGTGTCGAACGAAGACTTCTTCGTTTTCGGCAATGGCCAATTGTTCGGCGTGCCGGTGCCGATCCTGATCACCATCGTCTGCTTCATGTTCTTCGGTTGGTTGCTGAATTACACCACTTACGGGCGCAACACTCTGGCCATCGGTGGCAATCAGGAAGCTGCATTGCTGGCCGGTGTACATGTTGACCGGACCAAGATCATCATCTTTGCCGTGCATGGCCTGATCGGTGCACTGGCGGGTGTTGTGCTGGCCTCACGCATGACCTCAGGCCAGCCGATGATTGGCCAGGGCTTCGAGCTGACGGTGATATCCGCCTGCGTACTGGGCGGGGTGTCCCTGAGCGGCGGGATCGGCATGATTCGCCACGTGATTGCCGGGGTGCTGATCCTGGCAATCATCGAGAATGCGATGAACCTGAAGAATATCGATACTTTCTATCAGTACGTGATACGCGGCACGATTCTGTTGCTGGCGGTGATCATCGATCGACTGAAGCGGCGTTAAGGCGGCCCATACCTGACTGAGTGCTGCCTGGATCCGGGCAGCCTCAACTCAGACGTGAAGTGACAAAGATCAGGCGCATGATGGCCACGGCAAGGCTCTCGGCGTCATTCTGGATGCTCTCCAGCTGGCTCTGCTGTTGCGCTATCTTGTCGTCATCGACGCGCGATTGAGCCAGTTGCGTCAACTGATACAGATTGTCGGTCATATCGTGCAAATTCATATGCAGGCGCGATATCACTTTGGCAACACGCTCGGCACCGGGGTTGAGCCAGGTTTGGGAGTCCTTGGGGGAAAAGCCATCGGCGCCCAGTGAAAGGGTCCCAGCCGAAAGACTCATGCCGGTTACAACATAGGCAACGTCGACACCGACCTCAGCGACCCGGGACAAATAATCCGCCCGCGGGGAGCGCACGCCATTCTCGTAATTACCCTGTGCATTGGTTTCGACACCGCCAATGGCGCCCAATGCGCTTTGTGAAAGTTTGAGCCTTAGTCGCTCTTGTTTGAGACGTTGCCCAATCCCTGACATAGATAGTTCCTGTTAAATCACAAAGACCTTGATCGCTTTACGGTCTTCAGTATCAAAAGTTCGTACTGCCGTTTGTAGTAGAACCCTGAGTCGACAGTCCAGCAGTCACCCGTAGTTACAAAGATACGCCTTTCCCGCTGGGTACAGGAATAGTTTTTTGTACGAATTTGTACGATTCATCCTCACTTATAAACTAATTAAGTGCCTGGATTACAGTACTTTTACTTGCATGGCTAAATGCCCGCTCTAAAGGAGGCGATTTCCTCAGAACGGCGGGATTGAGAGTACACGTGCTATCTCTGGGCATTGCTGACTGGGCCGAGGACGGATGGTCACGTCGATGACTGGTCGGTCATCAACGATTCCATCATATTCGCATGTGCTTTTAAAGTCGTTGCGCGAGGCGCATTTCATCAAACGAGAGCTGGACTCGTTGACTAAGGGCATTTCGCTACACCCTGTTGTGTCCACTGTTTTGCTGTCGTGCTTATCAGGGTCGCCAGTTTGCCTACCGCGTGCTGGTGGGCGACGACCAGATTCTCCATGCTGCTGCCTGCCGTCTCACGAACCAGACTGCTGCAGGTCAGGTTCTGTCGTTTAGGCCCACTGTTACGCAGGCTCAGGCTCCATACCACGTCGATCAGGGCATATTGACCGGGGATTGATTCGAAACGACGTACATCGGTACGCACCGAAAGCACCGGTTGCTCGCTGTTTTTCGGCAGTCCCGCCAGATCACGGGTGCCCAGGCGCTGTTCCAGCTGGGCGGTCAGAGCGTCATGGAACTCGTCGGCCAGGGGCGCCCCCCAGCGCTCGCCTTCCAGAATGACCAGGCTGCCATTGCTCTGGCGCACCACCAGTGCTGGCTGATCGACCTGCACCGGCAGAATGACCGGCAGCATTTCCAGTTGCAGCGGTGTTGCTGATGGCGGGCTTTGTTGCAGCGGCAGTGGAGCAACCAGGGTGTAGTAATGGGTCGGCTGGGAGGTACAGGCGCTGATTCCCAGCGCACCGGCCAACAACATGGGTTTAAGGCGCAGGGTCATTGTTCTGGCTCCGGGGCAATTTCACGAGAGGAGGGGGCGGCTTTGTAGGAGCCTGGTGCGGCATCGCCGGTACGACCGCGAATCAGGGCCTCAGGATGGCGGCCCAGGTAGTCGGTCAGAACCCGTACAGAGCGCGCTGTGCGTTGCACTTCGTCCATGGCCTGACTCAACTGCTGACGCGGCGCGGAGTCTTCACCCAGGGAGTCGTTGGCGGTGGCGAGGGTTTTCTGTACCTGTTGCAGGGTACCGCGCATTTGCGGCAGGACGTCGCTGTTGACCGTTTTCATGGTCTTCTGCAATTCCACCAGGCTGCCATTGAGGTTGGTTGCTACCTGATCGATCGGCAACTTGCTCAACTTGTCGACGAAGGTCTGCAATTGCTCCTGCACCTTATCGAAGCTGCCCGGGATAGTGGGGATCTCCAGGGGACGCGATTTTGGATTGAAAGCAACCTTGGGCGCCTTGGGGTCGAAGTCCATGGCGATATACAACTGTCCGGTCAGCAGGTTGCCGTTGCGGATCTGCGCGCGCAGGCCATGTTCGACGAAGCCGCCAAGAATGCGCGCGCTGATTTCATCCGGGTCGCCCGTGCCACCGATTTTCTCAAGCTTGGCGTTGGCCGCGCCCAGACGTTTGGGATAGATCACTGCACCGATGATGCCGGGGAAGGTCTGGGTCTTGGTGTCGTAGTCCAGGTCCACCGAGACCACTTTGCCGATATTCACCCCGAGGAAGTCCACCGGAGCGCCAACCACCAGCCCGCGCAGGGACTGATCAAAGCGCATGCGGATATAGCGGGCATCGCCGTCGGGCGGGGCCAGGGCCGTGGCCTGGTCATCGAAAATGGTGAACTCGGCATTGGCTTCGGCCGGTTTCGAGTCGGGGCTGTAATTGGGTTCGCGGAAAGCGATACCGCCGGAAATGATCGAAGTCAGGGACTGGGTGTCAATCTTCAGGCCGGCTGCGCCAATGCTCACGTCTACGCCGCTGGCATTCCAGAAGCGGGTATCGGTAGTGATGTACTGATCGTTGGGCGAGTTGATGAAGATCTCTACATCGACGCCTTTGCCTTCCTTGGCCAGGTGATAGGACACCACCTGACCAACCTGAATACGCCGGTAATAGATGGGCGAGCCAATATCCAGAGAGCCAAGGTCGTCTGTGTGCAGGATGAAGCGTTTGCCTTTCTCGCCGAAGCTGACCGGCGGCGGCGTTTCAAGACCGGCGAAACGGTCGGTGGTTTCTTCGTTACTGCCTGCATCGGCGGCAATGAAGGCACCGGACAACAGGGTGTCGATGCCGGTGATGCCATGGGCGCCGATTCGCGGACGTACCACCCAGTAGTGGCTGTCCTTGCGGGTGAACGGCGCGGCGCTGTTATTCAGCTCGATGGTGGTCAGCACGTGGGTGCGGTCGTCGCTCAGGGTGATGGCTGTCACCGTACCTATCACCACGTTCTTGTACTTGACCTGGGTCTTGTTGGCCTCGAGACCTTCGGCAGTGCGGAAGGTGACTGTGATCTTCGGCCCGACATTCATCCAGTCATGCACGGCCATGGACAGGCCGATCAGCCCGGCGACGATGGGCACCAGCCAGATCAGGGATATGCGTGCGCCACGGCGTTTCACCGCAGGACGGGCAGGCGAAGGGGGTAGGGCATTGTCAGACATCTTCAACCTCTGCATCCCAGATAAGCCGGGGATCGAAACTCATGGCGGCGAACATGGTCATCACCACCACCAGACCAAAAAAAAGAATACCGATGCGCGGCTCTATGGTGCTCAACTCGCGAAATTGCACCAGTGCGGCGACCAACGCCACCACCAGTACATCGAGCATGGACCAGTAACCGATCAGCTCTATGAAACGATACAGCCGCGCGCGTTCACGCATGGCCCAGGTACTGCGGCGCTGGACCGTTACCAGCAGGGTGCCGAGCACGACGAACTTCAGGCAGGGCACCACCACGCTGGCGATGAAAATCAGCAGGGCGATGTCCCAGGAGCCGCCCTCGATGAATTCAAGCACGCCACTCATGATGGTGTTCTGGCTGCTGCTGCCGAACAGTGTCGTGAACATCACCGGCATCAGGTTGGCCGGAATATAGAAAATCAGGCCGGCGATCAGGAACGCCCAGGTCCGGGCGATGCTGTTGGGCTTGCGTGCATGCACCGAAGCTTCGCAGCGCGGACAGGTGGTAGTCTCGGCCGGGCACACATAGCCGCAGGTGTGGCACAGGCAGACATCGTGTTCGCGGGCGAAGGGGATGCCATTCATGTCGGTCGCACCCCGGGTTCATCCCACAGTCGGCGGATATCCTTGCCTGCGATCAGAATGATCAACACCATCAGCATGGCCATGGCCCACAGGCCCAGGCCGGGGTGCACATCGAGCATGCCACCCAGCTTGACGATTGCCACCAGAATGCCCAGCAGGCAGACCTCCAGCATGCTCCACGGGCGCAGATGTTCCAGAGTGCGCATGCATAACTTGAAGCCCGGCGCGGCAATGCCGCGATGGGCATACAGCAAGAGCCAGAACAACAGGGCGATCTGCAGCAGAGGGGCAAGGATAATCGCCAGCCCCGCTACCAGGGCAATCAATGTGATACGGCCTTGGGCCAGGGCTTCGACGGACTGCCACAGGGTCACTTGATTGCCCAGCCCCTTGAGGCTGATGCTGATCACGGGGAAAAAGTTGGCAAATACGAACAGCAGTGCGGCGGCGATGGTCAGGGCCAGCAATTGTTCGATGCTCAGGCGATGCCCACGCCCGAGGATGGCGTCACAGCGAACGCAGTAGGCCGCTTCGCCTTTTTGCAGTGACGGCGCTTCGTAAAGAGAGTCGCAGTGCTCGCAAATGATCAAGTCCGAACGATCTTTCATGGGGTGCAAAGTGGTCGATGCCGTCATGAGGAAGTGCTGAATAAGCTCAAGCGCGCAAAGATACCGGTTTCGTCGCGTTCAGGCTCGTTTTTGTCGCGACTGTTTGTCGCAGGCGAGCGTGCTGCGCGCTACTCAGATTGACCGCAGGGTACCGTCGCCGTTCACCATTCGTCGGCCGCCTGGGTAAATAAATCCGCTGTTGTGGGGCAACGGAAAAAAACCGGGGTGATAGACTCGCGCCACTTCATAAAGAGGAGCATGTCGACGTGCGCAAGATGGTATTGATATTGGCGGTACTGGCCGTGGCCGGATGTGATTCGGGCAAGCCGGACAAAACCCCTGCTGCTGCACCAGCCCCTGTCGCGGCTGTGGCGACAGGGCCGCAGTGGGACGTGGAGGTCGTGGCGACCGAAGCCCTCACCGATATTACGGCCTGGCTGCTGGAACACGGCTATCCGTTCCAGATCGACGCCAAGCGCCGCATCCTGATCGGCCCATTCAGCAGCAAGGCTGATGCCGAGGCGAAGAATCAGGAACTGGCAGCCAAGTTGATTAATGCCCATCGTGCGGCAGGTGCGCAGGTTGTAGAGCACCAATAACGAGTAGCCGAGGCTTCAGCGGCACTGCAATGGTGCTGCTGCGTCCTGTCATGTGAGGGTAAGTGCTGTCACTATGCAGCCCAATTATCTGTCTCAGGGACGTGTCATGGCCACTATCGTTTTAACCAACAATGTGGATAACCTCACCGGCACCGGTGGCGACGATACCTTCCAAACCGATCCGGGTTCTCTGAACGCTTCAGATGTGCTCAACGGCGGCGGTGGTATTGACACTCTGGAGCTGACCACTGCCGGTAATTACATCTTTGCCTCAGACATCGTGATCAGCGGCATACAAAGCCTTACTGGCAGCAGTGGCGATGACACTGTCTTTTTCGACTCGTCACAGCTATTGGCGACGTTTACCAGTATCGACCTCAAAGGCGGCAGTAACACCCTGCAGAGAATCGGTACACTGGACGTCAGCAAGATAGCACTGAGCAATGTGCAAACCCTGCAAAGCACTGGTGCCGGCGCGACCTTCCTCGTCAAGGGCAGTCAGCTGGGAGCCGGATTGGTCACCAATGTGACCGGCACATCGGTCTCCGCTAATACGTTGCGCGTTTCGGATAACACGCTGGACCTGACCGGCGTCACGCTGACCAATATTCAGCGCTTGAGCAGCAGCACCGGCGTCAACACCACTTTTAAATCATTCACCAGCACCCAGGTCGGCAGCACACCGGGCGTTATCAATATCGCAGCGGGCAGTGGCAACGACACTGTCAATATCACCACCGCAGAGTTGTTGCTGCTCAAATCCATCGACGGCGGCACCGGCACCAACACCCTGGTCCTGGAGGTCGCCGGCAGTTACGACCTGACGACCCTCAGCGGTGGCTTCAGCAATATTCAGAACTTCACCGGCAGTGCGGGCGACGACACGCTGATCGTCACCAACAGCATGATTGCCAGCTCCGGGACCCTCAATCTGGGCTCAGGCAATAACACCCTGCGGACCGCCAGTACAGCGTTCGATATCAGCGCCAAGACCCTGGCCAACGTCCAGTCGCTAAGCGACAGCACCGCAGGCGCTACCTTTACCCTCAACGCAACACAGACCAAGGCCGGTGGCGGTTCGATCGCCAGCATCGCCGGTACAGGCATTGGCAACAGCGTCACTACCGCAGGCACGAGCCTCGATCTATCGGCGACCACGCTGACCAATATCCAGACCATCACCACCAGCAACACCACGGGCACGACACTGATCGATGGCAGTGGTGTACACACGCTCGTCGGCAGCCTTGGCAAGGACACCCTGACCGGTGGCGGCGGCGCCGATACCCTGACCGGCGGCGGCGGGGCCGATACCTTCAAGGACAGTGCCGCCAATCTGAATGGTGTGACCATTACTGACTTCAGCATGGACGATACTATTGACGTGACCGGCTTGGCGCTGGCGGGCGCGACAGTCAGCCTGAGCGGCAGCACATTGAAGATCAGTTCCGGCGGTACTCAGGTCGCGCAATTGACGGTCAACGGCACTTTCGACAGCAACCTGGTGCTGACCAGTGACGGTGCGGGCGGCACTCTGATCAAGTCGGTCACGCCGGCGCCGGTAGTCGACGTCCCGGCCCAGACCACCGTTGTTGCCGATGGCAGCGGCCGTTCATTGACCGGTACCTCGGGGAACGACAGGTTTGTCGGCCAGACCTCCAGCTTTGCTGTGGATACTGTGTTGGAAACCGGCAGTAAATGGTCGCAGAGCACCGTCACGAGCAATAGCGACGGGACATACACCGTTGCCGGTGCCAACGGCACGGACCAGCTGAGCAATATCGAGCGGGTGCGTTTCGATGATGGCGTGCTGCTGTTCAATCTGCCAGCAACGGCCAAGGTATTGGAGGGGATGTACAAAACCATTTTCAACCGTCTGGGCGACGAGAATGGCCTGAATTTCCATATCAAGGCGTTGGGCGGGGCGGACTCCAGTGCCGCGTTGAAAACCATTGCTGCGGCATTCCTGCAGTCCAGAGAAGCGGCGCCACTGGCCAATCTGACCGATACGCAGTTCATCACGACGATGTATCAGAATGCCCTGGGCCGGGCGCCGGATGCCGTAGGCTTCCAGTATTTCCTCAACAATATCGCCAATGGTGACAGTCGCGCTGACGTGCTGCTGGGTTTCGCCTCGTCCAATGAGGAGTTGACGCTGTTGGGGCAATACACCAAGACCGGGATCTTCTCGCCGTTTCCGGACGTTTCACTGGGTTAGGCTTGTTGGAGCGAGGCTTGCCCGCGAACCGGGACAAGGGGATTACCAGGCAGTCCGCGTCGCAACTGTCGCGGGCAAGCCTCACTTCCACGGCTTAGCGACGGCCGAGCAGCAAACCAACAACCAGACCGAACCCGGCAGAGACCGCCACGGTCTGCCACGGATGACCGCCGATATAGCTCTCGGTGGCTTCCACAGCTGGTTTGGTGCGATTACGCACGCTGACGACGGACTCCATGGCCTGCTTGAGTTTGAGGCTCAATTGCGCGCGCAGGGTTTCCGCTTCTTCGCCGACCAGTGAAGCACTGTCTTTGAGCAGCTTGTCCGACTCTTCGATCAGCGCCTGCAGTTCGCTGAACGCCTGGTCTTTGATCTGTTCGGCGGCATTCTGGGCAGATGTTTTACGAGCCATGGTGGTTTCCTTTCAGTTGTGGATGGCAGTAAGCAATGGAGTCATTGGCGTGGGAAAAAGTTGCAGACCATTGTGAGACTTGAACTTATTCGCTCGTCACTTCGCGTCGGAGTGTGCGCCGCAAGGGTGTAAGATGCAGCGGTTTTTATGTCGCAGGTAACCGCTATGAGCTTCAATCTGGCAAATCGCCCCCTTCATGAGCGCGCGGCGCTCGAAGATGAAAAATCCCGTCTGTTCGAGCTGTGGCAAAGCAACCTGGGCAAGGCCAAGGGCGATGCTGCGCGCCTGATCGGGGAAAAGGCCAAGCGCAAGGGCAAGTGGTCTGAATGGGTCCGGGCCGAGCTGGACGCCATGAGTCCGCCGGAGTACGCCAATATGGTGCGCAGCGAAGTCAATCGCCTGATGGCGGCTGCCAAGTAAATGGGTTGTCAGATATTCATCTGATTCATATCATTTAGCACTGAGTCGGTATTTATTCATGTGAGGCTGCGTTGGAGAATCGCTACATTCTCAGCCAACGGAGCTTCCCCGCATGTCTAAATCCATCGTTGCCGCCCTGCAGATCGGCGCCTTGCCCGGCGGTAAAGCCGAGACCCTGGAGCAGATTCTTTCCTACGAGGCCGCCATCATCGAGGCTGGTGCGCGCCTGGTCGTCATGCCCGAGGCATTGCTCGGCGGTTATCCGAAGGGTGAAACCTTCGGTACGCAACTGGGTTATCGCCTGCCCGAAGGGCGCGAGGCCTACGCCCGCTATTACGCCAACGCCATCGATCTGCCAGGGGCGGAAACCGATGCCCTGGCCGCCCTGTCGGTGCGCACGGGGGCCAGTCTGGTACTGGGGGTGATCGAGCGGGCGGGTAACACCTTGTACTGCACCGTGATCTTCATCGAGCCGGAAGGGGGGCTGGTGGCCAAACACCGCAAGCTGATGCCGACGGGCACCGAGCGGCTGATCTGGGGCAAGGGCGATGGCTCGACGCTGCCGGTGATCGACAGCCAGGTCGGGCGTGTTGCCTCTGCAGTGTGCTGGGAAAATCAGATGCCGTTGCTGCGCACCGCCATGTACGCCAAGGGTGTCGATGTCTGGTGCGCGCCAACGGTGGATGAGCGGGATATCTGGCAATGCACCATGCGCCACGTCGCCCATGAAGGGCGCCTGTTTGTCATCAGCGCCTGTCAGGTGCAGCCGTCTCCCGAGGCATTGGGTGTTGAAGTGGCCAACTGGCCGGCACAGCGCCCGCTGATCAACGGCGGAAGCCTGATCGTCGGGCCTTTGGGTGATGTGCTGGCCGGGCCGTTGCTGGGCGAAACTGGCCTGCTGTGTGCCGAGATCGATACCGATGAATTGATCAAGGCACGGTATGACCTGGATGTGGTCGGCCATTACGCACGGCCGGATATCTTCGAGCTGATGGTGGATGAACGGGCCAAACCCGGCGTGCGCTTCATTCAGGACTGACCGCTACCATTGATTATTCAGCGGCTGTGGCAGGCTCAGCACGCCACTGTCGCTGAAGCGCATCGTGCCGAACAGGCCGCCAGCGAGCTTGCCGTGCAGGGTGTACGGCAGGTTATCCAGGCTCTGGCGCTCGCTGACCCCCACCACTTGGCGCAACGCGGCAAAGGCCGAAACACTCACCGGTACCACCAGCACCGCTTCGGAGAAACGGCCGATGGTGCCTTGCTGGTCGCTTACCCCCGAAGCAAGCAACCTACCATTTACGTCCAGATCCAGAGCGACGCCGCTGTAGTCGATGGCGGTTTCATTGGGGTTCTGCAAGCGCAACTTTACCGCCAGACGTACCTCCAGACCCTGACCGGGCAGGGGCTCTATGCCCACCACATTGATATTCAGCGGATCGTTATGGGGGAACAGCGCGCAGGCGCTCAGGGTCAGCAATAACAGACTGGTGGACAGGATGCGGATGAACTGTGCGTGCATGCGCCGGGCTCCGGGCTAAGGGCTACCTGATCTCAGACCTCCCCGGCGGACATAGATTCGTTATTGGCCAAATCGCTCATCGATTGCGCCTGCTTTGACCATTGCCTCGATCGGGCTGTGGCGCGACTATCTTTTCCATTCCAACAAAAACAAAGATGGAGAATCGCTATGCAGCTCAAGGACAAGGTGTTTGTCGTCAGTGGCGGTGCTTCGGGGCTGGGGGCGGCCACGGCGCGCATGCTGGTGGGAGCGGGCGCCAGGGTCATGCTGGTTGATCTGAATGTGCAAACGGTTGCCGCCCAGGCTGAGCAATTGGGCGGACAGGCGGCTTTCCATGCCGGGGACATCACCCAGGAAACGGTGGCCCAGGCCGCTGTGGACGCAGCAGTAAAGGCATTCGGCCATTTACATGGTTTGGTCAATTGCGCAGGCATTGGCGGCGCGGAAAAGATCCTCGGCAAGGAGCAGCCCCATCGCCTGGAAAGCTTCAGCCGCATTATCAATGTCAATCTGATCGGCAGCTTCAACCTGCTGCGCCTGGCCGCCGAGGCCATGGCCCGTAATGAGCCGAACGGCGAGGGCGAGCGCGGCGTGATCATCAATACCGCCTCCATTGCCGCCTACGACGGCCAGATTGGCCAGGCCGCCTATGCCGCTTCCAAGGGCGCGATTGTCAGCCTGACCCTGCCGGCGGCACGGGAGCTGGCACGCTTTGGCATACGGGTCATGACCATTGCCCCCGGCATCTTCGAAACGCCGATGATGGCCGGAGTCGCCGAACCGGTGCGTGAAGCCCTGGCGGTGGGTGTGCCGTTTCCACCACGGCTGGGTAAGCCAGACGAATATGCGGCGCTGGTTCGGCATATCGTCGAGAACAGCATGCTCAATGGCGAGGTGATCCGTCTCGACGGCGCCCTGCGCATGGCCCCCAAATAAGCTCAGGAGAACCTCATGCCCAAGACCTTTCAGGATGATCCGGTAGTGATTGTCAGCGCCGTGCGCACGCCCATGGGCGGTTTTCAGGGCGACCTGCACAGTCTGACCGCGCCGCAATTGGGTGCGGCTGCGATCAGGGCCGCAGTGGAGCGCGGCGCGGTCAAGGCTGATACGGTTGATGAAGTGTTGTTCGGCTGTGTATTGCCTGCCGGGCTTGGTCAGGCCCCGGCACGGCAAGCGGCGCTGGGGGCGGGCCTGAGCAAGTCGACCCCCTGCACGACCCTTAACAAAATGTGCGGCTCGGGCATGCAGGCGGCTATTCTCGGTCACGACCTGCTGCTGGCGGGCAGTGCCAGGATCGTGGTGGTCGGTGGCATGGAAAGCATGTCCAATGCCCCGTACCTGCTGGACCGGGCGCGCAGTGGCTACCGCATGGGCCATGGCCGGGTTATCGATCATATGTTTCTCGATGGCCTGGAAGATGCCTATGAGCCAGGGCGCTTGATGGGCACCTATGCCGAGGATTGCGCGCAGGAGCATGGGTTCAGCCGGGAAACCCAGGATGCCTACGCCGTGGCCTCCCTGACTCGGGCTCAGGCCGCCATCAATGACGGTCTGTTCACCGCGGAGATCGTTGCGGTCGAGGCGCAGATCGGCAGGGAGCGCAAGCTGATCAGCACTGATGAGCAGCCGCCCAAGGCGCGGCTGGACAAGATTGCCAACCTCAAGCCGGCCTTCAGAGCCGATGGCAGCGTCACAGCGGCCAACTCCAGTTCAATTTCCGATGGCGCGGCGGCGTTGCTGCTGATGCGTCGCTCCGAGGCTCTAAGTCGTGGGCTCAAGCCCTTGGCGATCATCCATGGTCATGCGGCGTTTGCCGATGAGCCTGGACTGTTTCCTACGGCACCTGTTGGCGCGATCAAAAAGCTGATGCAGCGCACTGGCTGGAGCCTGGAGCAGGTGGACCTGTTCGAGATCAACGAAGCCTTTGCCGTGGTTGCTTTGGTGACCATGCAGCAACTGGGATTGGTCCACGAAAAGGTCAACGTACACGGCGGTGCTTGCGCCCTGGGGCATCCGATTGGCGCGTCGGGGGCGCGCATCCTGGTCAGCCTGATCTGGGCACTGCGCCAGCGGCAACTGCGTCGTGGCGTAGCGGCGATCTGTATCGGTGGCGGGGAGGCGACGGCGGTGGCGATTGAGTGTGTTTATTGAGTGTTGGATGCCTGGCGGTGTCTCACCCGACAACGCTGCCACATGGCAAACGGTGATTCGTTTGAGCGAGGCCTGTCCGCGAACGATCAGATCCTGTGCGGCCTGCCAAAGCTCGAGTCATTCTATGACAGGAAGCTAATATTATTGTTATAAAACAATATCTTATGGATATTATCTAATGTTGATTAGAAGTTTGTCTTTTGAGCTGAATAAGGATAAATATCAATGACTTATGAAACATTGTTGCTAGAGATTCAAGATAAGGTGGCCCTTATCACCCTGAACCGCCCCCAGGCCCTGAACGCCCTGAATGCCCTGCTGATCCGCGAACTCAACCAGGTGCTCGATCAACTGGAAGCTGACCGCACTATCGGCTGCATCGTCCTGACCGGCTCAGCCAAGGCCTTTGCCGCCGGGGCCGATATCAAGGAAATGGCGCAACTGACTTATCCGCAGATCTACCTTGACGACCTGTTTTGCGACAGTGACCGCATCGCTGCCCGGCGTAAACCGATGATTGCCGCAGTGGCAGGCTTTGCCCTGGGCGGCGGCTGTGAGTTGGCGTTGATGTGCGACTTTATCCTGGCTGCCGACACTGCCCGTTTCGGTCAGCCGGAAATTAAACTCGGCGTGCTGCCAGGTATGGGCGGCACCCAGCGCCTGACCCGGGCCGTTGGCAAGGCCAAGGCCATGGAGTTGTGTCTGACCGGCCGCTTGATGGACGCGGTGGAGGCTGAGCGGGCCGGGGTGGTGGCGCGTATCGTGCCTGCGGCCGACCTGCTGGAAGAGGCGCTGAAAGTCGCTGCTGATATCGCCGCCAAATCCTTGCCTGTGGCGATGATGGTCAAGGAAAGCGTCAACCGTGCCTTTGAGGTCAGCCTCGCCGAAGGTGTCCGCTTCGAGCGCCGCGTGTTCCATTCGTTGTTTGCCAGCCATGATCAAAAGGAAGGCATGGCGGCGTTCATCGAAAAGCGCGAGGCTGTGTTCAAGGGCTGTTGAACAGCATGAGCTGATGCCGGCTCCAGTTCTGCTGGAAATACACTTCCAATGGCACGCAGTGGCCGGGGTGAATCAGGCATAGCTGCTGCGGAGTCTTGCGGTACTCCTCGGCCAATTGCCGTTGCTGTTGGGGGCTCAGACCCAGATAACCCTGATCGTCGGTCTTGCCCTCGAACAGCAGATGGCGTGGATCCAGCCGTGCCAGATGGCCCAGATCAGGTTGGGGCATGCGCACGATATACCAGCTGCGTCGGGCCAGGGGGCGACCGCTCAGGCCGGGTTTTTCAGTCAGGCGCAGATCGTGGCGGGCAGCTTTGCGCGGGTTTGCGAAGGCTGCGGTGCGCCGCGCAGTCAAGGTGATGCCATCAGCGCTCAGCTCGAGGCGGGCGCCTTTGCCGCTGAGTTGCAGGCGTGGAGCTTCGATCAGCAGGCGCTGGCCGTGTTTAAGGTGCAGCGCGGTTAATTGCGGCGCCAGCTCGATCTCATCGACCTGAGCCCGCATCCCCTGTTCTGCCTGGCGCAGGCCGCAGATCACCGGGCGCTCCGGGTCGTTGTCAAAATGGCCGACCCAGACCGCCGTCCCGGCACCCTCGCACAACAGCTCGCTGTCAGCGATGTGCGCCGCAATTCCCGTGCTGTCGGTAGCGTCGGATGCTTGCCAGTCATAACGGATAGGCAGGCGCCCCTGGGTATCGGTCACCAACAGGCCGTCGGGGCTGGTCAGCAGTGTGGCAGGCAGAACGCCATGTACCTGAGGTTTGGGATGATCAAGGGGCGGACGAAAAGGCATGGCCCAGGGAATGGCGGCAAAGGTGTTGGCATAGCCCGGTTGCGCCGTCGCGGGCGTTGTCGAGTCAAGGATCCTCGTCTTGTCGTAACCATCGCCGCCGTCGAGTACCCATGGCTGCCAGGCGCTATGGCGGACTTCAGTCAGTAACCATTGATCGTTGTATTGCGCAATCGGGTGGCCGAGTACCTGAATGACATGTCCGCTGCCCGGGCTGGGCCGGTCGCTGCGGCCCTCAACCCGATAGCGTTCACAACGCATGCGCTCCAGCGCCCGGCGACTGGCCTGGCGCTGGCGCAGTTGCCGGGGATCGTTGCGATTGTCGTAGGCCGGGTGCAGGTAGGGCTGATTGGCGACGCCCAGGATCGGTGGCCCGGTCGGTTCAGGCGCATCACTTTCTTCTTGCAGCACCGGGGGGCGACCCTGGCCGGGCAAGGCCCAGAACGTTTCGCGCAAGTGACTGAGCCCGCCAGGAGCTGAGGAAACACTTTGTGGGCGCTGGAAACGCAGGGGCTGCAGCAAGGGCGGGAAACTGCCGGGATCGTCGGAGAAAATCAGCAAATGCTGGCTGCGACTGTGCTCGAAACGAAAATGAATGCCTTCCTCTTCGCATAAGCGCTGCAGCAAGTGCAGGTCGCTTTCGTCGTGCTGCACGCATAGGGGGCGGGGCGGATAGAGGCCGGTGGCGGGCTCGAAACGGTAGGTGTCTTCCTCCAGGCCATGCTCCGCCAGCAGTTGCACAATCAGCTGCGGCACGCTGAGATCGCGCAAGACCCGTCGCTGGCGGCGCTGGTCCAGCCGTTGCAGGTCGGGCATCAGGCTGATGCGGTAGTGGCTCAGGTCGGTGCCTGCATAGCCCTGGCCGACAGCGCAAATGTGCCCGTGCACACCTTCTTCGCCGTCGCCCAGGCTGAGGAAGGCACGGCGTTGCAGCAATTGATTGAAGTCCAGCAACGGATTGTCGCTGAGCACATCAACGTCGAAACGGTAGGGTTGATTCAGTGCATCGTGGCCGTTGAAGCCAATGACCGGCAGGGTCATCGGCGTGTCATCAATGGTCAGGGTGATCGGCACGTGCGTGTTTCGGCACATTCGCATTCGCTCCCAGCTAGAAAATTCCAAGGGGCGCAGGGTACGAAATGCGCGTCGTTCTTGGCATGGCTGCGAGGTTTTTCAGAAAAGGACTACAAGGCTTTAGGGGATATCGGTCATGGCTTCACGGGGTCCCAGTGTGAAGTCAATGACCTGAAAGGGGTTTCATCCGTCGCCATCGCGTATAAAATGCGCCGGTTACCATTTTTCAACGTGTTGCCGCACCGCCTGTTCTGATGAACGGGCGAGGGTGGCAAGGCGCAATCGAATCAAGAGAGCAAGCATGGGCGCACAGTGGAAGGTCAAGCATAAAGAAGCAGCAGCCAACGCCAAGGGGCGTATTTTTGGCAAGCTGTCCAAGGAAATCATGATCGCCGCGCGCTCCGGCGCTGACCCGGACATGAACTCCCGGCTGCGTCTGGTGGTCGAGCAGGCCAAGAAGGCCTCGATGCCCCGCGAGACCCTTGAGCGGGCAATCAAGAAGGGTGCGGGCCTGCTGGGCGAGCACGTCAACTTCGAGCGCCTGACCTACGAAGGTTTTGCACCGCACAAGGTGCCGGTGATCATCGAGTGCCTGACTGACAACATCAATCGCACTGTTTCGGAAATCCGTGTGCTGTTTCGCAAGGGGCAACTCGGTGCAGCCGGTTCTGTATCCTGGGACTTCCTCTATCAGGGCATGATCGAAGCCACGCCCGACAACGCCGACGCCGATCCTGAACTGGCTGCCATTGAGGCCGGTGCCCAGGATTTCGAGCCGGGTGAAGACGGCGCCACGCTGTTCCTCACCGAGTCCACCGACCTGGATGCCGTCTGCAAGGCACTGCCCGAGTTCGGCTTCACCGTGACCTCGGCGCAGCTGGGCTACCGCCCGAAAAGCACCGTGGATGGCCTCAGCGATGAGCAGATGGCGGAAGTCGAAGCGTTCCTCGAAGCCATCGATGCTCATGATGATGTGCAGAATGTGTATGTAGGTCTGGCGGGATAAAAGCCTAGCTACGAGTTACGAGCTGCAGGAAAGATTGGCGGGTGTGGGACCGGCTTTAGCCGGGAAGGCATATTCCCGGCTAAAGCCGGTCCCACAGTGTTTACGCTTGCAGCTCGAGGCTCGCAGCTAGCACCTGCTTCACCTCGATCATCGCCGGACGCCTCATGACGTCAGGCTGCACACACCGCTCCTGCAATGCCCGCACGGGATCACCCGGTGGCAGTTCGCAGTGTTCCAGCAACTCCCCCAACAATATGCCAAAGGCCCGCGTCTCGATGCGCTCCAGCATCGCGGCTTGTTCAGTGCGCGGATGAAACGCTGCCGCACCGAAATCCCCCAACAACCCGTCACCCTGCGGGCTCCATAAGACGTTATGGGCATACAGATCGCCATGGATCATGCCGTGGCTATGCAGATGGGCGGTGGCCGAGGCGATGCCGGTGGCGATGCGCAGGGCCACCTGGGGCTCAAGGCGCAGGTCGGCGGGATAGATATCGCGGGTGCAGGACTCCAGGCTGGGTGGTCCGGCCAGGTTGGTGAAGGCCGGGTCGATCAGATCCAACACCAGCCCGGCGCGTCCCTCTGGGTGATCATTGATGCGGCCTTCGACCCGGATCAACTGCTCATGTATGCCGGCGACCAGGCAGGCCGCCATCTCATCCAGCGGCGAACCGTCACTGGTGACATGGCCTTTGTAGACCTTGACCGCGACGGCGAGCGGATCCTGTTCAGGTCTTTGCCACAGGGCCCGTTGAATGACCCCCGAAGCCCCTTCACCGAGCTTCTCCCCAAGTTGCAACTGCTGCCACGGGATCTGCGGTACATCGACGACCGGTACCGGCGGCGACAATGGATTGCCACCATGGGCGAGCCAGGCGAGGGCGGGCATCTGCAGCAGCCAGGCAGGCAGCTCGGTCAACTGGTTGACGGCGATGCGCAGCAGTTCCAGGCGCTGGCAGCGCACCAGGCTTTCGGGCAGGTGTTGCAGGCGGTTGCCGGCCATCATCAGCTTTTGCAGGTGCGTACAGTCGCCAAGTGCCTCAGGCAGGCAGTCGATCTGGTTATCGGTGAGGATCAGCGAGCGCAGCAGTGGCGGCAGTGCTTCACCGCAGACGTGACGAATACGGTTGGCCTTGAAGCCAATCACTTGCAGCTGTTCACAGCGGCCGATGCAGGGGGGCAGTTCGGTGAAGGCGTTGTCGGAGACGAACAGAATGCGCAGGTGCCTGAGCCGGTATAGATCATCGGGCAAACTGCTCAGGGCGTTGCCGCTGAGGTTAAGCACTTCCAGGGAGTCGGCCAGCTCGAAGATCGCCCGAGGGAATTCAGTGAGTCCGCAGGACAGGTCCAGGCGGCGGATGCCGTGGAGCTTGCCGGTGTTCAGGTCTTCGAGGCTGTGCATGGAGGTGTGAGGTCAATGGCCGTTGGAGGCGGCCATTCTAACAGGCTGTCAGGCCAGCTTCAGGCACCGATCAACCAACTGCAGGGTACGTTCCAGGTTTGGCGGCGCATCGGCATAGAGCAGGCGGTAGATGATTGGCGCGACCACGGTGTCGATCAGTTCGGCGCTGCAGGGCACGCGCTCGCCCCGAGCCAGCGCGCGATCGATGATGATTTGCAGCTGCTCCTGAACGATGGCGACACATTTGCCCGAGCAGGTGGTGGCGCCGGTGGCGACCACATCCCGCATCAATTCCCGGCCCGGAGCGGAACTCATCTCCTCGAGATATGCCTCGGTCCAGGTGCGCAAATCTTCGCGCAAATTACCGCAGTTGATCGGCTCGTCCGGGCGCAGGCGCTCAACCGCAGCGTCAGCCAGCAGGGTGGTCAGGTCGCCCCAGCGACGATAGATGGTCGAGGGCGTGACCCCCGCCCGAGCGGCGATCAACGGCACGCTCAAGGCACTGCGCTCGTGTTCGAGCAACAGGTCGCGAACGGCCGTATGGATCGATTCCTGCACGCGGGCGCTGCGGCCTCCGGTGCGTATGCCTTCTTTAATAGCCATGGGGCAGACCTTAACACAAAATATTTGCTTTAATTCAAACCAGCTCGCACACTTGGTAACGCTAAAGATTAGCTTTTATTATGTGTGCGATTGGAGAGTGTACCCATGTCTATACCTTTGCAGAACCCGGGCAGCGCCGATCGGCCACACAAACATCTGGGTTTTCTGGCATTTACCACGTTGTGCTTCTTCGCCGCGTCCAGTGCGCCCACGCCGCTCTACCATTTATACCAGCAGAGTTGGGGCTTTTCCGCAGCGACATTGACGTTGATTTTTGCGGTTTATGCCATGAGTCTCCTGGTCGCATTGTTGGTGGTGGGATCGCTTTCCGACTATCTGGGCCGACGGCCGGTCATCTTTGTTTCGCTGTTGCTGGAGATCACGGCCATGCTGCTGTTTATCTTCGCCAGCGATGTCGGGTGGCTGATCGCTGCGCGGATCATGCAGGGTTTCGCCACGGGCATGGCCACCAGCGCCCTGGGGGCGGCGCTGCTGGACAGTGATCAGAAACAGGGGCCGTTGATCAATAGCATCGCACCGATGTTTGGCATGGCCCTGGGTGCATTGGGCACCGCAGCACTGGTGGAATTTGCACCATTGCCGCTGTTGCTGGCCTATTGCTTCTTGCTGGCGGCTTTCGTCTTCCAGGCGCTGTATCTGTGGCGCATGGCCGAGACGGTCAGTCCTCAGCCTGGTGTCTGGCAATCGTTGCGCCCTTCGCTGCATGTGCCGGTTCAAGCGCGGGGCACGCTGTGGGCGGTGTTGCCGGCAGATATTGCCGCATGGGCCCTGGGTGGCTTCTTCCTGTCCCTGACGCCGTCGCTGCTGGCCGCTGCCACCGGTTCGACTTCGGTGCTCAATGGCGGCCTGGCCGTGGCCGCGCTGACCCTCAGTGGTGCGGTGGCGATCGTCAATCTGCGCCTGCGTGATGCGCGTCTGGCCCTGTGGGTTGGCGTTTGCTTCCTGCCGGCGGGTGTAGCGGTGATTCTGGCGGCCGTCAACAGTGGCTGGCTGTGGCTGTTCTTTATTGGCACGGTGGTGGCCGGGGTGGGCTTCGGTTCCAGCTTTCTCGGCGCGCTACGTATGCTGCTGCCGTTGGCCCATGCCCACGAGCGTGCAGGGTTATTGTCGGCGTTCTACGTGCTCAGCTACCTGGCGTTCTGTGTGCCAGCGTTGATGGCCGGATTATCCGCCAGGAGCCTGGGGCTGATCACCACCACCAATATCTATGGTTCGGTGGTGATTGTGCTGGCCCTGCTGGCGTTGGCCGGGTTGCTGGTCAAGCGGGCTGCGCGGCGACGGCTGGTCGCATAGCGTCTATAGGCGTGAGCCTGCCACGTTGGAGCAAGGCTTGCCCGCGAAAGAGGAAACGCGGTCTGTCAGGCAAACCGCGTCAAGGTCTTCGCGGGCAAGCCTCGCTCCAGCGGGTCTGCGTTTGCTGCGCGAAAGCACCTTGTCAGCGACATCGAGGCCATCACTCAGCCAATCAGATTGCGTTATGCAGCGCCTGACGTGCCTGTTGCGCAGCAGGGTCATCGGCCGGGCCGACCATGGCGTAGTTGTAGCCGCCACCGGACCAGTAATCCGCCTGCAACTCACCATCCCGGCGACTGCCCTGGGGCAACAGGTGGTTGCGCTCTCCCGGTGGACGGATATAGAAGCTGAGCTTGCGCCCGGCCGCGTCGGCATAAACCACCATGGCTGCTGCGCCTTGCTCGGTACTGGTCATGCGTCCGCCCACCGGTTTGAAGCCTGCGGCTGCAAGATCCGGCAGGCGATTGGCCTGGGCAAAGTTCTTGTCCAGCCAGCCTTGGGCATCGTTCACCTTGGTCGGGTTCCAGTCGGTGGCCATGTCGTCCTTTACTGCGAACATGCGATAGGCCTGTACGGCATCGGCCATGGGTGGGGTGGCCGTGCTCAGGGTCATTTCACGGGCCTGCCAGCCACTGAGGCCGCCGATGCTGACGGCGATCAGCAGCACCGCTGCCGTGGCGTAGTGCCGGTAGGATTTGTGCCGCATGTTCTGGCGAATAAAGGCCGGGTCCAGCTCCGGATTGGCGCTACGCTGCAATTCGCCGCTCAAGGCGGCACGCAGGTGCTGGGCATCCAGTTGCCAATCCTGTACCTGGCGGGCCACCTCGGGATGGGCCGCCAGCCAGGTTTCCAGGGTTTGCCGGTCGGCATCGCTCAATTGGCGGTCGACATAGGCGTGCAGGTCGCGTTCGCTGGGGGGCAGGCTGATCATTTCAGTATCCGCAGGGCAGGGGGCGTGATTTCACCGTCGCTGAGTTGCCGCAAGGCCTGGCGGGCCCTGGACAAGCGGGACATGACGGTACCGATCGGAACATCAAGAATTTCGGCGACCTCCTTGTAACTCAAGCCTTCCACTGAAATCCACAGCAGCAGTGCGCGCTGTTCGGTATTGAGGCGTTCGAACGCCTGTAATGTGGATTGGGCGACCACCGTGCGTTCCACCGACGGCTGGTAATCGTCCTCGCTGGCACCGGTGAAGAAATCCAGCATGCGTTTGTAACGCCGCGAGCGGCGGTGGGCGTCGAGGAACTGGCGGTAGAGAATGGCAAACAGCCAGGCGCGCAGATCGCCTTCCGGACGTTTGTCGGCCCAGGCTGTAAGCGCTTTCTCCAGGCTCGACTGGACCAGGTCGTCTGCGGTGGTCGGGTTACGGGTCAGCGATACCGCGAAGCGGCGCATTCGCGGGATCAGCTCACGTAATTGGTCGTCGATGTCATGCATGGCTTCCGGCATCCGGGGCAAGGTAATGGATCGTTATGATCAGCAAGACGTCGCTACCCGGAGTCTATTCCATGAAGTCCCAATTATTTTGTCGAAATATTTCTCAGCGCAACACCGGGACCATTTCCGACAGGGTGGTCAGCACATCCTTGGCCAACTGTGCCGAGCGCCTACCTGACCATCCGGTGCGGATATCCGGCGCGTTGTCGTTGTCCTTGAACGGCATTTCCAGGGTCATGGCCAGGCATTTGAAGCGCTCGCCGACGCTATTGCAGGCCAGGTTCATATTGGCCTTGCCGGGTGCCGAGCGCGTGTAGCCATGGACGCTCTGGAAGTCGACGGTGATTTCTCCCAGGCGCTTGCGGAAATGCGCTTCCAGCTCGGCCTGTTGCGGCGTATAGCCGGGGTTGCCTTCGCAGGCGGCGGTGAAGACATAAGGAATGGCTTCGTCGCCGTGAACATCGAGGAACATATCAACGCCGTACTTTTCCATCTCCTGCTTGATGAAAAACACCTCGGGGCTCAGTTCAGGAGTGGAGTCCTGCCAGGCGCGATTGAGGTCCTTGCCGCAGGCATTGGTGCGCAGATGGCCGTGGAAGGCGCCGTCCGGGTTCATGTTCGGCACCAGATACAGGTCGGCGGCGGCGAGCAGGCTGTCGAGTACCGGGTCGTTGCGCTGTTGCAGGCGCTCAATGATGCCTTCCATGAACCACTCGGCCATATGCTCGCCGGGGTGCTGCTGGGCAATGATCCAGATCGCCCGCTTGCCCGCGCTGCCATCGCCTTTGCGCAGCAGGGGGATATCGCGGCCCTCGACGCTCTTGCCCGTGGCCAGCAGTTGTGTACCGGCCCCCTCCAGAGCCTGACGGATCAGCCAGTCATGGCGCGCGCGGCTATAGGGTTCGAAATAGGCAAACCAGATCTGCGGCTGTTCGGGGGCGATGCTGAAGTTCAGGGCACGGCCATCGAACTGACTCGGTACACGGAACCAGCTGACCTGATCGTAAGAGGCAACGGCGTTATAGCCGGTCCAGGCGTGGCTATAGCTGGACTCATGGGCATTGCCCAGGCTGAAGGCGTGGCTCTGACCGACTTGCATGCCGTCGACCTTGAAGTGAAACCACTGGAAGTGCTCGCTGCGTGTGTCGGGGCGGATGGCCAGCTTGATGTCGGTGGGATTGCTGGCGTCGACAACGTCGATATTGCCGCTATCAAAATCGGTACTGATGGTAAGTGGCACGGAGTGATCCTTGTTGCGTGAATCGCGCCACTTTACACGGATTAGAAACTCAAGGAGAACGCTTCAGCGGTTACCAGCAGGCTGCAGACGAATGCGGTCAGCAGATACCAGCCTATATAGGCCCGGCGTTTGCGCTGATACCAGCGGCTGCTGGCCAGATGTTCGGCGGCAGGTAAAAGCTTGCGCCAGAGCTGTTCCGTGGCTTCGAATGCGCGCAGATTTTCCGGCGCGGCGTCGAGCCAGTGACGGAATTCGATACGCTGGCTGGGGGTAGCCTGAGGGCTTTGCAAATGCACATACCAGCCCACGGCGGCCTGGGTGTCGGCAGTCTTGTCGCCGCACTGCAAGAGGGCCTTGACCATGGCGTGTTCCACCTGGCGCAGATCGATCTCAAGGAAACTGGCGATATCGGCATACGCCATGCCATCGGCGCGGCTGAGCAGGAAAATCTGCCGGGTACGCCGGGACAGCCGGCTGAGGCCGCGACACAGTTCGAGGGTGCGCGAATCGGCAGGGGCGATTTCGGGATTGGGCAAGCGGTACCAAGAAAGCTGGCTACTCATAATGAATGGCTCGCAGATCTTCGGAGGGGGTTCGTTCCATCGAAGGGGGCATCATCCTTGACGCTGTAACAGGATAGACAAATGCGAATAATTATCAAGTGATAATTTTCATCAAATGCCATTTTAATGCTACCAACCGGACTTTTGAGTGCCTTCATGGGGTTCGGGTTCAATGATCTTTGCTATGATCCGCGCCATCGTAAAACGACACGTCTTCATTAGCCTGAAGCAACGAGAAAGACCTAAAAAAAAAGACCCGGCAAAAAGCCGGGTCAAAAACCGTGATTAGCCTGATGAGGAGATAATCCAGGAGCCGACCTAAGACTCCCGGGTTACCCAACTGACCTTGCGGCCAGTTGCTTGCAATAATAATCATTATCATTTGCAAGTCAAAGATTATTTTCACTCCTATTGAAAATAATTATCATCTTCCTGCGGCGCTGGCTTGAAACGCCGTCTGCTGCTCGCGCGCAAAGCTCAGTCCAACGGCAGTTCCGTGGTGCGCTTGACCTCGCTCATGGCGATGTTCGAGTGAGCCTCCTGCACATGCGGGCTCTGTAGCAGGTGATCGCGCAGAAAGCGCTCATAGCTGGCGATATCCTGCACCACCACCTTGAGCATGAAATCCATATTCCCGGCCATCGTGTAGCACTCCAGCACCTCCGGGAAGCCGATGATGGCCTCCTCGAATTCAGCGAGAAAGCGCCGTCCATGTCCGGATAGTTTCACATCGACGAACACCGTCATGGTCAGCCCAAGCTTGCGCGGGTTGAGCAGGGCGACCTTGCGTTCGATCACGCCTTCTTCCTGCAAGCGATTGATGCGCCGCCAGCACGGTGATTGCGACAGCTCGACCCGTTCGGCGATTTGCGCAGCGGAGAGATCAGCATCGTGCTGCAGCAGGCGCAGGATCTTGCGGTCGATGGGGCTGAGTTTTACCTGCATGAATTGACCCTTTATCTTGTTTTTATAGAAACGATCATGCGCAGTATCAGCGAATTCGCTGGCATTTAGAAAGAAAAAGCCCGCCGGCAACAGGCAGTATTTTGCTTGTGACCGCCGGGTCGACCGTCCCGGCTACTCGACATCTCGATAATAAAAACAAGGGAGTCTCGAATGTCTTTGGCTGATATTCGTCTGGATGATAAGTACCGCCTCGCTACCGGCAATCTGTACCTGACTGGTACCCAGGCCCTGACCCGCCTGCCGATGCTGCAAAAACAGCGCGATGAAGCCCGTGGCCTGAACACTGCCGGGTTTATCTCCGGCTACCGCGGCTCGCCATTGGGGAACCTCGACAAGAGCCTGTGGGACGCCAAGGATTACCTGCAACAGAACGCCATTCACTTCCAGCCCGGCATCAATGAAGAGTTGGCGGCGACGGCAGTATGGGGCAGTCAGCAGGTCAATCTGTTTCCCGAAGGCAAGTACGCCGGGGTGTTTGCCCTGTGGTACGGGAAGGGGCCTGGCGTCGATCGCAGTGGCGATGTGTTCAAGCACGCCAACTCCGCCGGCACCTCCGAGCATGGCGGCGTGCTGGTGCTGGCCGGTGACGATCATGGCTGCAAGTCGTCGACCATCGCGCATCAGAGCGAGCATGCCTTTATCGCCTCAATGATTCCGGTGCTCAATCCCAGTAACGTCCAGGAAATCCTCGATTACGGCATTATCGGCTGGGAATTGTCGCGCTACAGCGGTTGCTGGGTGGCGATGAAGACCATTGCCGAAAACGTCGATTCCTCGGCTGTGGTGGAAGTCGATCCACTGCGGGTACAGACCTGTATTCCCGAAGATTTCGTGCTCCCCGAAGGCGGCCTGCATATTCGCTGGCCCGATCCGCCCCTGGCCCAGGAGGCGCGGCTCAACACCTACAAGATTTACGCCGCCCGGGCCTTTGCCCGCGCCAATCAGTTGAACAAGGTGGTGATTGACTCGCAGCAACCACGCCTGGGCATCATCACCACTGGCAAGTCCTATCTGGATGTACGTCAGGCCCTGGAAGAGCTGGGTATCGATCTGGAACTGTGCGACAAGGTCGGTATCCGCGTACTCAAGGTCGGCATGAGCTGGCCCCTGGAACCGGTGTCGGTGCACGACTTTGCCGAAGGCCTCAGCGAGATTCTGGTGGTCGAGGAAAAACGCAGCGTCATCGAAGACCAGCTTACTGGCCAGCTCTACAACTGGCCGGTGGAGCGCCGCCCGGTGGTAGTCGGCGAGTTCGATGAGCAGGGTCGTTCGCTGTTGCCCAACCTCAGCGAGCTGACACCGGCCATGATCGCCCGGGTCATCGCCAAGCGCCTCGCGCCGTTCTACAGCAGCCCGCAGATCGAGTCACGCCTGCAATTCCTCAGCGAAAAGGAAAAGGCTCTGCAGGCGCCGCTGTTCACGACCCAGCGCACGCCGCATTTCTGTTCAGGCTGCCCGCACAATACCTCGACCCGGGTACCGGAAGGCAGCCGCGCCCTGGCCGGGATCGGTTGCCATTACATGACCATCTGGATGGATCGGGAAACCGAAACCTTCACCCAGATGGGGGGCGAGGGCGTGACCTGGATCGGCCAGGCACCCTTTACCGAAACGCCCCACGTGTTCCAGAACCTCGGTGACGGTACTTACTTCCACTCCGGGCACCTGGCGCTACGGGCGGCGGTGGCTTCCGGGGTCAATATCACCTACAAGATTCTGTATAACGACGCCGTGGCCATGACCGGTGGTCAGCCTATCGACGGCGTGCTACGGGTCGATCAGCTCAGTCGCCAGGTGTTCAACGAAGGCGTCAAGCGTATTGCCCTGGTCTCTGATGATCCGGATAAATACCCGAGCCGCGAGGCTTTCGCGCCGATCACCAGTTTCCACCACCGCCGTGACCTGGACGCCGTGCAGAAAGAGCTGCGTGAATTCAAGGGCGTCTCGGTGATCATTTACGACCAGACCTGTGCCACGGAGAAGCGTCGGCGGCGCAAGCGCGGCACCATGCCTGACCTGGAAAAGCGCGCCCTCATCAACCCTGCCGTGTGCGAAGGCTGCGGCGATTGCGGCGCCAAGTCCGGTTGCCTGTCGGTATTGCCGAAGGAAACCGCCCAGGGACGCAAGCGGGAGATCGACCAGAGCGCCTGCAACAAGGATTTCAGCTGCGTCGAAGGGTTCTGCCCAAGCTTCGTCACCGTGCATGGCGGTCGCCTGCGCAAGCCCGAATTGCCGGTGCAGGTTGCTGCCTTTGCGCAATTGCCGGAGCCTCGGCTGCCAAGCCTGGACAAGCCCTTCAATATCCTTCTGCCGGGTGTGGGTGGCACCGGCGTGACCACGGTGGGTGCAATGCTCGGCTTTGCCGCCAATCTGGAAGGCAAGGGCTGCAGCGTGCTGGATCAGGCCGGTCTGGCGCAGAAGTTCGGCCCCGTGGTCAGCCATATCCGCATCGCTGCCCATCAGGCCGATCTGTTTGCCGTGCGTATTCCGGCGGGCGAAGCCCATCTGCTCTTGGGCTGCGACCTATTGGTTGCAGCAGGGCCGGATGCCTTGGCCAAGCTGAACGTGGCCAGTTCCCATGCCGTGGTCAATAGCCAGCAGACCCCGACCGCCGAGTTCACCCGTAATCCGGACGCCGAATTTCCGGCCGAAGCCATGAAGCAGAGCATTCGCGATGCGGTGGGCGCGCAAAAGACCCACTTCGTCGAAGCCACCGACCTGGCTACCAAACTGATGGGCGACAGCATCGCCAGCAACCTGTTCATGCTCGGTTATGCCTATCAATTGGGATTGATTCCGTTGACTTCGGCGGCCATTGAAAAGGCCATCGAGCTTAACGGTGTGGCGGTCAAACTCAATCAGCAGGCGTTTCTCTGGGGCCGTCGTGCCGTCCATGATCTGCCAGCGGTCGTGGCCGCGGCCAATCCTGGCGCAGTCAGCGAGCCAGCGCTTGAGGATCTGACCCTTGATCAGCGCATCGAAGCCAATGTGCGCATTCTCACCGACTACCAGAACAGCGCTTATGCCGAGGATTACCGGACTCTGGTGGAGCGGGTGCGTCAGGTCGAAGCTGCACGCTTCCCCGGTCAACAGGCCGTGCTTGGCGAAGCGGTGGCGTTCAACTACTTCAAGTTGCTGGCTTACAAGGACGAATACGAGGTTGCGCGGCTGTACAGCAATGGCGAGTTCACTCGTCAACTTGAGGCGCAGTTCGAAGGGGATTACCGCCTGGAGTTTCATCTGGCGCCGTCCTGGCTGGCCAAGCGCGATCCGAACAACGGGCTGCCACGTAAACGCAGCTTCGGGCCATGGATGCTGAAAGCCTTCGATGTGCTGGCCCGTTTCAAATTCCTCCGTGGTACCGCCTTCGATCCGTTCGGGCGCAGCCTGGAACGGCGCCAGGAGCGGGAATTGATTGCCAGCTATGTCGGCGATATTCAGCTGATCATGCAGCATCTGTCCGAAAAGAACCGCCACACGGCGCTGAGCCTGGCACGTCTGCCGGAGCGCATTCGTGGTTATGGTCACGTCAAGGAAAGTGCGATGAAGGCTGCGGCATTGCAGGCGGCGCGGATGCGCCAGAGCCTGGTCAGCGGCGAGGTTGAGTTGCCGAAGTTATATGAGGTAGCGGCGTAAAAGGGAGCCGTTGGAGAGAGGCTTGCCCGCGAACGCATCGGCCCCGTCGACGCAAATGTCGACCAAAGATGCGATTCGCGGGCAAGCCTCGCTCCAACGGCATTGCGTCAGTCTTCTTGACTCAGTTCCACCAACACTGTGCCTTCGCTCACCATCTCCCCCTCACTGCAATACAGCGCCTTGACCGTGCCGGCCTGCCTGGCGCGGATGCTGTGTTCCATTTTCATGGCTTCCAACACCACCAGTTGCGTGCCGGCCTCGACCGGCTGGCCGACCTCGACCAATACCCGCACGATGCTGCCGTTCATGGGCGCGCTGAGGCCGCCTTCCGGTGCATGCCGGGCGTCGACGGCGGCTATCGGGTCGTAACGGCGGATGGCATGCAGTTCACCTTGCCATTGCAGGTACAGGGTCGCACCACGGCGCAGGGCCAGGTGCTGGCGGCGGATGCCGTTCTGCTCGATCGACAGGTGCTCGCCTTGCAGTTGCATGCTGCCGCTGGCAGGGCGGACGCATTGTTGCTGATCGTTACAGCTCAGGTGCAGATCGATCTCCGCAGGCAGTCCGACGCGCAGGCCATCGCTCGCCGTCCAGGGGGAATGGGCATCGTCCTGACGGATGCGCCCGGGTTCGCTTTGCAGATAAGCCGCAGCGGCTGCCTGCCAGAACCTGTCGTCCAGTGGCGAGGGCGGTGGCAGCAGGTCGGCCTGATAGTGCGGAATGAAACCGGTGTCCAGTTCGGCCGCAGCAAAGGCCGGGTGGCTGATGATTTTGCGCAGGAAGCGCAGGTTGGTCCTGACCCCGGCCACCAGGAATTCGTCGAGCATGGCCAGTAGACGCAGGCGCGCCTGTTCGCGGTTTTCGCCCCAGGCTATCAGTTTGCCGAGCATTGGGTCGTAGAAGGGAGAGATGCTGTCGCCTTCGGCAACACCGCTGTCGATGCGCCGACCGATGCCAGGCTGCGACTCGCGATAGACTTCAAGATGGCCGGTGGCGGGGAGGAAGTCATGGTCAGGGTCCTCGGCATACAGGCGCACTTCGATGGCATGGCCGATCAAGGGCACCTGTTCCTGAGTCAAAGGCAGTGGCTGGCCCTGGGCTACACGAAGCTGCCATTCCACCAGATCCAGGCCGGTAATGAACTCGGTCACCGGGTGCTCGACCTGCAGCCGCGTGTTCATTTCCATAAAGAAGAATTCGCCCCGCGAGTCGAGCAGGAATTCCACGGTTCCGGCGCCGACATAGCCGATGGCTTGTGCCGCCCGCACGGCGGCTTCGCCCATGGCCTCGCGCAGTTGCTGATTGAGGCCGGGAGCCGGGGCTTCTTCGACGACTTTCTGATGACGGCGCTGAATCGAGCAGTCGCGCTCGTTGAGGTACAGGCAATGGCCCTGTTGATCGGCAAAGACCTGGATCTCGATATGCCGGGGCTTGAGCAGGTATTTCTCCACCAGCATGCGCGAGTCGCCAAACGAAGACAGCGCCTCACGCTGACCTGAAGCCAGGGCTTCGGCCAACTCGTCGGGATGTTCCACTACCTTCATGCCTTTGCCGCCGCCACCGGCGGTAGCCTTGAGCAACACCGGATAGCCTATGCGTTCGGCGGCGGCACGGAAGGTGTCGATATCCTGGGCTTCGCCATGATAGCCCGGCACCAGTGGTACACCGGCTTCTTCCATCAGGCGCTTGGCTGCGGATTTGCTACCCATGGCGTCGATGGCCGAGGAGGGCGGGCCAAGGAAGATCAGCCCGGCCTGCTCCACGGCCCGGGCGAATCCGGCGTTTTCCGAAAGAAAGCCGTAACCGGGGTGAATCGCCTGGGCGCCGCTGGCCTGGGCGGCGGCGATCAGTTTGTCGATCATCAGGTAGCTGTCGGTGGCCTTGCTGCCGCCCAGGTCAACGCGGATATCGGCTTCGCGGCTATGGCGGGCTTCGCGGTCAATGTCGCTGTGTACGGCGACGGTGGTCAGGCCAAGCTGTTTGGCGGTGCGCATGATGCGGCAGGCGATTTCGCCACGGTTGGCTACCAGCAGGGTGGTGAGTGTGGTCGGGGCGCTCATGGGCGCGACTCCTTTTTCCGGGGCTGCCAGTTGGGTGGACGCTTCTCGAGGAAGGCACGCAGACCTTCCTGGCCTTCGCCGCTGATACGGATGCGGGCTATGGTGTTTTCGCAGTAGCGACGGCGCGCCGCAGTCAGCTCGCCATCGCCCATTTCCCGTAGCAAAGCTTTGCTCGTGCGCATAGCCTGGGGGCTGTTGAGCAGCAGGTTGTCGATCCATTGCTCGACCTGTTGCTCCAGCTCCACTGCCGGGTAACATTCGGCAATCAAACCCAGTTGCTGCGCCCGCGCACCGTCAAAGCGCTCGGCGGTCAGGGCATAACGCCGCGCCGCTCGTTTCCCCATGGCTTGCACGACAAACGGACTGATCACTGCCGGGGCCAGGCCAAAGCGCACTTCCGACAGGCAGAACTGCGCGTCGTCGGCGGCAATGGCCATGTCGCAGCAACTGATCAGGCCCAGGGCCCCGCCAAAAGCCGCGCCCTGGACCACCGCCAGGGAAGGCATCTTCAGGCGTTCGAGGTTGTACATCAGCTCGGCCAGTTCCCGGGCGTCATCCAGATTGGTGTTGTAGTCGAGGTTGGCTGACTGCTGCATCCAGGCCAGATCGGCGCCGGCGCTGAAGTGTTTGCCACGGCCGCGAATCAGCAGGAAGCGCAGGCTCGGGTCAGCCTGCAACTGGTCCAGGGCGACAATCAGCTCGCGGATCATCTGGGCATTGAAGGCGTTGTTTTTTTCCGGGCGGTTCAACCACAGAGTCGCGAAGCCGCGCGGATCGCCAATCAGTTCGAGGGTATGGAAGTCGCTCATGGGTCACATCCGGAAAAGGCCGAAAGTGGTCGGCTCGATAGGGGCGTTGAGGGCGGCGGACAGGGCCAGGGCCAGAATGTCGCGGGTCTGTGCCGGGTCGATGACACCGTCGTCCCACAGCCGGGCGCTGGAGTAGTAGGGATGGCCCTGATGTTCGTATTGATCGAGTATCGGTTGCTTGATCTCGGCTTCCTGCGCGGCGCTGAAGGGCAAGCCGTTGCGTTCGGCCTGTTCACGCTTGACCTGCACCAGCACCCCGGCGGCCTGCTCGCCGCCCATCACGCCAATCCGCGCGTTGGGCCACATCCACAGCATGCGCGGGTCATAGGCGCGGCCGCACATGCCGTAGTTACCGGCGCCGAAGCTGCCGCCGATGATTACGGTGAATTTCGGCACCTTGGCGCAGGCGACGGCGGTGACCAGCTTGGCGCCATGCTTGGCGATGCCGCCGGCCTCGTATTTCTGCCCGACCATGAAGCCGGTGATGTTCTGCAGGAACAGCAGGGGAATGCCGCGCTGGCAGGCCAGTTCGATAAAATGCGCGCCTTTCTGGGCCGCTTCTGCGAACAGAATGCCGTTATTGGCCAGGATGGCGATGGGGTAGCCGTGCAAATGGGCAAAACCGCAGACCAGGGTGGTACCGAACAGCGCCTTGAACTCATCGAAGACCGAGCCATCGACCAGTCGCGCAATGACTTCACGCACGTCGAAGGGGTGCTTGGCGTCGGCGGGTATCACGCCATACAGCTCGTCGCCGGGATACAGCGGCGCGATGGGCGCCAGGCTGTTGAGGCGGCCCTGCTTGTGCCAATTGAGGTTGGCGATGCAGCGCCTCGCGAGTTCCAGGGCGTGCTCGTCGTTATCGGCGTAGTGGTCGGCAACCCCTGAAGTGCGGCAATGCAGATCGGCACCGCCCAGTTCCTCGGCGCTGACCACTTCGCCAGTGGCGGCCTTGACCAGTGGCGGCCCGGCGAGAAAGATCGTTGCCTGCTGGCGGACCATGATGGTTTCGTCGGCCATGGCCGGGACATAGGCACCACCAGCCGTGCAGGAACCCATGACCACGGCGATCTGGGCGATGCCCTGGGCGCTCATGTTGGCCTGATTGAAGAAAATCCGCCCGAAGTGCTCGCGATCCGGAAACACTTCGTCCTGACGTGGCAGGTTGGCGCCGCCCGAATCCACTAGATAGATGCATGGCAAACGGTTTTGCTGGGCAATGGTCTGGGCGCGAAGGTGCTTTTTAACCGTCAGGGGATAGTAGGAGCCGCCTTTTACCGTGGCGTCATTGGCGACGATCATGCACTCGACGCCTTCGACCCGACCGATGCCGACGATCAGTCCGGCAGCCGGCACCTCTTCGCCATAGACCTCATGGGCGGCCAGTTGCGCGACTTCCAGGAAAGGCGAGCCGACATCGAGCAGGCGGTTGATGCGCTGCCGTGGCAGCAGCTTGCCGCGAGACGTATGACGCTCCTGGGCGACCTGGCCACCGCCCTGATGGATTTTGCCCAGCTTCTGTTGCAGGTCCTTGACCAGCTCCAGCAGGCTGGCGCTGTTCTGAATGAATTCCGGCGAACGCGCATTGATATGAGTCGGCAGGATAGCCATGGGTTACTCCAGTCAGTCCGGTGGCTTCAGCGGGTTTCGTTGAACAGTTCGCGGCCGATCAACATGCGCCGAATCTCGCTGGTGCCCGCTCCGATCTCATAAAGCTTGGCGTCGCGCAGAAGGCGTCCGGCGGGGAATTCGTTGATATAGCCGTTGCCACCCAGAATCTGGATGGCATCCAGGGCCATTTGCGTGGCGCGCTCGGCGGTGTAGAGAATCACCCCGGCGGCGTCCTTGCGCGTGGTTTCGCCGCGCTCACAGGCCTGGGCCACGGCATACAGGTAGGCGCGGCTGGCGTTGAGCTGGGTGTACATGTCGGCAACCTTGCCCTGGATCAACTGGAATTCGCCGATGCTCTGGCCGAACTGTTTGCGATCGTGGATATAGGGCAGCACGACGTCCAGGCAGGCCTGCATGATTCCGGTGGGGCCGCCGGAGAGCACCACGCGCTCATAGTCCAGGCCGCTCATCAACACCTTGACCCCGCCATTGAGGGCGCCGAGCAGATTTTCCTCGGGTACTTCGACGTCATCGAAGAATAGCTCGCAGGTATTGGAGCCGCGCATGCCCAGCTTGTCGAATTTGTTGCCACGGCTGAAGCCTTTCCAGTCGCGCTCGACGATAAAAGCGCTGATGCCGTGGGCGGCCTTTTCCGGCTCGGTCTTGGCATAGATTACGTAGGTATTGGCGTCAGGGCCGTTGGTGATCCAGGTCTTGCTGCCGTTGAGCACGAAGCGATCGCCACGCTTGTCGGCGCGCAGGCGCATCGACACGACGTCGGAGCCGGCATTGGGTTCGCTCATGGCCAACGCGCCGACATGTTCGCCGCTGATCAACTTGGGCAGATACCTGGCTTTCTGCCCGGCATTGCCGTTGCGCTTGATCTGGTTCACGCACAGATTGGAGTGAGCGCCGTAGGACAGCGCCACCGAGGCAGAGCCGCGGCTGATTTCTTCCATGGCCACTACGTGGGCCAGGTAACTCAAGCCGGTGCCACCGTATTCTTCCTCCACGGTAATGCCCAGCAGGCCCATATCACCGAGTTTGCGCCAGAGGTCGGCAGGGAACAGGTTGTCCCGGTCAATCTGGGCAGCGCGAGGAGTGATTTCAGCGGCGACGAAGGCTTTTACCTGGTCACGCAGCATGTCGATGGTTTCGCCCAGGGCGAAATTCAGGCTGGGGTAATTCATAAAGGGGCAGTCCTGTTGTTATTGGCTGGATGGCTATGACCTTTACGTTAACGTAAACCTGTTGCGGGTTGAGGTCAATTGATGAGTGCATGGCGGATAGGGGGGGCGAGGAGATTGTAGGAAGGATGTTGGAAAGCACGAAGGGGAGCCTAAGCTCCCCTTCAAGTTTGTTTGCATGCTCTTTTTGTTTTGGGTGGCCTATTGTTGTTTTTGGCGACCTGCCCTCTGGCTGCTTTGTAAGCGACCCCCATTCGGGGTCAAGAGCAAACGTATTTTTTTGAGCGCTGATGCTGCTTTCATCTGCTTCTGGCGAAGCCCGATCCAACCTGTCTGTCGCTACCTTGGGGTAGTTTTATTGTTCTGTGCCAGGTCGCGAACCCAATGGGTTCCGTAAAGCCATCCACTCCAAAAAAATCTGTTAGCTGCGTCTCTGTCCGTGTTGTTCTTGTTGTGTCAGAGCCGATACGTATTGTTTTTATTGGGGTACTGCATGCTTTTTTATTTTTGTTGTACCGAAGATATAGCAGAAGCCGTGCCAGTTTTTATAAGTCCTTTAAAAACAATGAGTTGCCGGTTTCTCTGTTTTTCTCGGCCCGTTTTCCAGGGCTGAATCTGTTTCCGTGTTACCCGTTACAGGGTGGCGATGGCCTCAGGGTAACACTCTGTGACAACTTGTCGCACTTCAGGCCGACAAACGAGCTCGCGCCACTCTGGAGCCATTGGTCCGGCCCAAAGCTTTCGAAATGCCCTGGCCGGCGGCTATCAGGCGATCCAGGTCAACACCGGATTCGATGCCCAGGCCATTGAGCATGTACAGCACGTCTTCGCTGGCGACGTTGCCGCTGGCACCTTTTGCGTAAGGGCAGCCACCCAGTCCGGCGACCGAGCTGTCGAAAACGCTGACGCCTTCCAGCAGGCTGGCGTAGATATTGGCCAGGGCCTGACCATAGGTGTCATGGAAATGCCCGGCCAATTGCTCGCGCGGGACATGAGCCGCCACGACGTCCAGCAGGGTGCGGGTTGCCCCCGGCGTGCCAGTGCCGATGGTATCGCCCAGAGATATCTCGTAGCAGCCCATATCGAGCAACTCACGGGCAACAGCCGCGACCTGTTGCGGGCTGATAACACCCTCATAGGGGCAGCCCAGCACGCAAGACACATAGCCGCGCACCTGAATGCCATGAGCGCGCGCGGTATCCATGATCGGCACGAACCGTTCCAGGCTCTCCTTGATCGAACAGTTGATATTGCGTTGCGAGAAGGCTTGCGAAGCCGCCGCAAATACCGCGACCTCCCGTACTCCGGCGGCAAGGGCGTCTTCGAGACCTCGCAGGTTCGGCGTCAGGGCCGAGTAGATGACTCCCGGGCGCTTCCCGATAGCGGCGAAGACCTCTGCGGAGCCGGCCATCTGTGGCACCCACCTGGGCGAGACGAAGCTGCCGACTTCAATGTGGCGCATCCCGGCGTCGGTCAGGTCATTCACCAGGTTGACCTTGTCGGTGATGCTCACCGGGTTGGCTTCGTTCTGCAGGCCGTCGCGAGGACCGACCTCCACCAGACGCACGGATTGAGGCAGGGACATGACGGGCTCCAATTAATTACTTTTCGAGAAATATTTCTTAAGCTATTGAACTTAAAGAAATCTTTTCAAGTTCGGTGCGGCATCGCTCTTCGGCGGTATCCAGTTCCAGCTGCATTTGCTGGATGTCGAGCAGTTGCTGTTCCAGTTGCCCGCGACGTTCTTCGATCTTGCCGAGCATGGTGGTCAGTTGCTTCTGATTGCCGCCGCTGGGATCGTAAAGCTCAATGAGTTCGCGGCATTCGGCCAGGGAGAAGCCGATGCGTTTACCCCGCAGGATCAGCTTGAGGGTGACCTTGTCCCGGGCCGAGTAGATCCGCTCCAGGCCACGTCTTTCGGGGGCGAGCATGCCTTGCTCTTCGTAGAAACGGATGGCCCGGGTGGTGATATCCAGCTCCCGGGCGAGGTCGGAAATGCTGTAGGTCTGACTGCTCATGGCAAGGCTCGATGGAAGCGTGCCATTAACCTAAGGTGTGCTTGACGTATACGTCAAGCATGCTGCCTGCACATTTGGCGATATTCGTTATTCTCGAAAATACTTTAATTGGTGCTATCTGTTCTAAAACAATTAGATAGCGTTTGATTCCAAGGTTTTTTCGAGCTTCTTCTCTTGGGCCGTGACCCATTGACACAGCTCAATGATCTGCTCGCGCATCCAACGGTTGGCCGGATCCTGGTCGGTACTTTCGTGCCAGTACAGGTGAGTTTCCACGGTGGGTACGTCGTTGACCGGGACATAGACATAGTGCAGGTCATTACGCCGTGCAAAGCGCTCCGGCACGGTCATGACCATATCGGTTTGCTGCAACACCTGGGACGCCATCAGGTAATGCTGCGAGCGCAGGGCGATCTTGCGCTGGATGCCCATCTTGCCCAGGGCCAGATCAACATGACCGAGGCCGCTGCGACGACTGGAAATATGAATGTGAGTCAGGGACAGGTAGTCATCAAGAACGAAGGCCTCCTTGTGCGCCAACGGATGGCCCTTGCGCATGGCACACACGTAGCGGTCTTCCATCAGCTTGACGTGACGCACCTGCGGGTCTGTGTTGAGCGGTGCGTCGACGGCGAAGTCAAGACGCCCGGCGGCCAGTTCCTTGGTGGTCTCGCGACGCTTGGAAAGGAAACTCTCGATGGTCACGGTGGGCGCCAGGCGACGCAGGCGCTGGAACAGCAGCGGCAGGATCACCGCTTCGGTGAGGTCGGTCATGCTGATGCGGTAGTTCTTGTTTGCCTGCAACGGATTGAAGATGCGGCTTTCCTGCACCGACACACGCAGCAATGACAGGGCATTGCGCACCGGGCCGATGATGTTCTGGGCCATGGGCGTCGGCACCATGCCTTGGGCAGTGCGCACGAACAGCGGATCGTTGAAGGTTTCACGCAGGCGGGCCAGGGCATTGGACACGGCGGGCTGGGTAATGCCGACAATCTGGCCGGCGCGGGTCAGGTTGGCTTCGGTGTAGATCGCGTCGAAGACAATGAATAGGTTCAGATCGACCTTGCTCAGGTTCATGGGGCGCCTTCCTTATTGTTTTTGTGAACTGCTCAATCAGTCGATCATATATCGGTTATGAATGTTTATACACGCTGAGAATAGGTTAGATAAATGCAGATCGCTGCTCTAGCATCGTTTCCATGACAACCGATCCCTCATTGCGAAGGTAGCTCTCATGGATTTTGCGTACTCCCCCAAGGTTCAGGAATTGCGTGAGCGCGTCACCGCGTTTATGGATACCTATGTTTATCCGGCCGAGCCGGTGTTCGAGCGTCAGGTCAGTGAAGGCGACCGCTGGCAGCCGACGGCGATCATGGACGAGCTCAAAGCCAAGGCCAAGGCCGAGGGCTTGTGGAACCTGTTCCTGCCGGAGTCCGAGCTGGGTGCGGGCCTGACCAACCTTGAATATGCGCCTTTGGCGGAAATCATGGGTCGTTCATTGCTGGGGCCGGAGCCGTTCAATTGCTCGGCGCCGGACACCGGCAACATGGAAGTGCTGGTGCGTTACGGCAGTGATGCGCAGAAGCGCCAGTGGCTGGAGCCGCTGCTGCGCGGGGATATCCGCTCGGCTTTCGCAATGACCGAACCGGATGTGGCCTCGTCCGACGCTACCAATATGGCCGCTCGTGCTGAACGCCAGGGCGATGAATGGGTGATCAACGGTCGCAAATGGTGGACTTCCGGCGCCTGCGATCCGCGCTGCAAAGTGATGATCTTCATGGGGCTCAGCGATCCGGACGGCCCGCGTCATGCCCAGCACTCGATGATTCTGGTACCCACTGACGCACCGGGGGTAACCATTGTGCGCCCCCTGCCGGTGTTCGGTTACGACGACGCGCCCCACGGCCACGCCGAAGTGCTGTTCGACAACGTGCGCGTGCCTTATGAAAATGTGTTGCTGGGCGAGGGCCGGGGCTTCGAGATTGCCCAGGGGCGCCTGGGCCCGGGTCGAATTCACCATTGCATGCGCTCCATCGGTATGGCCGAGCGGGCGCTGGAGTTGATGTGCAAGCGTGCGGTCAGCCGCGAAGCCTTCGGTCGTCCCCTGGCGCGCCTGGGCGGTAACGTCGACAAGATCGCCGACTCGCGCATGGAGATCGACATGGCCCGCCTGCTGACCCTCAAGGCGGCGTACATGATGGATACCGTCGGCAACAAGGTGGCGAAAAGCGAAATCGCCCAGATCAAGGTGGTGGCGCCCAATGTCGCGCTGCGGGTGATCGACCGGGCTATCCAGATCCACGGCGGTGCCGGGGTGTCCAACGACTTCCCGCTGGCCTACATGTACGCCATGCAACGCACCCTGCGCCTGGCTGACGGCCCGGACGAAGTGCATCGCGCGGCGATCGGCAAGTACGAGATCGGCAAGCATGTACCCAAGGAGATGTTGCGTAGCGAGCGACGTTGAGAAAGGCATCACTCCCGTTGTAGCAGGAGCGATGTCCGTGGGGCCGGCTTTAGCCGGGAAAGGGCCGGTGTCTTCGCGATATTTCCGTGATCAGACAGGCCGCGTCCCGGCTAAGGCCGGTCCCACCTGTTGTGTATGTATCACTTGCCGCTAATTGACCCACACCTCAACCCGACGATTCTTGATCCGCCCGTCGTCGACATCGTTGGCGGCCACTGGCATTTCGTCGCCGAAACCGAGTACATCGTTGGGGTTGACGCCGTTTTTCATCAGCTCGCGCCGTACCGCCATGGCCCGCAGTTTCGACAGCAAGGTCGCGCGAGCCGGATCATCCTTGGCGTCACCGAAGCCCACCAGCGTGACTCGCTGATCGTGGCGGTCGCGTTTGTTCAGGTAGTCGGCAACCCTCTTGAGATCACGTTGCGCCTTGCTGTCGAGGCGGGCGCTGCCCTGGGCGAAGCGAAAATTGACAGACAAACGCTCGGCCTGGCGGGTCAGGGCCTGATATTGCGCGGGCATCTGCGCGGTGGGTTGCACCTTGATCGGCTGCACGGTCTGGGCGACAAAACCGTTCTGCGCGACGATGGCCTGGCCTTCCGCACTTTGTGCGAAGGCTACCAGGGCCTGAGCCCAGGGTTGATGCAGTTCGGCAGGCAAATAGAAGTACAGACGCCGCGACAGCGGGTAGTCCTCGGTGGCGATCAGGCTGATGGTTGGCAGCATGGCTTTGGAGTCACCGTCGATGATCGCCAGGGCCTTGGCCCGGCGCACGTAGGGCAGGCCGATAAAACCGATGCCCTGGCGATCCTGGCTGACTGCGTCGGACAGTTGCTCGCTGGACTCGAAGCGCCTGGCCGTGCGTGAAAGGCTTTTGCCATTCCTGGCCAGTACCAGCTCGCTGAAGGTATCAAAGGTGCCGGACTGTTCATCCCGGGCGTACAGGTGAATGGCGCCCCCGGTGCCGCCGACTTCTTCCCAGTTCTGCACCTGTCCGGAGAATATCTGCGCCAGTTGCACAGTATTGAGCTCCCGCAGCGGATTGCCGGGATGGAGGATCACCGCGACGCCGTCTATGGCGATGGTCTGCTCGGCCTTGGCGCTGCGCAGATCGCCGATGCCGCTCAGCTCGCTGATTTCCTTGTCCTTGATCGGTCGGGAGGAGGCGGCCAGATCGGCGCTACCGGCCTTGAGTGCGGCAAAACCTGTGGTCGAACCATGGGCCGCCACGCTGACGCTGACGATTTGCCCATTCGTGGCCGTGGCGATGACGTTGACTTCGTTGGCAGTATTGCCCGGTTCGCGATGCACTTGTTGCAGGCCTTGTTTGCGCAACAGCCCTTCAACCAGGGCGGGCCCCAGTTCCGCACCGATGGTGTTGGAGCCCTGGATACGCAGGGCGGTCGTGCCTTGGGCAGGCAAGGGCAGAGCCGCCGAAGCAGCGACAGAAAACACCACTGCGCCCAGCAGCGCCAACAGTGAAAGGGTACGAAAAGTAAGAGTGCGCGGCATTTGCGGCACCTCTGCAGGACAGAAAGTGCCGGGAGAATAAGACAGTCTCGTTGCGGGAATATGACGGGCGGTGACAAAACTGTCCCGCTGGTCAGATCACGCTGGCTTAGCTCAATTCCAGCCAGATCGGCGCATGGTCCGAAGGCTTTTCCATGCCACGCAGTTCGTAGTCGACGCCCGCTGCCTTGATCCTTGGCTCCAGGCCCCTGGAAGCCATGATCAGGTCGATGCGCAGGCCACGCTTGGGCGAGTCCTCGAAGCCACGACTGCGGTAGTCGAACCAACTGAACTGATCAATCACTTCGGGGTAGAGGTGACGGAAGCTGTCCACCAGGCCCCAGGCCTTGAGGCGTTCCATCCACTCGCGCTCTTCCGGCAGGAAGCTGCACTTGCCGGTCTTCAGCCAGCGCTTGGCATTATCCGGGCCGATGCCGATATCACAATCCTGGGGAGAGATGTTCACGTCGCCCATGACCACCAACGGCTGGTCGTTCTTGAACTGGCCTTCCAGCAACTGCTGCAGATCGTTGTAGAAACGCTGTTTGGCCGGGAATTTGGTCGGGTGGTCGCGGCTTTCGCCCTGGGGGAAGTAGCCATTCATGATGGTCACCGGCAAGCCGTTGGCGTCGGCGAAAGTGCCCCAGATAAAACGCTTCTGGGCTTCTTCATCATCGCCGTCGAAGCCTTTGTGCACGGTCAGTGGTGCCTGGCGCGAGAGCAGGGCAACGCCGTAGTGGCCTTTTTGTCCGTGAAAGTGCACGTGGTAGCCCAGTGCTTCGATCTCGGCCTGGGGAAATTGCTCGTCGGAGACCTTGGTTTCCTGCAGGCCAATGACGTCTGGCTGATGCTTGTCGATCAGTGCTGCCAGTTGATGCGGTCGGGCACGCAGACCGTTGATGTTGAACGAGACGATTTTCATGGCGTGCGATCCTGACGAAAAAACGCAAAGCCTAGCCGATGCTACGCTGCAAGAACAGGGTTGAACTGTCAGCGGCGCCCGTTACTCGAAGCTTGTAACGCTGCACCCATGACAGCGCGGTATTAACGAGGTCCACTGCATGTCCGAATCCACTGCCGACGTTCGCCAGCTCGACAGCACCTACAGCCGCGAGACACGTTCACTGCTGTATCACGCCTACCGCCATGAACCGAGCTTTGCCTTTTTATTCAACGCCCAGCGGGCCGGCTACGAGCATCGAGTGCGGGCTACGATTCGCGAGCTGGTCAATCAGCATTTCCTTCAGGACCTGCCTGCCATGGGGCTGTTCGTTGAAGATCGCCTGGTGGGCGTCGCCCTGATCACGCCGCCCCAGCGTCGTCTGGAAATTACCGAAAGCTGGGCGTGGCGCCTGCGCATGGTCTGTAGTGCCGGCTTCAACTGTACCCGGCGTTATCTGGAGTATCACCAGGACGTCCAGGCCTGCATCCCCTCCGACGCTGTGCATGTCCTGCCTTTGTTGGGCATTCATCCGGAATATCAAGGGCATCATCTGGGGGAGCAATTGATGGCAGCGTTGCATGCGTGGTGTGCGGTCGATGAGACGTCCAAGGGTGTCGTACTCGACACTGGCAACCCGAACTATCTGGAGTTCTATAAACGACAGGGCTATGAGGAAATTGGAGAGGTCGCTGTAGGACCGGTCCGGGAGCATGTGTTTTTCCACGCAAAGCCTGGAGTTCCCGCTGCAGCGATGGCCTAACGCTATGAACTATCGGGCATTTGTCAGGTTCTAGTGCTTCTTGTCACCCGTGTTAGCATCTGCGCCCATGAAAGTGTTCAACCGATTCACTAGCGGTTTTTTTCTCTGTTTTTGCAGCGCCCTGGCCTTCGCCGAGGCGCAGTTGCAAGTCAGGGTGACCCCCGCCAATCCTCAGCTCAAGGCCAATGTCGAAGGCTACGTGGGCAGCCTGGGCGAGCGCGATGCCGAGGCCCTGCGCCATTTCAGCCTTGGCGCCGAGTTACAGGCGCAGAAGGCCGCTCAGGCCTTGGGTTTTTATCACGCCAGTATTGACAGCAAGGTCACCTCCGGCAAAACCCCGGCGCTGATTCTTGACATTCAGCCGGGTGAGCCTGTTCATTTGCGTAACGTGACCCTGCGCGTCGAAGGCGAGGCAGCGTCCCTCAAGTCATTCCGGATTCCTCAAAGTGACACGCTCAAGCCCGGCGCGGTGCTCAATCACGGCCGCTACGAAGACGCCAAGCACCTGATCCAGAATCAGGCGTCGCGCTTCGGCTTCTTTAGCGGACGCTTCATTAAACAGCGTCTGTTGGTCGACCCCCAGGCAGGCGTGGCCGATATCGAACTGGTCTACGACAGTGGTCCGCGCTACCGGCTGGGCAAGGTCAGTTTCACTGGCGATGCGCCCTTTGATGAAGACCTGCTGCGGCGCATGGTGCCTTTCAAGGAGAACACGCCATATGATTCCGAGCTGATTGCCGAGCTTAATCAGGCGATGCAGTCCAGCGGTTATTTCGAGGGGGTGCGGGTCGACGCGTCACCGACGGCAGCGCAGAATCAGGTAGTGCCGGTCAGTGTTGATCTGAATACCCGCAAACCCCGAACCATGGGCCTGGGCCTGGGTTTCTCCACCGACGTCGGTGTCCGCGGCAAGGCCAACTGGACCCGCCACTGGGTCAACGCCCATGGCGATAGCTACGGTGCGGAAATGGAACTGTCGGCGCCCCGGCAAAACGTCGGCTTGTGGTATGAAATCCCTCTGGATCCGCCCTTGACCGACAAGCTGCGCTTTGCCGGTGGCTATCAATACGAAGAAATCGCCGGCACCGACAGCCTCAGCAAACTGCTGACCGTCGGCCCGGAATGGCACAGCAAGTTGCCCAGTGGCTGGGAGCGGGTGGTTTCCCTCAAACTGCAACGCGAAGAGTATCGGCTGGGTGACGATGCTGGTCTGAGTACCTTGCTGATGCCCGGCCTGAGCTATTCCTATCTGCGCAGCGATAACCGTATTGATCCGCACAAGGGTTATCGCCTGCAGTTCGATACCCAGGTGGCCAAGGAAGGCATGGTTTCGGATTCCAACCTGCTGCGCGGCACGGCGCTGATCAAAGGCTTGACTACCCTGGGCGACAATCATCGCCTGCTGGGCCGTTTGCAGGTGGGCGGCAATGCCACCAATGGCTACAAGTCTATTCCGCCGTCCTTGCGTTTCTTTGCCGGTGGTGACCAGAGCGTGCGCGGCTATGACTATCAGTCGCTGTCGCCGAAGAACTCCGATGGTGACCGCATCGGCGGGCGCTACATGATCGCTGGCAGCCTTGAGTACCAATATTCCATTGCCGAGAAATGGCGCGTGGCAACGTTCATCGATGAAGGCAGTTCATTCAACAACCTGGAACTGCCCAGTCTCAAGCGCGGTATCGGTATAGGCGTGCGCTGGATTTCTCCGGTCGGGCCGATACGCCTGGACCTGGCCCATGCTCTGGATGATCCGGGAGGCATTCGTTTGCACTTTTCCATGGGGCCGGAGTTGTGAGTCGGCCAACGGTAATACGTGTATTGAAAATCGGCGGCGCGAGCTTGCTTGTGCTGCTGCTTGCATTTCTGGCTTTGGCATATTGGGTGTTGGCCACGCAAAGCGGCAGCCGCTGGGTCTTGTCCAGTGTGCCGGGTTTACGGATTGACGGCTTCGAAGGGCAACTGGCCGGGCAATGGCATGCCGATCAGCTGGTATGGGCACAGGACGGCACTCGCGTCGAAGTCACGGCACCGGTGCTGGCCTGGTCGCCGGGTTGTCTGCTGCAATTGACCCTGTGCGTCGATCGTTTGCAGGCGCAGCAAGTGCGGCTGCAACTGGCGCCGTCCCCGAGCGAGTCGACCCCTGGCCCTGTAACATTGCCTGATCTGCAGTTGCCCCTGGCCTTGCGCCTGGGTGACGTGCAACTGGGCAGCCTGCAAGTCGATGGCGTGGAACAACTGCGCGACCTGAAACTGGCCGCCCACTGGACAGCCGACGGCTTGCAGATCGACACCGCGCATCTGCAACATGAGGCCTTCGTCGTCGATTTGACCGGCTTGTTGAGCCCCCAGGGCGACTGGCCGTTAACGGCAAAGGGCAGTGTGCTGATGCCGGAACAGGGCGGTCAGCCGTGGAGTCTGGCCCTGGATATCCAGGGTGATCTGCTCAAGACCCTGAAGCTTCAGGCTCGCAGCAGCGGCTATCTGCAAGCACTGTTAGGGGGTGAGTTGCAGCCTCTGGCCGAACACTTGCCCGCCAAAGTGACGATCACCGCCGACAGCTTCAAGGCCAGTGCCGATCTGCCCGACACCCTGCAACTCAATCAACTGAACCTGAGCGCCGACGGCGATCTGGAACAGGGTTACAGGATCAATGGTACTGCCAGCCTGCCTGCGCAAGGTCAGGCGGTTGCCCTGAACCTGCAAGGGCGTGTCGATGCAAAGGGTGCGGATATTCAGGCCCTTGAGCTGAATGCCACACCCCGGCAGCACCTGAACCTGAGCGGCAAACTGGATTGGCAAAAAGGCTTGAGTGCCGAAGCTCATATCGCCTGGCAGGATTTTCCCTGGCACTCATTGTATCCGGCCATTGCCGAACCCCAGGTCAAGGTCAGGACCTTCAATGGCGACGTGTCCTATACCGATGGGCGTTATCTGGGCAACTTCAATGGCCTGTTCGACGGTCCGGCCGGACCGTTCAGCCTGAACAGCCCGTTCAGTGGCGACCTTGAACGGGTGTTTCTGCCGCAACTGGAAATTGTCGCGGGCAAGGGCAAGGCCACGGGCCACCTGAACCTGCAGTTCGCCGACGGCATTGGCTGGGACACCGCCCTGGACCTGAGTGCCATCGACCCGGCCTACTGGGTCGCCGAGTTGCCCGGTACTCTGGCCGGGCCAGTGCGCAGCCAGGGCCAGTTCAAGAATGAACAATTGAGCCTGACCGCCGATCTTGACCTCAAGGGCCGCCTGCGCGGACAACCGACGGTCTTGCAGGCCAAGGCCGACGGGCGTGGCGAGCAATGGAATTTGAGTGCTCTGGATATCCGCCTCGGCGACAACCGTATCCAGGGCAGGGGCAGCCTGCAACAGAAGTTGCAGGCGCAACTGGACCTGAACCTGCCGCGCCTCGGCCAGCTCTGGTCCGGCTTGCAGGGGCAGATCAAAGGCCGGGTCGACGTCGGTGGAACGGTGCACGCGCCCCAGGGCCAGGTCGCTCTACAGGGCAGCCGACTGACCTGGCAGGAGAACAACCTGCAAAGCCTGAACCTGGATGCGCGTGTGGACAGCAGCCAACGCGGCACGCTGGCACTCAAGGGGACGGTGATCAAACTGGGCGACACGACTTTGGGTACTTTAGAGGTCAACGGTCAGGGCGATATCAAACGTCAGCAAGTGAAACTGAACCTGCAAGGCCCGTTGCTGAAACTGGCCCTGGCCCTGGACGGCAATCTGGATCAAGGCAACTGGCGCGGACGCCTGGCCAGCGGCGATATCCAGAGCGGCGGCCAGGACTGGCGCTTGCAGCAACCGGCACGGCTGGAGCGGCTGGCCGATGGCAAGGTCAACTTCGGCGCCCACTGCTGGGTGTCCGGCGCAGCGAGCCTGTGCGGCGAAGACCAGCGCCTGGCCCCCGAGCCGCGCCTGCGTTATCACCTCAAACAGTTCCCGCTGGATAGCCTCGCGCAGTGGCTGCCCAAGGATTTTGCCTGGAAGGGCCTGCTCAACGCCGACGTGCAGGTCGATGTCCCGGCGTCCGGCCCCAACGGTCAGATAGTGATCGACGCCAGCGGCGGCACCCTGCGCATGCGCGATCAGGACCGTTGGCTCGATTTTCCTTATGAACAGCTCAAACTGAGCAGCAAGCTGACGCCCAAGCAGGTCGATACCCAACTGAGTTTCGTCGGCGGCAAGCTGGGTGCCTTGCAGTTGTCGGCGCGCATCGACCCGCTGTCGAAGAACAAGACCCTGAGTGGCAATTTCACCTTGACCGGCCTTGACCTGTCGGTGGCCCGGCCATTTGTAGCGGGTGTGCAGAAGCTCAACGGCCATCTCAATGGCAGCGGTACGCTGTCGAGTGGTTTGTTAATGCCTCAGGTCAATGGCAGCATGACCTTGAGCGATGGTGAAGTCTCCGGACCGGAGTTGCCGGTGGATTTGCGCGATCTGAACGTCAAGGCGCTGATTGCCGGAAACAATGTACAGCTCGACGGTGGCTGGAAAAGCGGTCTGGTCGGGCAGGGCACTGTCAACGGTCAGATTGACTGGGGCAACGCATTGCAGGTCGATCTGCGCCTCAAGGGATCGCAGTTGCCGGTTACGGTCGAGCCCTACGCCAAGCTGGAAGCCGCACCCGACCTGCATATCAGTCTGCAAGGCGACAAGCTGGCGATTGCCGGAAAAGTGCTGATTCCCAAAGGGGCGATCACTGTTCGGGAGCTGCCGCCGTCCACCGTGAAACTGTCGGATGACACCGTCGTCGTCGGTCAGCACGCCGAGGCGGGTAAGCCGCCCATGGCGATGGCCATGAATATCGATGTGGAAGTGGGGTCGGACACCCTCAGTTTCAGTGGCTTTGGCTTGACCGCCAATCTGCGTGGTCATGTGCATATCGGCGATAACCTGGACACCCGGGGTGAACTCAACCTGATCGATGGCCGCTACCGCGCGTACGGCCAGCGCCTGACCATCCGCAAGGCCCGCCTGCTGTTTGCCGGGCCCGTGGATCAGCCTTACCTGGATATCGAAGCGATTCGTGAAGTGGACGAGGTGATTGCCGGTATTCGTCTGACCGGCAGTGCCGAGCAGCCGACCACGACGGTGTTCGCCGAACCGGCCATGAGTCAGGAGCAGGCGTTGTCCTATCTGGTTCTGGGCCGACCGCTGAACAACACCGGGGAAGACAGTAATATGATGGCCCAGGCCGCACTGGCTCTGGGGCTGGCCGGTGGGTCCTCAACGGCCGGGAAACTGGCCAGCGACCTGGGTATCCGTGACTTCGAACTGGATACCGCAGGCACTGGCGATAAGACCAACGTAGTCGCCAGCGGCAAGATCACCGACAAGCTGAGCTTGCGCTACGGTGTCGGCGTATTCGAGCCGGCTAACACCATCGCCTTGCGCTACATGTTGAGCAAGAAGGTTTACCTGGAAGCGGCGAGCGGTGTCGCCAGCTCCCTCGATATCTTCTATAAGCGGGATTTTTAAGGATATGTGCCGCCATTCACTGAATTGAAATGAGCCTGTGGGACCGGCTTCGGCCGGGAAAGGGGCGGCATATCCACTGTACTACCTTGAGTCATGGAAGACCTTCCCGGTTAAGCCAGTCCCACAAAAGCTCATTCGCTTTGTCAGCCATTCACCATCTTCAACGACACTTCGCCATACCGTTCGCCAGCAATGGCTTCAACCGGGAATAGGTCCTTAAGCGCCTGCAACTCGGACGAACTCAGCACGATGTCCAGTGCCGCGACGTTCTGCTCCAGGTACGTGCGCTGCTTGGTGCCGGGAATCGGCACGAGGTCATTACCCTGAGCCAGTACCCAGGCCAGGGCCAGTTGCCCCGCTGTCACGCCTTTTTCTGCGGCCAGGCGCTGTACCTGCTCGACCAGCAACAGGTTTTTGCCGAAGTTTTCACCCTGGAAGCGCGGGTTGGTGCGGCGATAGTCGTCTGCGGCAAAGTCGTCCGGGCTCTTGAGGGTACCGGTAAGAAATCCTCGGCCCAGCGGACTATAGGGCACGAAACCGATACCCAGGCGACGGCAGGCGGCGAGGGTGCCGCTTTCTTCCGGATCACGACTCCACAGCGAATATTCGCTTTGCAGTGCGGTGATCGGATGGATTTTGTGAGCCCGCTCCAGGGTGGCGGCTGAAGCCTCGCTCAGGCCCAGATAACGCACCTTGCCTGCCTTGACCAGTTCGGCCATGGCACCCACCGATTCTTCGACCGTGACCTGCGGGTCGATACGATGCTGATAGTACAAATCCAGCGTATCAATCTTCAGGCGTTGCAGGGTGGCATCAATGGCACTGCGGATGTACTCGGGGCTGCCGTTGATGCCGCGGGCGTCGGGGTTGTTCGGGTCGCGCACGAAACCGAATTTGCTGGCGATCAGCACCTGGTCGCGCTTGCCTTGCAAGGCCTTGCCAAGCAGTTCTTCATTGGTGAAGGGGCCGTACATGTCGGCGGTGTCGAACAGATTGATACCCAGCTCGACAGCGCGATGCAGGGTGGCAATGGCTTCCCTGGTATCGGCGCCGGTGGTGTAGAAGTCGGTCATACCCATGCAGCCGAGGCCGATGGCGGATACCTGCGGGCCGTTGCTGCCTAATTGACGAGTTTGCATGGAGGAGCCCTGTGTCGATTTAAGGTGGTTCATTGTGACTGCTCGACATAATTGGGATAAACCGGCTAAAACTACTTTCACTGTTTAGAAAATCTAAATAATCCTACCAAGAGAACCCTATGGATCGCTTCAATGCCATGCGCGTGTTTACCCGCATTGTCGAATTGGGCGGCTTTGCCCGTGCGGCCGAGAGCCTGCATATGCCCAAGGCCTCGGTGACCATCCTGATCAAGCAACTGGAGGCTCATCTGGGCGTGCAATTGCTGCATCGCACCACGCGTCAGGTCACCCCGACTCTTGACGGGCAGGCCTACTATCAGCGCTGTGTCAGTCTGTTGGCCGATCTGGATGACACCGAGGCGGCGTTTTCCTCGGTCAGCAGCGCGCCCCAGGGTGTACTGCGCATCGATATGCCGGTGGGTTTCGGTCGCTTGATCGTGGTCCCGGCCCTCGCGGAATTCAGTCAGCGCTATCCCTTGATCGAGTTGGAGATCGGTATGAGCGATCGTTCGGTGGACTTGATTCGTGAGGGGGTCGATTGCGTGATCCGTGCCGGCGTGTTGCTGGATGCTTCTCTGGTGGCCCGCCCCTTGACCCGCCTGACCCAGATCACCTGCGCCAGCGAAAGCTATCTGCAACGTTACGGCACGCCCATGACCCTGGAGGATTTGCAACAGCACCGGGTCATAGAGTATTTCTCGGCCAGTACCAACAAGCGCTACGGCCTTGAATTCATGATCGACGGGCAGGAGCGCGAATTCCTGTTGCCCAAGGCGCTGTCGATCAATAATTCCGACGGCTATCTGGCCGCCTGCGAAGCCGGTTATGGCCTGGCGCAGACACCGACCTATCATGTGGTCGAGCAACTGCGCAGCGGCACCCTGCGTGAAGTGCTCAGCCATTTGCGGCCGCCACCCATGCCGTTGATGGCGCTGTATCCACCCCATCGGCAGCTGTCGCGTCGGGTGCGGGTGTTTGTCGACTGGCTGGTGGAGTTATTTGCCCGCGAGGAATTCCAGCACCGGCTCAATGGTTGAGTGAAATCCTCGGCAATGGAGTAGGTGAGCAGGGCATTTCGTGGTTAACTTCCGGCTCGTTTCAACCCTGATAATTTTTCATCCTGACAATAAGGACTCAGCTCATGGCTCAAGTGACTCGTAGAGGCGAACCGGTACAAATCAGCGGCGAATTGCCCAAGGTCGGTACCGTTGCCCCGGAACTGAAACTGGTTGGCGCCGGTCTTGCTGACGTGACCCTGGCTGACTTTGCCGGCAAGCGCAAAGTGCTGAATATTTTCCCAAGCGTCGATACCCCCACCTGCGCCACCTCCGTGCGCAAGTTCAATGCCCAGGCCAATGAACTGGCCAACACCGTAATCCTGTGCATCTCCGCTGACCTGCCATTTGCCCAGGCACGTTTCTGCGGCGCTGAAGGTCTGGAAAACGTCCAGAACCTGTCGACCATGCGTAACCCTGAGTTCATGCAGAACTACGGCGTTGCCATTGCTGACGGCCCTATGGTCGGCCTGACTACCCGTGCCGTGGTGGTGCTGGACGAAGCCAATAACGTGCTGCACAGCGAACTGGTTGCTGAAATCGGTCAGGAACCCAATTACGATGCTGCGCTGGCCGTATTGAAGTAATAGTTGGCAATACTCGCAGTCACTGGACGGCCCGGCCTTGCCCGGGCCGTTTTTATTTATGCTTCAGACGCTTAACAACGTAAGCACTAGGTAAATTGCCGGTAAAGGCCCTTTGCTTAGCGCTCTCGAGTGCTTATTGTTCAGCCTCCGAAAAGTTTATTGCCGTTTCAGCAAGGATCACGCTGAACGTTGATAAAGCTTAGAAGCCCCACGCGCAATGGTTGAGTATTCATGCAATCGTCTGGCCCCCGTAATTCCCGTCGCTGGCTGATCAGCCTGTTGGTCCTGTTGATTATCGTTGGTCTGTGCTGGTGGTTCTGGCCCGGCTCGTTTGCCAATAAAGGCACGGATGCCCCGGCCAAGGGGGCCCAGGCGGGCCATTCCGGCGAGCGCGGCGAAGGCCGTCGCCCGAGCAGCGCCAGCCCGACCAAGGCCATACCGGCACGTCCAGGCTTCGGTGGGGCGACCGGGCCGGTGCCGGTACGTGTTGCGCCAGTGACGCTGGGTGACTTCCCGATCTACTACAAGGCCCTGGGCACAGTAACGGCGATGAATACCATCAACGTTCGCAGCCAGGTGGCCGGGCAACTGGTCAAGCTGTACTTCCAGGAGGGGCAGATGGTCAAGGCCGGTGACATGCTGGCCGAGATAGATCCGCGCAGCTATCAGATCGCCCTGCAACAGGCCGAAGGCACCCTGGCTACCAATCAGGCGCTGCTGAAGAACGCCCAGATCGACGTGCAGCGCTATCGCAGCCTGTTTGCCGAAGACAGTATCGCCAAGCAGACCCTCGACACCGCCGAATCCCTGGTCAATCAGTATCAGGGCACCATCAAGACCAATCAGGCTGCGGTCAACGATGCCAAGCTGAATCTGGACTTCACCAGAATCCGTGCGCCGATCTCCGGGCGGGTCGGTCTCAAGCAACTGGACGTCGGCAACCTGGTCGCGGCCAATGACACCACGGCCCTGGCGATCATCACCCAGACCAAGCCGATCAATGTGGTGTTCACCCTGCCGGAGAGAGACCTGTCCAACGTCATCGCTCGCTATCACAGCGGCGACAAGCTGCCGGTGGAAGCCTGGGACCGTGGCGACGTCAAGTTGCAGGCCAGTGGTGTACTCGCCAGTCTCGATAACCAGATCGATATCACCACCGGCACCCTGAAATTCAAGGCCCGATTCGAGAATCAGGACGAGACGCTGTTCCCGAATCAGTTCGTCAATGCGCGCTTGCGCGCCGACACCCTCAAGCAGGCAGTTCTGGTGCCATCGGCGGCGGTGCAGTTCGGCACATCGGGGGCGTTTGTCTATGCCCTGGACGGCGACAAGAAGGTCAAGATCCGCACGGTCAAGACCGGGCCGAGCGACGACAAGTCCACGGTGATCAGCGAAGGCCTGGCCGCAGGCGATCGCGTGGTCCTGGAAGGTACTGACCGCCTGCGCGATGGCAGTGATGTGGAAGTGGTCAACGACAGCACCGAAGTGCCGAAAAGCCCCGGCCAGCAGTTGCAGGGCAAGCCGAAGAAAGAAGAGGGCGAGCCGGCTCCGGCAGTCAAGGCGGATAAAGGCGACGCATGAATATCTCGCGGCTGTTCATCCTGCGTCCGGTAGCGACCACCCTGAGCATGCTGGCCATTGTCCTGGCCGGCCTGATCGCCTACACCTTGCTGCCGGTTTCGGCGCTGCCGCAAGTGGACTATCCGACCATCCGGGTCATGACCCTGTACCCCGGCGCCAGTCCTCAGGTGATGACCAGTTCGGTCACCGCCCCCCTGGAGCGGCAGTTCGGGCAGATGCCGGGCCTGACGCAGATGGCGTCCACCAGTTCCGGTGGCGCGTCGGTGATTACCCTGCGGTTCAGTCTCGACCTGAACATGGACGTGGCCGAACAGCAGGTGCAGGCCGCGATCAATGCCGCGACCAATCTGCTGCCCACCGATCTTCCGGCACCGCCGGTGTACAACAAGGTCAACCCGGCTGATACCCCGGTTCTGACCCTGGCGATCACCTCGCCGACCATGCTGCTGCCCAAGCTCAATGATCTGGTCGACACGCGCATGGCGCAGAAAATCGCCCAGATCAGCGGCGTGGGCATGGTCAGTATCGCCGGTGGTCAGCGTCAGGCGGTGCGCATCAAGGTCAATACCGACGCCCTGGCGGCCAATGGTTTGAGCCTGGCCGATGTGCGCACTCTGATTGGTGTGTCCAACGTCAATCAGCCCAAGGGTAACTTCGACGGTCCGACCCGGGTGTCGATGCTCGATGCCAACGACCAGCTCAAATCCCCGGCCGAATACGCCAACCTGATTCTTGCCTACGCCAACGGTGCGCCGTTGCGCCTGAAGGATGTCGCGCAGATCGTTGACGGCGCAGAAAACGAACGCCTGGCCGCCTGGGCCAATCAGAATCAGGCGGTACTGTTGAACATCCAGCGTCAGCCGGGGGCCAACGTCATCGAGGTGGTGGACCGGATCAAGACCCTGCTGCCGAGCATCACCGATAACCTGCCAGCTGGCGTCCATGTTGCGGTATTGACCGATCGTACCCAAACCATCCGCGCCTCGGTCAAGGATGTGCAGCATGAGCTGCTGATCGCCATCGTGCTCGTGGTGCTGGTGACCTTCCTGTTCCTGCGCCGCTTCAGTGCGACCATCATTCCCTCGGTGGCCGTGCCGCTGTCCCTGGTGGGTACTTTTGGCGTGATGTACCTGGCCGGGTTCTCGGTCAATAACCTGACCCTGATGGCCATGACCATCGCCACCGGTTTCGTGGTGGATGACGCCATCGTCATGCTGGAAAACATCTCCCGGCATATCGAGGAAGGGGAGACGCCGTTGCAGGCTGCGCTCAAGGGCGCCCGGCAGATCGGTTTTACCCTGGTGTCTCTGACCATTTCCCTGATTGCCGTATTGATTCCGCTGCTGTTCATGGCCGATGTGGTCGGGCGGCTGTTCCGCGAGTTTGCCATCACCCTGGCGGTGGCGATCCTGATTTCCATGGTTGTGTCCCTGACCCTGACGCCGATGATGTGCGCCCGCCTGCTCAAGCGCGAGCCCACGCCCGCCGAGCAGACCCGCTTTTATCGTGCCAGCGGCGCCTGGATCGACTGGCTGATCGAGGCCTACGGCAACAAGTTGCGCTGGGTGCTCAGGCATCAGCCGCTGACCCTGCTGGTGGCCGTCGCTACCCTGGCCCTGACGGTTTTTCTGTACCTGATCGTGCCCAAGGGGTTCTTCCCGGTGCAGGACACCGGGGTGATTCAGGGTATTTCCGAGGCACCACAGTCGATTTCATTTGCCGCCATGAGCCAACGGCAACAGGCCCTGGCCAAAGTGATTCTGCAAGATCCGGCGGTAGCGAGCCTGTCGTCCTATATCGGCGTTGACGGCGACAATGCCACGCTCAACAGTGGTCGGCTGCTGATCAACCTCAAGCCCAATGCCGAGCGCAACCTGACTGCCGCGCAGGTCATCCAGCGCCTGCAACCCAATGTCGATGAAGTGTCCGGGATCCGCCTGTTCATGCAGCCGGTGCAGGATTTGACCATCGAGGACCGGGTCAGTCGTACCCAGTACCAGTTCAGCATGTCGTCTCCGGACGCCGATCTGCTCAGCCTGTGGAGCGGCCGTCTGGTCGATGCCTTGAGCAAGCGTACGGAACTCACCGACGTCACCAGCGACCTGCAGGACCGGGGCTTGCAGGTGTACCTGGCGATCGATCGCGATGCCGCCAGCCGTCTCGGCGTGACCGTGGCCAACATCACCGACGCGCTGTATGACGCCTTCGGCCAGCGGCAGATTTCCACTATCTATACCCAGGCCAGCCAGTACCGGGTGGTGCTGCAGGCCGACTCGGGCAATACCCTGGGCCCCGAGGCGCTGGAGCAGATCCACGTCAAGACCACGGCGGGCGGGCAGGTCAAGTTGTCGAGCCTGGCCCATGTCGAACAGCGTCAGGCGCAACTGGCGATTTCCCATATCGGCCAGTTCCCGGCGGTGATGATGTCGTTCAACCTGGCACCGGGCGAGTCCCTTGGCGCAGCGGTTGACGTGATCAACCAGGTGCAGCAGGACATCGGCATGCCTATTGGCGTGCAGACCCAGTTCCAGGGTGCGGCGGCGGCTTTCCAGGCTTCGCTGTCGAGTACCTTGCTGCTGGTCCTGGCGGCGGTGGTGACCATGTACATCGTCCTGGGTGTGCTCTACGAGAGTTATATCCACCCGATCACCATTCTCTCGACCCTGCCTTCGGCGGCCATCGGCGCCCTGCTGGCGTTGCTGATCAGCGGCAACGACTTGGGCATGATCGCCATTATCGGCATCATCCTGCTCATTGGTATCGTCAAGAAAAACGCGATCATGATGATCGACTTCGCCCTGGACGCCGAACGCAATCGCGGCATCGCTCCGGACGTGGCCATCTACGAAGCGGCGCTGTTGCGCTTCCGGCCGATCCTGATGACCACCCTGGCGGCGCTGTTCGGTGCCGTGCCGCTGATGTTCGCCAGCGGTTCCGGCGCGGAACTGCGTCAGCCACTGGGGCTGGTGATGGTGGGCGGGCTGCTGGTCAGCCAGGTCCTGACCCTGTTCACCACGCCTGTGATCTATCTGTTCTTCGACCGCCTCGGGCGTCGCTGGGGACCCAAGCCTGACGCGCCGGCCGACCTGGAACGGGCGGACGCATGAATCTCTCGGCCCCCTTTATCCGTCGCCCGGTCGCGACCCTGCTGCTGAGTCTGGCGATCATGCTGCTGGGCGGCGTCAGTTTTGGCCTGTTGCCGGTATCGCCGCTGCCCAATATGGACTTCCCGGTGATCGTGGTCTCGGCCAGCCTGTCCGGGGCCAGCCCCGAAGTCATGGCTTCCACCGTGGCGACGCCGCTGGAGCGTTCCCTCGGCGCCATTGCCGGGGTCACTACCATGAGCAGCCGCTCGAGCCAGGGCTCGACGCGGATCATCCTGCAATTCGATATCAAGCGCGATATCAACGGCGCTGCGAGGGAAGTGCAGGCGGCCATTAACGCATCGCGCAACCTGCTGCCCAGCGGGATGCGCAGCATGCCGACCTACAAGAAGGTCAACCCGTCGCAGGCGCCGATCATGGTCCTGTCGATGACCTCCGACGTGCTGAAAAAAGGCCAGCTGTACGACCTGGCCTCGACCATCCTGTCGCAAAGCCTGTCCCAGGTTCAGGGCGTGGGTGAAGTGCAGATCGGCGGCAGCTCGCTGCCGGCTGTGCGGGTCGAGCTGGAACCGCAGATGCTCGACCAGTACGGCATCTCCATGGATACCGTGCGCACGGTGATTACCGGTTCCAACGTGCGACGGCCCAAGGGGTTCATCGAGGATGCCCAGCATAACTGGCAGATACAGGCCAACGATCAGCTGGACAAGGCCAAGGATTACGAGTCGCTGATCATCGCCTACCAGAACGGCGCAGCCCTGCGCCTGAAGGACGTGGCCAAGGTCAGCGATGCCGTGGAAGACCGCTACAACAGTGGTTTCTTCAATGACAAGGCGGCGGTGCTGTTGGTGATCAACCGTCAGGCCGGGGCCAACATCATCGAGACCGTGGCGCAGATCAAGGCGCAGTTGCCGGCGTTGCAGTCCTTGCTGCCGGCCAGCGTCAAGCTGGATCTGGCCATGGACCGATCGCCGGTGATCAAGGCCACCCTGCACGAAGCAGAAATGACCCTGCTGATCGCCGTGGTTCTGGTGATCATCGTGGTCTTCCTGTTCCTCGGCAGTCTGCGTGCCTCGCTGATTCCGACACTGGCGGTGCCGGTATCTCTGGTGGGCACCTTCGCGATCATGTACCTGTATGGCTTCTCCTTGAACAACCTGTCATTGATGGCGCTGATTCTGGCCACCGGGCTGGTCGTGGACGACGCCATTGTCGTGCTGGAAAACATCTCCCGGCATATCGACGACGGCGTGCCGCCGATGCAGGCGGCGTTTCTCGGGGCCAAGGAAGTGGGCTTTACATTGCTGGCGATGAACCTCTCGCTGGTGGTGGTGTTCCTCTCGATCCTGTTCATGGGCGGGCTGGTGCAGATGCTGTTCCGCGAATTCGCCATCACCCTGTCAGTGGCTATCGTCGTTTCTCTGGTGGTGTCCCTGACCCTGACCCCCATGCTTTGCGCCCGCTGGCTCAAGCCCCACGCGGCGGAACAGGAAACCACCCTGCAGCGTTGGAGCCGCAAGGCCAACGATCGCATGGTCGCCGTCTACGACCGCAGCCTGGGCTGGGTGCTGCGTCATCGGCGCCTGACGCTGTTGAGCCTGTTGGTCACGGTGGGCGTCAATATCGCCTTGTATGTCGTGGTGCCCAAGACTTTCCTGCCACAGCAGGATACCGGCCAGTTGATGGGCTATGTGCGGGGCGACGACGGGCTGTCGTTCTCCGTCATGCAGCCCAAAATGGAAGTCTTCCGGCGTGCGGTGCTGGCTGACCCGGCAGTGGAAAGCGTCGCCGGTTTCATTGGCGGTAATGGCGGGACCAACAACGCTTTCATGATCGTGCGGCTCAAACCGATCAAGGAACGCAATGTGTCCGCTGAGCAGGTGGTCGAGCGCCTGCGCAAGAACATGCCGAAAGTGCCGGGCGGGCGCCTGTTCCTGCAACCGGACCAGGATCTGCAACTCGGTGGTGGTCGCGAGCAGACCACCTCGCAGTACCAGTACATTCTGCAAAGCGGTGATCTCGCCAGCCTGCGCGAGTGGTATCCAAAAGTGCTGGCCGCGCTCAAGTCGGTGCCGGAACTGACGGCCATCGACGGTCGGGAAGGGCGCGGCGCCCAGCAAATCACCTTGAAGGTCGACCGTGACACGGCCAAACGCCTGGGCATCGATATGAGCGCGGTGACAACGGTGCTCAATAACGCCTATAGCCAGCGTCAGGTGGCGACCATCTATGAAAGCCTGAACCAGTACAAGGTGGTGATGGAAGTCAATCCCAAGTATGCCCAAGACCCGGTGACCCTCAATCAGGTACAGGTCATTACTTCCACCGGTGCGCGGGTGCCGCTGTCGACGATCGCTCACTATGAGAATACTCTGCAGGACGATCGCGTGACCCATGACGGCCAGTTCGCCTCGGAAACCATTTCTTTCGATCTGGCCGAAGGTGCTGAACTGGAGAAAGCTACGGCAGCCATCGAGCGAGCGGTCGCAGGCGTCGGCCTGCCCAGCGATGTGATCGCCAAGATGGCCGGCACCGCCGATGCCTTTGCGGCGACCCAGAAGGCCCAGCCGTTCATGATTCTCGGCGCCCTGCTGGTGGTCTATCTGGTGCTGGGCGTGCTGTATGAAAGCTATATCCACCCACTGACCATTCTGTCGACCCTGCCATCGGCCGGTGTCGGCGCGCTGCTGAGCATCTATTTGCTCGGCGGGCAGTTCAGCCTTATTTCCCTGCTCGGGTTGTTCCTGCTGATTGGCGTGGTCAAGAAAAACGCCATCATGATGATCGACCTCGCTCTTGTCCTGGAACGCACCGAAGGCATGACCCCGCTGGAGTCCATTCGCAGCGCCTGCCTGCAACGCCTGCGGCCGATCCTGATGACCACCATGGCGGCTATCCTCGGTGCCTTGCCGTTGCTGCTCAGCAGTGCCGAAGGCGCAGAAATGCGTCGTCCGCTGGGCCTGACCATTATTGGTGGGCTGGTCTTCAGCCAGGTCCTTACGCTTTACACCACCCCGGTGGTTTACCTCTATCTCGACCGTCTGCGCCATCGCGTCAATCAATGGCGTGGCGTACGTACCGATGCCGCTCTGGACACTCCGCTATGACCGCTTACCTGACTGCCAAAACCGTTAATCCCTGGCCGCTGCGTACCTTGCGGTTGGCGCTGTGCATGGCGCTGCTCAGTGGCTGCGCAGTAGGGCCGGACTATCACAAGCCGGATGTAACCACGCCTGCGCAGTTCAAGCACGCCGAAGGCTGGAGCCAGGCCAACCCGGCCGATGCCTTTGCCCGTGGTGCCTGGTGGGAGATCTACGGTGATAGCCAGCTCAATGGCCTGGTTGAAACCCTCAACAGCTCCAACCAGACCGTGGCCCAATATGAAGCCCAGTACCGGCAGGCCCGGGCCCTGGTGCGCAGCGCCCGCGGCGCGTTTTTCCCCACGGTCGATCTGTCGGCGGGCAAGACCCGTTCCAGTCAGGGCACCGGCAGCAGCAGTTCCAGCCTGAGTAACAACAGCAGCGGTATCCGCGACACCTACAACACGCAGCTTGGCGTCAGCTGGGAAGCGGATATCTGGGGCAAGCTGCGTCGCGGCCTGGAAGCCGATACCGCCAGTGCCCAGGCCAGTCTGGCCGACCTGGCCTCAATGCAATTGAGCCTGCAATCGGAACTGGTGCAGAACTATCTGCAACTGCGGGTGATCGACGAACAGAAACGTTTGCTCGAAGCCACTGTGGACGCTTACGAGCGCTCCCTGAAACTGACCCAGAACCAGTACCGCGCCGGGATCTCTGCCCGCGATGCCATCGCCCAGGCCCAGACCCAGTTGAAAAGCACCCAGGCCGACCTGATCGACCTGCAATGGCAGCGCGCTCAATATGAAAATGCCATTGCCGTGCTGATGGGCAAGGCGCCATCCGAATTCAGCCTGGCGCCGACCACATCGATTCCCAAATTGCCGCAGATCCCGGCGTCCGTACCGTCGCAACTGTTGGAACGCCGCCCGGACATTGCCGCCGCCGAACGCTCAGTCATGGCCGCCAACGCCAATATCGGCGTGGCCAAGGCCGCCTACTACCCGGACTTCACCCTCAGCCTCAGCGGCGGCTACAGCAGCAGTACCTTCAGCAACTGGCTGAGTCTGCCGAACCGCTTCTGGTCGGTGGGGCCGCAACTGGCCACCACGCTGTTCGACGGCGGCCAGCGCTCGGCCGAGGTCGACCGCACCGAAGCGGTCTACGACCAGACCGTCGCGCAATACCGCCAGGCCGTGCTCAATGGCTTCCAGGAAGTGGAAAATTACCGCGTGCAGCTCAAGGTCTACGCCGACGAAGCCGTGGTGCGCGCCGAAGCCCTGGAGTCGGCCCGGGAATCCCTGCGCCTGACCAGCAACCAGTACAGGAGCGGGCTGATCGGCTACCTCGACGTGGTCAACGTCCAGACCACCGCATTGAGCAATGAGCGTAGTGTGCTGACGTTGCTGCAAAGCCGGTTGGTGGCCAGTGTGCAGCTGATTGCGGCGCTTGGTGGCGGCTGGGATGCGGGGCAGGGGTTGCAACTCAAGGATTGACTGGTTGATCGCGTGAGACCTGGCGGCGTGCAATGCGTCGCTGGGCAGGTAAATGCAATATCGGCTTGAACCTCTGCTAATAGTATTGGGTGTCAATGTCTGCAGTTTGATGCTGTTTTTGCTCTCCATTAAATGCTCGCCCAAGTCGTCGACAGAGAGGTTTAAGCCGAATTAAACGGTGCTTATATTCGGGCAGGGCCACCCGATCCGCCTGCTGGAAAAAGCCCAGGTCACCACGCTGGACGACGGCGACAGCCGCTACCGCGTGGAAATCACCGCCCCCGACGGCCTCAACCTGACCTGGCACCTGCGCACCGAGCTGGGCGCGGGGCCGTTGGCGTTGCTCAAGTTGCGCGGGTTCAAGTTGCCGAAACAAATTTTTCTCGAGAGCGGCGAGGCGGGTGGTTCTTATAAGCGCGGTGGCAAGGTATGAGTAAGCGGGCTCTCGCTGTTATAGGGGGAGCCTGTTGGCTTCAATCCAAATGATCAGTTATCCCCTCGCGAGCTGCCCATTTGTATGTAGGATTATTCCGATAATACAGAAGAGTTTTCCTAAGTATCAGTATGGCTATGGATTAGTTGCCCGAGATAATTCAATGTTGCGTGGATGAGTCATCGCATCTCAAGTCCTGTAACTAATCTGCTGCAATAACATGGCGATTTATCTTTTCTAACGACTTCCATCATCGTGGCAGCCCTTCACAAGGCTTGACCCGTAAGCTTCAAATGACGATCAAGCCCTCTAGCTCGAGGCTTTTCTGTGCCCGCAGGCGGGCGCTGCAGCCCTGCATGTATGTCTGAAAGATAAATAACCGTTACGCAGTATCCATTCGTAACACCCGCATTAAAAAGTGTCGGGGAGGAAGGGTTTCTGGCTGTATGTATAAAACATGTATTAATGAGCCGGTTTACGCACCGGCGCCTTTCCCTCGCGAAGGGCGATTATCCGTTGATCCACAACAGGTCATGGCAAATTACTATAAACAAGTGGGCGAGGTTGGTTCGTCCGGTGAGTCACTGGCGCCGCGCAACCTGCATATCAGTGTTTTCTTTGATGGTACCCGGCATAACGAAACCTACGATACCCGCCAGTCAGTGCCGCCATGTCCGACCAACATTGCCCGGCTCTATCACGCCACACTGGTTGAGCCGCAGGATGGCTACTTTGCGTGTTACATCCCTGGTGTCGGCGCGCCATTCCCTGATATCGGCGAGCTGGACTTCACTACTCTGGGTATGGCCTTTGCCAATCGAGGTGAGGACCGTATCAACTGGGCAATGTTGCAGGTGGTCGACGCCCTGACAGTCGCCTTGACCGGGCAGTCGCTACCGGCAGAAACCCTGCAGGACAAACTTCGCGCCATGGCTACCACCTGGCCTTTGACGGGCCTGGGCAAAGGACGGCGGCGCCGTGCTCTGGCGTCGCTGCTCAAGCCATTGCGGGCCAGACTGGTAGCCGGTCAAACCGCACCCGCGCAGATCAGGCTGTATATCTATGGCTTTTCCCGTGGTGCGGCCCAGGCGCGAACTTTTGTCAGTTGGTTGAGCGAACTGCTCCCGACCCCGCGTGCAGCTGTGCTGCCTCAGCAGCAGGTACTGGGCATACCCTTGAGCATTGAGTTCCTGGGCCTGATTGATACCGTGGCGTCGGTGGGCAGTGCTCGTGCCACGCCTTTTACCGAAGGGCATATGGACTGGGCCGACGGCACTCAGTCACTGCCCGACAGTGCACGCTTTCCAGGCTTGATCAAGATGTGCCGCCACTATGTCGCGGCCCATGAGCAACGTTTGTGTTTTGCCCTGGACTCGATTCGCTACACCGATGGCTACTATCCCGACTTTGGCCGGGAGGTGATCTACCCCGGCATGCATTCCGATGTCGGGGGTGGCTATGCGCCGGGTGCTCAAGGCCGGGCTCGTGGCGGGCAGAGCGATTTGCTGTCGCAGATCGTGTTGCATGACCTGTATGCAGCCGCGTTTGCTGCAGGAGCGCCGCTTGCGGTGGTTGGCTTGCCGACTGAGCTGGAGCAGATACAGCCATGGCGCCAGATGACCCAGGGCGTGCAGCAGGAGTTCGAGATCAGCGCACAGCTTGTCGAACGCTTCAATGCCTGGCGTGGCACCTTGAGCATGCACGAAGAGGCCCGTTGCCCTGCCACGGCAAGCTACGAAGTCACGCGAATGAGATGCAGCCTTGAAGAGATTCTGGTCGAGCAATTGGGTTGGCTGACCGGTTGGCGCATTGAGCGTTATGCCCGTGGCAGCTATGCCAATCAGCCATTTTTCGGCCTGGCCACGCAGACCAATGCTTCCCGGCAGGCCGAACTGAGGGTCGAGCGTCAGACCGAGATCGAGGCCATCAAGGATCAGCGCAGGAAGATCCGTGGTCAGCCCGATGAGTTGCAGATTCTCAAGCGCTTTATCTGCCCGCCACCTTATCAGCCCGCCATCGACCAGCAGCAAATGCGTGAAGCCGCCATCGAGTTCGAGCATGACTATCACGGTTGGCGACGGAATCAGACCAGTCCGGCGGGCTGGGTAGCGGACGTCCTGCTCAAGGATACGATTTACCTGCTCACCGACGCTGACGAGCGGCGCGAGCACAAGCAGATCAAAATCATCGGCGAACAATGTCGCGAGAAACTGTTTGATGAGTTCACGCCACTGACTCGTGAGCATCGGGCCGCATTGGTAGCCTTGCTTGACGACCATGTACATGACTCCCGTGCCTGGTTCCTGCACGACACCATCGGTTCCCGGGAGCTGTGGGGAAATTATTTCCGCTATCGGACGGTGATTTTCGAGAGTCGTACCAACAAGTGTGTGACGTCGGCCAAGAAGGTTGGACGGATGGTCGGCGTTAGCCTGGTACTGGGCGCGTCTGCCGCAGTGGCAGGGGGGCTGGCTTAAGCGTCTTCGCGTCGACGGGGAGGGGGAGAAGGCTGAGATAGAAAGGGCGACGACGGGTGGTGTGGCAAAGAGCCATATTTTCCGTCGGAAAACCTCTACAAGTTCTTTGGCTCTTGTACAATTGTCATATTATCGCGTGCATGGAGGCTCATCTCCTCGTGGGTCTTTCCAAACTATGATCGGCAGCTACTCTCCCTCCCTCGTCTCTATTTCCACCCTGGTGGCCATTCTTGCCTCCTATACCGCCCTGGATCTGGCCGGGCGCATCGCCTCGGCTCGCGGCCGTGCTGCCTGGTGGTGGATGGCCGGTGGGGCGTTCTCCATGGGCGTGGGCATCTGGTCGATGCACTTTATCGGCATGCTGGCCTTTGAGCTGCCCATCGATCTGGGTTTCGATCCGGGCATCACCCTGTTGTCGTTGCTGATTGCCATGCTCTCGTCCGGCTTCGCCCTGTGGCTGGTCAGTCAGCCGGAGCTACCCAAGGTGCAGCTTGCACTGGGAGCCCTGTTCATGGGAGCGGGTATCAGTGCCATGCATTACACCGGCATGGCGGCCTTGCGCATGGAGCCAGATCTCACCTACGACCCCGTTTGGCTGATTCTGTCGCTTGTTATCGCCATCGTCGCCTCGGGCGCCGCGCTATGGATTGCCTTCCACCTGCGCCAGCAGACTCCCTGGGTCAAGCTGGTCCGGGGCGGGGCAGCGGTGATCATGGGGCTGGCCGTTGTCGGTATGCACTACACCGGTATGCACGCGGCGAACTTCGCTGATAACAGTTTCTGTGGCGCATTGATCAACGGCATCCGCTCCGATGGCCTTTATGGCCTGGTGCTGGTGACCTGTCTGGCAGTTCTGACGATCACCCTGATGGCCTCGATTCTCGATGCGCGGATGGAGGCCCGTACCGCCGAGCTTTCAAGCTCCTTGCGCAAAGCCAACCGTGAGCTGACCCACCGCGCCTTGCACGACCCTCTCACCGGCTTGCCCAATCGCGAGCTGCTGGCACAGCGCATCGAAGAGGCGATCCAGCGGGTTAGCGGCACGGGCGGCTGTTTTGCCCTGATGTTCATGGACCTGGACAGCTTCAAACCGGTTAACGATGCCTTTGGCCATCATGTCGGCGACCAGTTGCTCTGTGACGTGGCCGCGCGCCTGCGCGGCAACCTGCACCATGAAGATACCCTGGCCCGCATTGGCGGCGACGAGTTTGTCCTGCTGGTGGAGTTACGCCATGCCGAGGATGCGGCGTCCATTGCAGCCCGTCAGGTCAGCGTGGTCTGTCAGCCGTTCGCACTGGCGGAGCATACCGTGCAGGTCTCGGTCAGTATTGGCATCGCCGTTTATCCGGGTAAGGGCCATAACGCCCATGAACTGCTGATGAATGCCGACGCCGCCATGTATCACGCCAAGGCCGCCGGCAAGAATGGCTACAGCTTCTTCGAAACCTCGATGAATACCGATGCGCGCAACCAGTTGCAGTTGTTGCAGGACCTGCGCCTGGCCCTGCGCGAAAAGCATTTCTGCCTGTATTACCAGCCCAAGTTCGACGCCGCCAGCGGCCTGCCGGTAGGCGCTGAAGCCTTGCTGCGCTGGAATCATCCGGAGCAGGGTCTGGTCCCGCCGGACCGTTTTATCGGCCTGGCGGAGAAAACCGGGCTGATTATTCCGATTGGCGAATGGGTGCTCGATGAAGCCTGTCGACAGATGCGTGAATGGTACGAGCTGGGTTACGTGCAATGGCGCATAGCAGTGAATCTGTCGGCCTTGCAGTTCTGCCACGCGGGGCTGGTCAATACCGTGGCCGCGGCACTGGAACGCAACCGCCTGCCGGCCAATTGCCTGACCCTGGAAATCACCGAAACCACTGCCATGAGCGATGCCGATGCGAGCATGGAGGTGTTGCAGCAATTGGCGGATATGGGCGTAGACCTGTCCATCGACGATTTCGGCACGGGTTACTCAAGCCTGATGTATCTCAAACGCCTGCCAGCCAACGAGCTGAAAATAGATCGTGGCTTTGTTCGCGATCTGGAACAGGACAGCGATGACGCGGCGATTGTCTCGGCGATCGTCGCCATGGGCCAGGCGCTGAACCTGCGTATCGTTGCCGAGGGTGTGGAAACTGACCAGCAGCAAAGTTTTCTCACCCGCCTGGGCTGTGACTCGCTGCAAGGCTATCTGCTGGGTCATCCGCTGCCGGCACAGCGCTTTATTGCCGATATTCATAGCGGCGAAGCCCGTCGGCTGACACTGGCGAGCCGCGAGCAGTCGACCTCGTCGAACGGTGGTTTTTAACGCCGTTCGCTGGCACGATGCTCCTCAGGGTCTGCGCTGCCGTTCCGCTTCCGCTATCCTGTGTATCTGTAACTGTTACGAGATCTATCCATGGAAAAAGTCCTCCTGATCACTGGCGGTTCTCGTGGTATCGGCGCGGCCACGGCGCTGCTTGCCGCCCGCCAGGGTTATAAAATCGCCATCAACTACCTGTCTGATCACCAGGCCGCTGAACACATTTGTGCGCAAGTACGTGACCTGGGCGCCCAGGCCATTACCGTGCAGGCCGACGCCAGCAATGAAGACGAAATCATTCGTTTGTTTGCCAGGGTCGATGCCGAGCTGGGGCCGGTTACCGCACTGGTCAACAATGCCGGGACCGTGGCGCAGTCGTCGCGTCTGGAAGACATGTCCGAGTTCCGCATGCTCAAGATCATGACCTGCAACGTGATCGGGCCCATGCTGTGCAGCAAGCATGCGTTGCTGCGCATGCTGCCGCGCCATGGCGGCCAGGGTGGCAGCATCGTCAATGTGTCATCGGTGGCGGCTCGCCTGGGGTCACCGGGTGAATACGTCGACTACGCGGCGTCCAAGGGCGCGCTGGACACCTTTACCATCGGCCTGTCCCGGGAACTGGCGGGTGAGGGCGTGCGGGTCAATGCCGTACGGCCAGGTTATATCTTCACAGACTTCCATGCCCTGAGCGGCGATCCTTCCCGGGTCAGCAAACTGGAGCCGGGCATTCCCATGCAACGCGGCGGTACCGCTGAAGAAGTGGCCGAGGCGATTGTCTGGTTGCTGTCGGACAAAGCCTCTTATGCCACCGGGACCTTTATTGATCTGGGTGGTGGGCGCTGAGGTTCTGCCCTCGTCATTTTGTGGAACCGGCTTTAGCCGGGAAGAGGGCATGGCGGCCGCTACAATTTTATCGATCCTGCCTACGCCTTCCCGGCTAAAGCCGGTCCCACGCGCAGCCCGCACAGGTTTTGTCAGGCTGCGAGCAACGACCGGATAATCCGTCCCAAGGTCTCCATGGCCTTCTCGCAGGTGTCATCCCATGGACTGCCATAGTTCAGACGAATGCAGTTGGCAAAACGCCGGGTTGCCGAGAAAATCGGCCCTGGCGCGATGCTGATGCCCTGCGCCAGGGCCATCTTGAACACCTTCAGCGAATCCAGCTGCTCCGGCAGTTCCACCCAGAGAAAATAGCCGCCCTGAGGCTGGCTGACCCGGCTCTGGCCCGGAAAGTGGCGGGCGATGGCTGCGAGCATAGCCCGTTGCTGGTCTTCCAGTGCATAGCGCAGTCTGCGCAGATGACGGTCGTAGCCCCCGTGTTGCAGATAGTCGGCAATGGCCGCCTGGGCCGGCATGGAAGGTGACAGTGAGGTCATCAGCTTGAGCCGTTCGACCTTCTGGGCATAACGCCCGGCGGCGACCCAACCGACCCGATAGCCCGGCGCGAGGCTCTTGGCAAACGAGCCGCAATGCATCACCAGCCCCTCGGTGTCGAAGGCCTTGGCCGGTTTCGGTGCGTGCTGGCCGTAATACAGCTCGGCGTAGACGTCGTCCTCGATGAGCGGCACCTGATGCTCACGCAGCAACTCCACCAACGCCCGCTTGCGTGCTTCCGGAACAATGGCACCGGTGGGGTTCTGGAAACGGGTCATGCACCAGCAGGCCTTGATCGGGTGCTTTTCCAGGGTCTGGGCCAATACTGAGAGGTCGATACCATCCCGTGGATGCACGGGAATTTCCACGGCTTTGAGCTTGAGCCGTTCCAGCACTTGCAGGCAGGCGTAGAAGGCCGGGGCCTCAATGGCCACTAGATCGCCGGGCTCAGTCACCGCTTGCAGGCAAAGGTTCAAGGCTTCCAGAGCGCCGTTGGTAATCAGCAGTTCTTCCATGGGCAGCATCAGGCCGCCGACCATGTAGCGCAGGGCGATCTGCCGACGCAGTTGCGGATGCCCCGGCGACATGTCGGTGACCACCATCCGCGGGTCCATTTCCCGGCTGGCAGTGGCCAGTGAGCGCGACAGGCGTTGCAGCGGGAACAGCAGCGGGCTGGGGAAGGCCGAGCCAAACGGCACGGTGTTGGGGTCCTTGATCGAGTCGAGGACCGAGAACACCAGCTCGCTGACATCGACTTCGGTGGATTCATTGACCGTACTATGGGCCTGCGGCTCCTGGAACAACTGCGGGGCATTGCCGACGAAGCTGTTATTGACGAAGTAGCCCGAGCGCGGCCGGGCACTGATCATGCCCCGCCGTTCCAGCAGGTAATAAGCCTGGAACACCGTGGACGGACTGATGCCGTGGGTCTGGCTGGCATAGCGCACCGAAGGCACGCGCTGGCCGGGGCCGAGCACGCCACTGCGGATCAGCTCGGCAATGTCATCGGCATATTTCTCGTAGCGCTTCATGCTGTCTGGCGCTCTGCTTGATGGGGATGGCATACGTTACTCGATCAACGGTTGAGCGGGGCAACGAATCGACTCGTCGCGGTGCTTTGAATATCGGGCTGGTCCAGGTCGATAATCTGGAAAGTGATCGCCTGGGAGCTGCTTTTCGGCCGTTCGGCCAACAGGGCGACGGAGACCGGGAAGTCGCTGATTTCTCCAGCGTTCAGCGCCATTTCGGTGTTGCCGTGCAGTTCGAAGGCATCGCCGCCATTCATATCAACCAGGCTCAGGCGATAGTGCTGGCTCTGCTGGGTCTTGTTGATCACCTTGAGGGTGTAGATATTTTCGATCTGGCCCAGCGCGTTCTCCCGAAACAGGCCGCGATCCTTGTTCACGTCCAGAGACACCATGGGTCGCTCATGCAGTGCCAGGCCGAGGGCGCCGATCATCACAACCAGTACGCCGACATAACCGAGCAGGCGAGGGCGCAACCAATGGGTCGTACCTCCCAGCAGTTCTCGCTCGGAGGCATAACGGATCAAGCCATGGCTGTAGTTCATCTTGTCCATGATCGAGTCACAGGCATCGATACAGGCGGCACAGCCAATGCACTCCATCTGCAGACCGTCGCGAATGTCGATACCGGTGGGGCAAACCTGTACACACAGCTGACAGTCGATGCAGTCGCCCAGGCCCAGCGCCTCCGGATCGGCTTCGCGTTTGCGCGGGCCACGGTTCTCGCCGCGGGTTGTGTCATAGGAAACCGCCAGGGTGTCCTGGTCGAACATCACGCTCTGAAAGCGCGCATAGGGGCACATGTGCATGCACACGGCTTCGCGCAGCCAGCCGGCATTGAGGTAAGTGGCGCCGGTGAAGAACAGCACCCAGAACAGGCTGACGCCGCCCATTTGCAGGGTCAGCAGTTCATGGGCCAGTGGCCGTACGGGAGTGAAATAGCCGACGAAGGTCAGGCCGGTGAGCAGGCTGATCAAGAGCCATAGCGTGTGCTTGGCCGAACGCCGCAGCAGCTTGCGCATTCCCCACGGCGCGGCGTCCAGCTTGATGCGCTGGTTGCGTTCGCCCTCGGTGAGTTTCTCGCACCACATGAACAGCCAGGTCCAGGTGCTTTGCGGGCAGGTATAGCCGCACCAGACCCGCCCGGCAAATACCGTGATGGCGAACAGGCCGAAGGCGCAAATGATCAGCAGGCCCGAGAGCAGAATGAAGTCCTGGGGCCAGAAGGTCGCGCCAAAGATATGGAACTTGCTCTCGGACAGATCCCACAGCACCGCCTGACGATCGCCCCAGTTCAGCCACAATATGCCGAAGAACAGCCCGAACAGAAGACCGGCACCGGACAGGCGCAGGGTACGGAACAGGCCGGTAAAGCTGCGGGTGTGGATCAGGCCGCCGCGTTGCTTGAGGCTGGCTTTTGCGGGGGCGGGGTCTTTGTCCAGAAGCTGCGCGGGAATTCGCTGATTCATGATGGGACTCACAGGTTGCAATCGAATGCATGCACTGTGAGGGGCAATCTGTTTGCAGAACAGATTCAGCTTTTCTAATTAAAACCGTATCAGATGTTTTAAAAGCAATGGAAAAGCCCTTTGGCAGCCAGGCTTGGCCGCGAAGGGGCATGCCTGACGCGAAATATGCGTCGTCATACTGGCCTCTTCGCGGGCAAGCCCGGCACCTGCAGGGATCTCATCGGGTCAGACATTTGGGGAAGGCGATAATCCGTCATCGACGCCGTACGGACATTGACCCGCATCAGGCTTCTTTCTTGCTTTGCCTTTGTCAGCGGGGAGGTTGGGCTACGCTCCACCCGCGTCGAGGAAAGCTCTTTGAACTTTTCTCATTGAGCAGCGTTCGGACTTTAGTGGGAGCAGGGCAGGCAGGTATCCCGATTTGCCCTGGCTCGATTGATATTCACTGCACGGATTAGCAAAAGAGCGCCGCGAATGCTCCGTACTGGAGCATTCGGGCGTGAGGAGTGACGCTCGATGAATGTGACTGCCGACCAGCCTTATGGCCCGGATTCCCTGGCTACCGATGTATCCCGATCGACTCGACCCTTGCCACTCACCCAGGCCTTGCAACTGCCTCGCATTGTCATAGAGGACACGACGCCGGTGATCGAAGCCGGTTTGTTCGCGGCCAAGGCGATTGTCGGGCAAACGGTCACCGTGACCAGCAAGGTCTACGCCGACGGTCATGACAAGATGGCTGTACGGGTGTGCTGGCGCGCGGCCGATGAGCAGGAGTGGCAATCGGCGCGTTTGCTCGAACTGGGCAACGACAGCTGGATTGGCGAGTTCGTCCCGGACAAGGTCAGCCGTTATGACTTCCGCCTGGAAGCCTGGATCGATCAATACGCCAGCTACTGCTACGAGCTGGAAAAGAAATTTCACGCAGCTGTGCCCATTGAACTGGAGCTGGAAGAAGGTCGCCTGCACCTGTTGCATGGCGCCGAGCGCAGTCAAGGTGAGTTGCGCGGGCAGATCGAAAGCGTCCTGCAGCGCCTGGAACAGACCGACCTCGACGGTCGCGTAGCCTTGCTGCTCGACGGTGAGACTGTCGCCGCCATGGCTCAGGCCGACCCCCATGCGTATCTGAGCCGCAGTATCGATTTCCCTCTGGATGTGGAGCGCGAACGGGCGCAATTCGCCAGTTGGTACGAGTTGTTTCCGCGATCGATCACCGATGATGCCAAGCGCCACGGCACTTTCAATGACGTCCACTCGCGACTGCCGATGATTCGCGACATGGGCTTTGATGTGCTGTATTTCCCGCCGATCCATCCCATTGGCCGCGCCCATCGCAAAGGCCCGAACAACTCCTTGACGGCGGGACCCGATGATCCGGGCAGCCCTTATGCCATTGGCAGTTCCGAAGGCGGCCACGAGGCAATTCACCCGCAACTGGGCTCGCGTGAAGATTTTCGCAATCTGGTCGCGGCGGCGGCCGATCATGGTCTGGAAATCGCCCTGGATTTTGCCATTCAGTGCTCTCAGGATCACCCTTGGCTCAAGGAGCATCCGGGCTGGTTCTCCTGGCGGCCGGACGGCACCATCCGTTACGCGGAGAACCCGCCGAAAAAGTATCAGGACATCGTCAACGTCGATTTCTATGCGGCCGATGCCATTCCCGGCCTGTGGCTGGAACTGCGCGATATAGTCCTGGGTTGGGTCAATGAAGGCGTGAAGATCTTCCGCGTTGATAATCCCCACACCAAGCCGCTGCCGTTCTGGCAATGGATGATCGCCGATGTGCGCAGCCAGCATCCGGAAGTGATGTTCCTCGCCGAAGCTTTCACCAAACCGGCAATGATGGCGCGTCTGGGCAAGGTCGGTTACTCGCAGAGCTACACCTATTTCACCTGGCGCAACACCAAGGCCGAGCTGTCGGAATACTTCGCCCAGCTCAATGAAGCGCCGTGGCGCGATTGCTACCGACCGAATTTCTTCGTCAATACCCCGGACATCAATCCGCCGTTCCTGCATCAATCGGGACGCCCCGGCTTCCTGATTCGTGCGGCCCTGGCGACCATGGGCTCGGGCCTGTGGGGCATGTACTCCGGCTTCGAACTGTGCGAGTCGGCTCCGGTGCCGGGCAAGGAAGAGTATCTGGACTCGGAGAAATACGAGATCCGCCCCCGGGACTTTGCCGCACCGGGCAATATCATCGCCGAGATCGCCCAGCTCAACCGTATTCGTCGGCAGAACCCGGCATTACAGACCCATCTGGGTCTGCGCCTGTACACCGCCTGGAACGACAACATCCTGTATTTCGGCAAGCGCAGCGCCGATGGCAGCAACTTCATTCTGGTCGCGGTCAGCCTTGACCCCTATAACGCTCAGGAAGCGCACTTCGAACTGCCCCTGTGGGAAATGGGCCTGAACGATGACGCCCAGACCCAGGGCGAAGACCTCATGACCGGCCATCGTTGGACCTGGTACGGCAAGAACCAGTGGATGCGTATCGACCCGGCTTACCAGCCGTTTGGTATCTGGCGGATCACGTCTTCGAACCCGGCTTGAGGAGCAACCGTACATGGCCAAGAAAACCCGGAACGCAGCCTTTATCGAAGACCCGCTTTGGTACAAGGACGCGGTGATTTACCAGGTTCACGTTAAATCCTATTTTGACTCCAATAACGATGGCATCGGCGACTTTCCCGGCCTGATCGCCAAGCTCGACTATATCGCCGAGCTGGGCGTGAACACCATCTGGCTGCTGCCGTTCTACCCGTCGCCACGGCGTGACGACGGCTATGACATCGCCGACTACCGTGGCGTACACAGCGACTACGGCACCATGGCCGATGCCAAGAAATTCATTGCCGAGGCCCATAAGCGCGGATTGCGGGTGATCACCGAGCTGGTCATCAACCACACTTCGGATCAGCACCCATGGTTCCAGCGCGCCCGTCACGCCAAGCGCGGCTCCAAGGCGCGGGATTTCTATGTCTGGTCCGACAGCGATCAGAAATACGATGGCACGCGGATCATTTTCCTCGACACTGAAAAGTCCAACTGGACCTGGGACCCGGTAGCGGGCCAGTACTTCTGGCACCGCTTCTACTCACACCAGCCGGATCTGAATTTCGACAACCCGCAGGTGATGAAGGCTGTGTTGGAGGTCATGCGCTACTGGCTGGACATGGGCATCGACGGCCTGCGTCTGGACGCGATTCCGTACCTGATCGAGCGCGATGGCACCAATAACGAGAACCTGCCGGAAACCCATCAGGTACTCAAACAGATCCGCGCCGAGATCGACGCCAACTATCCCGACCGCATGCTGCTGGCCGAGGCCAATCAATGGCCCGAAGACACGCAACTGTATTTCGGTGACAGCAAGGGCAAGGACGGCGACGAATGCCATATGGCCTTTCACTTCCCGCTGATGCCGCGCATGTATATGGCTGTGGCTCAGGAAGACCGCTTTCCGATCACTGATATCCTGCGCCAGACTCCGGAAATTCCGGAAAACTGCCAGTGGGCGATTTTCCTGCGCAACCACGATGAGCTGACGCTGGAAATGGTCACCGATCGCGAGCGCGATTATCTGTGGAATTACTACGCCGCCGACCGCCGCGCGCGGATCAATCTGGGGATCCGCCGACGCCTGGCGCCATTGGTCCAGCGCGACCGGCGTCGGGTGGAACTGCTCAATAGCATGCTCCTGTCCATGCCGGGCACGCCGACTCTGTATTACGGTGACGAAATCGGCATGGGCGACAATATTTACCTCGGCGACCGTGACGGCGTGCGCACGCCCATGCAATGGAGCATCGACCGCAACGGCGGTTTTTCCCGCGCCGACCCGGCCAGCCTGGTGCTGCCGCCGATCATGGATCCGCTTTACGGCTATCAATCGATCAACGTCGAGACGCAGAACAACGACCCGCACTCGCTGCTCAACTGGACCCGGCGCATGCTCGCCGTGCGCAAGCAGCAGAAGGCCTTCGGTCGCGGCACCCTGAAAATGCTCTCGCCGAGCAACCGCCGCATCCTCGCCTATACCCGCGAATACACCGGCCCGGACGGCAAGACGGAAATCATCCTTTGCGTCTCTAACGTCTCCAGTGCCGCCCAGGCTGCCGAGCTCGAGTTGTCCCAGTACGCGGGCATGGTACCGGTGGAGATGCTCGGTGGCAGTGCCTTCCCGCCCATCGGCCAGTTGAACTACCTGCTGACTCTGCCGCCCTACGGCTTCTACTGGTTCGCCCTGGCTGCGGAAAACCAGATGCCGAGCTGGCACGTGGAACCGGCGCAAAGCCTGCCGGACTTCACCACCCTGGTACTGAAGAAACGTATGGAAGAACTCCTCGACGAACCATTGCGCGGTACCCTGGAAAAAACCTCTCTGGGCCAATACCTGCCCAAGCGCCGCTGGTTCGCGGGCAAGGGCCAGCCCATCGATAACGTGCACATTGCATATGGTGTGCGCTTTGGCGACGCCGAGCGGCCGGTGCTGCTCAGCGAAATCGAGGTTTCGGCGGGCGAGCATCAGGGTCGTTATCAGCTGCCGTTGGGCTTCCTTGCCGAAGACGACTTCAGCAGTGCATTGCCTCAGCAGCTTGCGTTGGCCCGCGTAAGGCGTGGTCGTCAGGTCGGCCTGATCACCGATGCCTTTACCCTGGAGCCGTTCATCCACGCGGTGATCAAAGGCATGCAGGACAATACCGTGCTGCAGAGCAATGATGGTGAGTTGCGCTTCGAGCAGACTGCGCATATGGCCGGTCTGGGTCTCAACGAGGCGTCCGAAGTGCGTTACCTGTCTGCCGAGCAATCCAACAGTTCTGTCGTCGTTGGCGGCGCACTGGTACTGAAGATGATTCGCCGGGTTGCCGCCGGGACACACCCGGAGCTGGAAATGGGCGCCTTCCTCACGAATGCGGGTTATACCCATATCTCGCCACTGTTGGGTTCGGTAGTGCGAGTCGAGGAGGGTGGCGAAGGCAATCTGCTGATGATTGCCCAAGGCTACCTGAGCAATCAGGGCGATGCCTGGGAATGGACCCAGAACAATCTGGAGCGCGCTGTGCGTGATGAGTTGGCCCATGGCTTGTCCGGCCAGGATCAGCATTTCAATGCGCTGCTGGAATTGGCCGATTTTTCCCGGCTGCTGGGTCAGCGCCTGGGCGAGATGCACATGATTCTCGCGGCACCGACCCGCAACAAGGACTTCGTTGCCGAACCGACTTCGCTCAAGGACAGCCAGGCGAGCGGCAAAAGCGTTGCCGCCCAGGTGGAGCGCGCTTTGCAGTTGCTCGAACAGCATCAGGATCGTCTGGAACCGGGCGATCAGCCGTTGGTGCAATCGCTGCTGGGCAAGCGTAAGCAATTGCTGGCCCATGTGCAGGATCTGGCCAAGCGCTCGGTCGGTGGCTTGCGCATGCGCGTGCATGGTGACCTGCATTTGGGCCAGGTGCTGGTGGTCAAGGGTGATGCCTATTTGATCGACTTCGAAGGTGAGCCTGCCCGACCGCTCGAAGAGCGCCGAGGCAAATACAGCCCATTTAAAGATGTCGGTGGCGTGTTGCGCTCTTTCGATTACGCTGCGGCCATGGCTGTACGCAGTGCCCAGAGCGTGGACAGCTCCACCGAAGCGACCGCTGCACGCCAGCGCGTCGCCGAGACCTATTTGACCCAGGCACGGCAGGCATTTATGGAGGGCTATCGTCTGGCCACTGCAGAAATGCCTCACGCCTGGAAAGATCCCAAGGGTGAAAGTGCCGCACTGGAGCTCTTCACCCTGGAAAAAGCCGCTTATGAAGTGGCCTATGAAGCCGAGAACCGCCCAGGCTGGCTGGCGGTGCCGTTACGCGGTTTGCATGGGTTGCTAAGCCTGTCTGATGGAGATGCATGATGACTTCCCTTGATAAGAACGGCGCGGCGTCCCAGCTTTTGCCCGCTGCCGTCGACATGGACGCTCTGATCCGTGCCGAACACCGCGACCCCTTTGCCATTCTCGGCCCCCATGGCGATGGCGGCCAGGGCCAATACATTCGCGCCTACCTGCCCGACGCCCTGAGCGTGCGGGTGCTGGCCAAGGACTCCGGCGAAGAGTTGGGCGAGTTGCCCATGAGTGAGGTGCCGGGCTTTTTTGCCGGGCATTTCGACCACCGCATGCCTTATTTACTGAAGATAAATTGGGCGGGTGGCGAACAGATCACCGAAGATCCCTACAGCTTTGGTCCTTTACTCGGTGAAATGGACCTGTACCTGTTCGCCGAAGGCAATCATCGCGATCTGAGCAGCTGTCTGGGCGCACAGGTCATGTCGGTGGATGGCATCGACGGCGTGCGTTTTGCCGTCTGGGCGCCCAATGCCCGGCGAGTGTCCGTGGTAGGTAACTTCAATAATTGGGATGGCCGTCGTCACCCCATGCGTCTGCGTCATCCTTCCGGCGTCTGGGAAGTCTTTGTCCCACGTCTACAGCCGGGGGAAACCTACAAATACGAAATCCTCGGCAGCCACGGCATCCTGCCGCTCAAGGCCGACCCCGTGGCCCTGGCCACCACCATGCCGCCGGATACTGCCTCGAAAGTCGCGGCTCCCCTGCGTTATGAGTGGCAGGATCAGCAATGGCTGGACAGTCGCACCGCGCGCCATGCCGCCGATGCACCGCTGTCGATCTATGAGCTGCACGCCGGTTCCTGGCGCTGGCACCACGGCGGCGAAGGCGAGCCGGACCGGCCCTATAACTGGCACGAACTGGCCGATAACCTGATTCCGTACATCAAGGATCTGGGCTTCACCCATATCGAGTTGATGCCGATCATGGAACACCCTTTTGGTGGTTCGTGGGGTTATCAGCTGTTGTCGCAATTTGCCCCTTCGGCGCGCTACGGATCGCCCGATGATTTCGCCGCTTTTGTCGACGCCTGCCACCGCGCGGAAATCGGCGTGATCCTTGATTGGGTGCCGGCGCACTTTCCTACTGACACCCACGGGCTGGCGCAATTCGACGGCACCGCGCTGTATGAATACGGCAACCCTCAGGAAGGCTTCCATCAGGACTGGGACACGCTGATCTATAACCTTGGCCGCACCGAGGTGCACGGCTTCATGCTGGCTTCGGCTTTGCATTGGCTCAAGCATTTCCACGTCGATGGCCTGCGGGTCGATGCTGTGGCCTCGATGCTGTATCGCGACTACTCGCGCAAAGCCGGGGAGTGGGTGCCCAACCGTTACGGCGGCCGCGAGAACCTGGAAGCCATCGATTTCCTGCGTCACCTCAATGATGTAGTGGCGCTGGAAGCGCCGGGTGCCCTGGTCATTGCCGAAGAATCCACGGCCTGGCCGGGCGTGACCAACACCACACAGCAGGGTGGCCTGGGCTTCAATTACAAATGGAACATGGGGTGGATGCACGACACCCTGAAATACATCGAGCAGGACCCGATCCACCGCCAACACCATCACGACAGGCTGAGTTTCGGGCTGGTGTATGCCTGGTCTGAGCGTTTCATCCTGCCGATCTCCCACGATGAAGTGGTGCACGGCAAACACTCGCTGATCGACAAAATGCCCGGTGACCGCTGGCAGAAATTCGCCAACCTGCGCGCCTATTTGAGCTTCATGTGGACCCATCCCGGCAAGAAACTGCTGTTTATGGGCTGCGAATTCGGACAGTGGCGCGAGTGGAACCACGACACTGAACTGGACTGGCATTTCCTCGACTACAGCGAACACAAGGGCGTTGTCACCCTGGTCAGCGACCTGAACCGCCTGTATCGCTCGGAAAAGGCGTTGCATGACCAGGACTGCGTGCCCATGGGCTTCCAGTGGCTGATCGGCAACGACTCGGCCAATAGCGTCTATGCCTATCTGCGCTGGAGCAAGGAAGGTGAGCCGATACTGGTGGTGGCCAACCTGACGCCGGTGCCGAGGGAGGGCTATCGCATTGGTGTGCCATTTAGCGGCGTGTGGAGCGAGCTGCTCAATAGCGACGCCCAGACCTATGCCGGTTCCAATATAGGCAACGGTGGTGGTGTACAGGCCGAGGAAATCAACAGCCATGGCCAGCCGCTGTCGCTGTCTCTGGACTTGCCTCCGCTGGCGGTGTTGATTCTCAAGCCAAGGGTGGAATAACAGCAGCGACAGCATCGAATTGCGTAGGAGCTGGCTAACCAAGTGGTGGGATCGGCTTTAGCCGGGAAGCGGATATGGCAGACGATAGAAATGTATTGATCCTGCCTACGCCTTCCCGGCTAAAGCCGGTCCCACCTTGTTTCTATGTTTGCTACGCAGCCTTTCGCGCCCGCGCCGACAGCAATATCGTCAACCCAAGCCCCGCCAACGCCAGCAAGGCGGCGCTGAAGAAAATCCACGCATAACCCAGGTTCAGGGCAATCGCGCCCATCACCGGACCGGCAATTGCCAGGGCCAGATCGAAAAACACCGCATACGAACTCAATCCGGAACTGCGGCTGCTGACCGGCACTTGCTTGATTGCCTCGACACCGAGGGCCGGATACACCAGTGACAGGCCAAAACCAGTAAGCCCCGCACCCATCAGCGCCACCGTCGTATTCGGCGCCAGCCACAGCAGGACCAGGCCCAGGGTTTCGACGATCATGCACAGAATCGCCGAATGGAAGCCGCCAAAGCGATTGATTGCACCGATGAAGAGGACCCGCGCGACGATAAAGCACACGCCGAACACGCTCAGACAATAGGCCGCGCCTTCCCAGCCGAGGCTGACGTAATACAAGGTAATAAAGGTGGTCAGGGTGCCGTAGCCGATGGAGGCGAGGGTCAGGCTCACTCCATAAGGTGCAACCCGGCCGAACACCGCCCAGAACGGCAGGCGCTCGCCGCGAATCACCGGCACTGAAGGCTTGTTACGGATGATCAGCAGCGCCATGCCCGCCAGCAGAAACAGCACGATACCCAGGCTGCTGAAGCCCCAGGCCGAAGTCATGACCACGCCCAGCGGCGCGCCGATGGCGATAGCGCCGTAGGAAGCAATGCCGTTCCAGGAAATCGACCGGGCGGTGTGTTCAGCGCCGACCTTGCCAATGCTCCAACTGATGGTGCCGACACCGATCAGTCCTTGAGAGATACCCAGTAGCAGGCGGCCAACAATCAACACCGTCAGGCTGGCCAGGGGCAGGCTTTCCAGCAAAACCGCAAGCAGGGTCAATACGCCACTGATGGCAATGCCGGCCAGACCGAGCACAATCGCGCGCTTGGTGCCGACACTGTCCGACATGCGCCCGGCAAAAGGGCGGCTAAGCAGGGTGGCCAGGTACTGCGAGCCGATGGTCAGCCCGGCAATCACCGCGCTGAAACCCAATTGGTTATGCACATAGCCCGGCAATACCGCGATGGGCAGGCCAATGCAAAGGAAGGCGATAAAGGTATAGAAGACGATGGCGATGATTTGCAGCGTGATGCTCATCGAACCGGGTTTTGCGGCGACAGGATCGGGCGTGTGATCGGCAGACATGGGTACTCATTCGCGGGCAGGCGGTAGTCGTACGACATCATCGCCCGAGGCCGGGGCAAAAGAAAGCAGGCTAACGATATTGTCCGTTATGGCTTGTTACACATGCAAAAAAGCCCTGTCATGACGACAAGGCTTCGGGACTTCTGTTGGAGTGAGGCTTTCCCGCGAATGGCGCAACGAGTTGTGTCAGGCACACCTACGTCAGGTTCTTCGCGAGCAAGCCTCGCTCCAACCGGGCTGCATCAGATAACCACACCCTGGCTACGCAGGTAATCATCATAAGTACCGCTGAAGTCGGTCACGCCATTCGCGCTCAACTCGATGATGCGGGTGGCCAGGGACGACACGAACTCGCGGTCGTGGCTGACAAAAATCAGCGTGCCCGGGTAGTTTTCCAGCGCCAGGTTCAGCGCTTCGATGGATTCCATGTCCAGGTGGTTGGTCGGTTCGTCCATGATCAGCACGTTTGGCTTTTGCAGGATCAGCTTGCCGAACAGCATGCGGCCTTGCTCACCACCGGAAATCACTTTGACCGACTTGAGGATCTCGTCGTTGGAGAACAGCATCCGGCCCAAAGTACCGCGAATCATTTGCTCGCCCTGGGTCCACTGGCCCATCCAGTCGAACAGGGTGACGTCGTCTTCGAAGTCGTGGGCGTGGTCCTGGGCGTAGTAGCCCAGTTCGGCGCTCTCGGTCCACTTGACGCTGCCGGCGTCCGGGGTCAGTTCATTGACCAGGGTGCGCAGCAGGGTGGTCTTGCCGATACCGTTCGGGCCGATGATCGCCACGCGCTCGCCAGCTTCAACCTGGAAGCTGAAGTCCTTGAACAGCGGCTTGCCGTCGAAGCCCTTGGCCATGCGCTCGACAATGACCGCCTGACGGTGCAGCTTCTTGGTCTGTTCGAAACGGATGAACGGGCTGACGCGGCTCGATGGCTTGACTTCGGCCAGCTGGATCTTGTCGATCGCCTTGGCGCGGGAAGTGGCCTGCTTGGCTTTCGAGGCGTTGGCCGAAAAGCGGCTGACGAAGGATTGCAGCTCGGAAATCTGTGCCTTCTTCTTGGCGTTATCCGACAGCAGCTGCTCGCGGGACTGGGTCGCCACGGTCATGTACTCGTCGTAGTTGCCCGGGAACAGGCGCAGTTCGCCGTAGTCCAGGTCAGCCATGTGGGTGCACACGCTGTTCAGGAAGTGACGGTCGTGGGAGATGATGATCATCAGGCTGTTGCGCTGGGTCAGCACGTTTTCCAGCCAGCGGATGGTGTTGATGTCCAGGTGGTTGGTCGGTTCGTCGAGCAACAGTACTTCCGGATCGGAAAACAGCGCCTGGGCCAGCAATACACGCAGTTTCCAGCCCGGCGAGACTTCGCTCATCGGGCCGAAATGCTGCTCGATGCCGATACCCAGGCCCAGCAGCAATTCACCGGCGCGGGATTCGGCGGTGTAACCGTCCATTTCGGCGAACTCGGTTTCCAGCTCGGCCACGGCCATGCCGTCTTCTTCGGTCATTTCCGGCAGCGAGTAGATACGGTCGCGCTCGGCCTTGACCTTCCACAGCTCTTCGTGACCCATGATCACGGTGTCGATCACGGTGAATTCTTCGTAGGCGAACTGATCCTGGCGCAGTTTACCCAGACGCACATTTGGCTCCAGCATCACCTGACCACCGGAAGGGTCCAGATCGCCGCCCAGGATCTTCATGAAGGTGGATTTACCGCAGCCGTTGGCGCCGATCAGGCCGTAACGGTTCCCGGCGCCGAACTTGACCGAGACGTTCTCGAACAGGGGTTTGGCGCCGAACTGCATGGTGATATTTGCTGTAGAGATCAAGTGTTTGTCCTGCGGGGTTAAAGAGGTGTGTTTAGACTCCGCCGACGAGTCTGGGCCAACGTTCGGGCCAATCAGATGCGGCGGGCAGCTTCTCCAGCTCGGTTCTGTTCGAAAAAGAGCTGATCCATATCGCGTAGGTAGAGAGCAACACCTCGACGTTGTGGTCCGGCAGGCTGGCGATGAACACAAGGGTCATGGCAGCCATCAGGCACATGGTTGCGTAGGTGTGGCATGTGTGGTACTGCCGACGTTCAGGACGCCCGTCGCCTATTAGCGCGGGCTTAAAGGGGCGGATTGTAACACTTGGCTCGGCGATCCACATCCCGCCTTTGCCCGCAGAGAACACAAATGTGTAGATCGGGAATGTCGCCGATGAGACGTGGCCGCGATTGCATGTGACCTGGGCTAACGGAACAACGAAGCCAGCTTTGCCGGCAGTTCATCCACTTTAATACGCGCTGGTCTTTGTACGGTTTTGGTGCGCGGCCAAACTCCAGCGTATACCGTGAGCCATTATAGTGCGGAGTATAAAAGATGACGCTTTAATGTCGGTTACGCGGCTGGCTAACGTGAATTTAAAGGTTTTGGTCGTATTGAGAGTGCGTGCCTTGGTGACTTTATTATGACGCGCTAATATTGACGGTGCTTTTTTAAGTGCGGTATCCGGATAATGTTTTTTTGAATTGCCCTCAAAATAAACGCTGTCGCCGATGATTATGGAAGTGTTGATCTGTATTTTGTTTTATTGGTTAAACTAATGTTTTTAAAAGGATTTATTTTTTTTGGTGGAGGTGGCCGGATGGTATTGGATAGCATTATCCTGAATGGCTAAATCAATACCTGACTCTTGGCGTGCATGTATTTTAATGGGGTTTCTTGAGGAGGGTGGGGTTGTCTGGAGGGGGCGGCTTCAGTATGTCAGAGTGAGCGCCTGATTTTGATCGCCATAAAAATGACGATATTTTTTAGGGCATTGGAAGTTTCAATAAGTGACCCATTGATTGTCTCAAAAAAACAACGGTATCATTTTGCCATCTATGTTTGGGTTCGGGTCTGAGCTTCGTTGTGTGTAATGGGGGCTTTTATGAATGATATCGCGAATCTATTAAATAGATTTGGCGCAGGTGCAGACAGCTATCTCGAAATTGAAGACTTGCTCGACTATAAAGAGCTGCTGCCCGCACATTCTTTGCCCGAAGTAGAGTCGTCAGCCGAAACTGGAGCTGCGTTTATTGAGCATGTGGTGACGCCTGTGCCGCAGTCGACCCCGCACGTTCCTGTTTCACCACAGCCAGCTGTTGTGGCCGAGATCCAGCCCCTCCCAACTACAATATGCGCCTCAGATCCTTTTGCCACTGAGTGCGTTGCGAGTCCGCTATTGGGCAACCTGATTGCCGACCTTTCAGCCGAACGCAAGGCTAAAGTTCGTGATTGTAATGAGCAAGCGCTTCGTCAGGCGCTGGTCAGTGGCGAACCACCTTCCACGCCGGCACATGTACTGGCTGTAGTGTCTTCAAAGGGCGGCGTTGGCAAGAGTACCCTCAGCGCGGCGTTGTCAGCACATCTTAAGCTGGATGGCGGGAAGACTATAGCCATAGACCTGGACCCTCAAAACGCCTTGCAATATCACCTGGGAGTGACCTCCGGCGTCGACGGTGTCAGTAATGCCACGCTGACTGATATGAGTTTTGGCTCGCTGTTGTTGAGCGGGCAGGGCGGCACATTGTTCCTGCCGTATGGTGAGATCTCTGAGTCGGGTCGCCGCAGGGTTGAGCGCACTATTGAATCTAACCACTACTGGCTGGCGTCGCATCTGGCGCGCATGGACCTGACCGACCGTGATGTCGTGGTTCTTGACACGCCTCCGGGTCGCACCCTCTATATGGAACAGGCCCTGCAAGTAGCCGATGAAATACTGGTTGTAACCACTGCCGATACGGCGTCGTTCATGGCGCTGGAGCAGATGAACCTCCTGCTGGAGGGTAGTGTCGGGGGGCTGAACCAGCCACGCGCGCACTACGTAATCAATCTGTTCGACGCCTCGCGGCCCCTGAGCCTTGATGTGTGCGAATTGCTGAAGCGCCGTTACGGAACGGATCTGCTGGGTGTTGTTTCTCTTGACCACTCAATCAGCGAAGACCTGGCTTATGGAGTCAACCCGCTGTTGAGCTATCTCGATAGCCCAGTACGCCAGCAAGTATCTGCTCTGGCCGATGCACTCAAGGCAAATATCCGGCCGGCAGTTCAGGCTGGTGCATCGTTATGACCCCGATTCCATCAGAGCAAAAGCCATTCAGTCTTCATACGCGCTTGGCATACCGCGTCGTCGCTGCCATTGACGGCTCTCCCGAAATCGTCCGGCGCGTTTTACTTTTGTGCGCACTGGCGGTCTCGGTGCTGTTGGCGCTTTTCATTATTACGGTGCCCTTCGATCTTGAGGCTCAGTGTATTTTCGCCGGTTGCTGCTTCGGCCTGGCGCTGGTGCTACGCAAATTGCCGGGGCGCTTCCCAATCGTGCTGCTGATTGGTCTGTCGCTGACAGCGTCTCTGCGCTACATCTACTGGCGGATTACCTCGACCCTCGGTTTTGAAACCTGGATGGATTCCTTTTTTGGCTATGGCTTGTTGGCGGCCGAGTCGTATGCGCTGGTGGTTTTGGTGTTCGGTTACTTTCAGACCGCCTGGCCGCTACGGCGCCAGCCAATACTGATGCAGGGAGCGCCGAGCGAGTGGCCGACCGTCGATGTGTTCATCCCGTCCTACAACGAGGCGTTGGACATCGTTAAAGTCACCATCTTCGCCGCTCAGGCCATCGACTGGCCGAAGGACAAGCTGCGTGTTCACGTCCTCGACGACGGCCGACGCGAGGATTTCCGCCTGTTCTGCGAACAGATCGGCGTCAGCTATATGACCCGGGATAATAACCGTCACGCCAAGGCCGGTAATCTCAACGAAGCGCTGCAAAAGACCGACGGCGAATATGTGGCGTTCTTCGACGCGGATCACGTACCAACCCGTTCGTTTCTGCAGATCTGTGTTGGTTGGTTCATCAAGGACCCAAAGCTTGCGATGCTGCAGACGCCGCACTTCTTTTTCTCACCCGACCCGTTCGAGAAAAACCTCAGCACCTTCCGTTCGGTGCCCAACGAAGGTGAGTTGTTCTACGGTCTGGTGCAGGATGGCAACGATCTTTGGAACGCCACGTTCTTTTGTGGCTCCTGTGCGGTGATGCGCCGTACTGCGCTAATGGAAGTCGGTGGTGTTGCGGTGGAAACCGTGACCGAGGACGCACACACTGCGCTCAAGCTTAACCGGATTGGCTACAACACCGCGTACCTGGCGCTCCCACAGGCGGCGGGCCTGGCTACCGAAAGTCTGTCACGCCACATCAGCCAGCGTATTCGCTGGGCGCGAGGTATGGCGCAAATATTTCGTGTAGATAATCCGCTGATGGGCAAGGGGCTGAGCATCGGCCAGCGGTTGTGCTATGCCAACGCCATGCTGCACTTCTTCTATGGCTTGCCGCGGCTGGTTTTCCTCACTGCGCCGCTGGCCTATATGTTATTCGGCGCGCAGATTTTCCATGCCTCGGCGCTGATGATCACCGCTTACGTCCTGCCGCACATGATGCATGCCAGTTTGACCAACTCGCGTGTTCAGGGGCGCTTTCGCCATTCGTTCTGGAACGAGGTGTATGAGACGGTACTGGCCTGGTACATCATGGGGCCGGTTCTGATGGCGCTGGTTAACCCGAAGTTCGGTGGTTTCAACGTGACCGACAAGGGCGGGATCATCGATCAGAAGTTTTTCGATTGGAAACTCGCACGTCCCTACATTGTTCTGTTGACCTTCAACCTGGCGGGCCTGCTGGTCGGCGTCTGGCAGTTATGGAGGGGGGACCCCAACGGTCCGGCCACCATCCTCATCAACATGGCCTGGACTGTCTACAACCTGGTTATTACCAGCGCATCGGTGGCGGTGGCCAGTGAAACGCGCCAGCTGCGCAACGAACCTCGGGTCGCCGCAGAGTTGGCCATGCGCGTCAGCCTGAGCAATGGCCTTGTCTACGAAGGCGTCACCCAGGATTTTTCGCAGAAAGGCCTCGGCCTGCGTCTGTCTGAACATGTGCAAATCAGCCAGGGCGAGCGTATCCATATAACGCTGTTCCGAAATCAGTATGCGAGCGTGTTTCCAGCCACGGTGATGTTCAGCCGCGACAATCTGATTGGCGCACAGTTCGAGGGTCTTAGCCTGCGCCAGCAAAGCGAACTGGTTCGGCTGACCTTTTCCAGAGCCGATACCTGGGCGTCGAGCTGGGGCAGCGGGCAGATCGATAGTCCGCTGATTGCCCTGCGCGACGTTGCCGGCATCGGCCTGCGTGGCATAGGCGAGCTGTTGCGCGCATTGATTCTCGAACTGCGCAATACATTCAAGACCTTTCGGCGAGCGCCTAAACCTTTCGAAGAACCGACGGTATGACCATGAACTCAAAGCGTTTGGCCGCGTCTGGACTGTGTAACATGAAGCGCTCTCTGGGGGTGATGGCATCGGCATTGCTCGCACTTGGAAGCACGGGTACGTCACTGGCCGACACGGTGCCAGATGCTGGCGGCTATAGTTTTACGCTCAAACAACTAGGGCGGTATTACCCGATAAACCTGCACGGTACTGAAGCGACCGATAGTGTCAACTTTGACGTGCGTACCGACCAGGTGGTGACCGGCGCGCATTTGAATCTGCAATATAATTACTCTCCTTCGCTGCTGCCGGATTTGTCACAGATCAATATTTTGGTTAATGACGAAGTGGCGGCCAGTATTGCGTTGGCCAAGGATACGGCGGGCTCGTTGCAAAACAGAACGGTCGATATCCCTGCCCAATTGATCACCGAGAAAAACCGCCTCAGCATGCAGTTCATCGGTCACTACACCATGGGCTGTGAAGATCCGACGCATAGCAGCCTATGGGCGAAGGTCAGCAACAATTCGGTGTTGGAGTTGCAGACTACACCGTTAACCATGCCTGACGACCTGGCGACTCTGCCAGCACCATTCTTCGACCCTCGCGATGCACGCAAACTCAGCCTGCCTTTCGTGTTTGCCAGTGCTCCGAGCGGTGGTGTGCTCGAGGCGGCAGGTGCACTGTCGTCCTGGTTCGGGGCGTTGGCAAAATTCCGTGGTGCGAATTTCCCGGTTCAGATTGGCGGCCTGCCGGCCCACGGTAATGCTGTGGTCTTGTTCAGTGGTGATGCCCCCGGCGTTATTGGTGGCCTGGAGTTGCCCACGCCGAAAGGCTCGACGCTGACCATAATGGCTAACCCCAATGACAAGTACGGCAAGTTGCTGGTGGTGTCCGGGCGCAATACTGACGAGCTCAAGCGCGCCGCCAGTGCCCTGGCGTTGGGCGGCAAGGCACTGTCCGGTGCCAGCACTGTCATCGAAAAACTCGATGTCATTGCTCCGCGCAAACCCTATGACGCACCTAACTGGTTGCCATCTGATCGTCTGGTCAGACTCGGCGAGTTGATCGACACCAAACGCTTGAACGTGTCCGGTTACAACCCAGGCGATATCACCATCGCGCTGAACCTGCCGCCCGACCTGTTCAACTGGCGCCAGAGTGGTGCGCAGTTGGACCTTAAGTATCGGTATACGCCGCAACCGAAGTCGAACAACTCTTCATTCATTATCAGCTTCAACGACGGCATGCTCAAATCCGAGACACTTCCGTCGATGGAGTCGCTGGATAAAAGCCTGCTCAGCTCGATCAAGGACGAAGCCCTCTATCGGGAAACCCGGCTAAACCTGCCGTTGGGCTCGGCAGCACTGCAGTCACGCCTGCAATTACGCTTTATGTACGACTTCATCAAGCAGGGTGAGTGCGGCGACATCATTATCGACAACATGCGGGGCAGCATAGACCCGGAGTCAACCGTCGACCTGAGAGCGTACGATCATTTCATTGCCATGCCCAACCTTGGCGTTTTCAAGGATTCTGGCTTTCCGTTCACCCGCATGGCAGACCTGTCACAGACAGTCGCAGTACTACCGGACGATCCCGGGACCGGCGATATCAGCGCCTATCTGACGGTGCTCGGTCGCTTTGGACTGTCCACCGGCTACCCAGCCACTGGTGTGACTGTTGCCCAGGCGGCGCAGGTGTCTTCAATGGCGGATCGAGATCTGCTGGTATTTGCATCCGGGAATAACCAGCCGCTGTTATTACAGTGGGCCGACCGCCTGCCTGCTATTGCAGCCGAGCAACAGCGCGTTGAGCTGTCTGATCTGCCGATGCGCGTACTCAACTGGTTCAGTGCTGACGAAGTGTCCAACCTGCGCCGTACCCGCCTGGCCATGGCCTTTACCAGCAGCCAGCCTGGCGCTTACCTGACGGGCTTTGAATCACCTCTGAAAAGCGGTCGCAGTGTGGTGGTGATTGCCGGTGGCGATGCCGGGGGCTTGGCTCAGGCCACTTCGTTGCTGACAGCAACGGATGACGATACCAGCGGCATCCAGGGCAGTCTGGTGGTCGTGCGAGGTAAAACCGCTGAAGCGCTGGTAGCCGACCAACAGTATTACCTCGGCAACCTAGGCCCGTTCAAATACCTGCAGTGGCTGATGTCCCAGCATGTTGGCTGGATGGTCCTGATTACCGGATTGGGCATATTGCTGCTGGGTGCGCTGGCATACATGGGCTTGCGTGCCAAAGCCAGGAAACGTCTCGAGTGCTGATCTGGAACATGGAAAACCACACGATGAAAGCACCCCGTGCTCTTTCTTTCAGCGCCCTGCGCTCGGCAGCTTGCTGGCTGCTCGGGACTTTCGCGGGTGTGATCGGGCTGCCAGCCATGGCGACTGACGCCTCCTGCGCGGCCTCTGTCTGGCCGCGCTGGGAGATCTGGGCCTCGCGCTACGTGCAGGACGACGGACGCATGCTGTCTTCGAGTGTACAGCTCAATCACAGCACTTCGGAGGGGCAGTCCTACGGCATGCTGTTTGCGCTGATCGGCAACGATCAGGCTCGTTTCGATCGCCTTTGGCAGTGGACGTTGGCGAACATGCTGGGCGCCGACATCAATACTCGTTTGCCCGGCTGGCTGTGGGGGCAGGGCAAGGATGGCCAGTGGCAGTTGCAGGACGCCAATTCGGCTTCTGACGCGGATCTGTGGATCGTCTATGCGCTGCTGGAGGCAGCACGGATTTGGCAACGGCCGGCCTACCGCGATGATGCCCTGCACCTGCTCAAGACCATCGAAGCGAAGCTGGTGGTCAACCTGCCAGGGCTGGGCCGCATGGTTCTGCCCGGGCCTGAAGGCTTCACCCAACCCGATCATCTATGGCGTCTGAACCCCAGCTACCTGCCGCTGCCGTTGCTGCGCCGATTGGTCAAAGAGGAGCCGACCGGCCCCTGGAAGGACATTCTCAACAACACCGTGACCATGGTGCGCACTTCCAGTCCACATGGCTACATCGCCGACTGGGTCGGCTATCGCGGTACTTCGTCGCAGTCGGGACTGTTTGTTATCGACCCTTCCAAGGGTGACCTGGGCAGCTACGACGCGATCCGGGTGTACCTGTGGGCGGGCATGACCCCAAAGACCGACCCGTTGCAGGCCGGTTTGCTTGGCGCCCTCGACGGCATGACCCAAAGCACTGCGTCAGCGGGAGTGCCGCCGGAAACGGTGCAGGTGTTGTCAGGAGGGGTTAATGGTCAGGGACCCTTCGGATTCTCCGCCGCGCTGATCCCGTACTTCCAGGCCAAGGGTCAGACCTGGCTTGCCGAGCAGCAGCAACGCCGTACTGAGCAGGCCTGGGACTCGGCCTTCGCAAAAAGCCAGAGTGCAGAGCCACTGTATTACAACGCCATGCTCAGTCTGTTTGCGCTGGGTTGGGCAGAGAAACGCTATCAGTTCCGTGACGACGGAACGCTTAAACTGTCCTGGGAGTCGTTATGCGCTCGCGCTGTTCTTCGCTAGCCGTTGGCATCCTCACCGCGTTGGTCGCCTACACCGCGCATGCTGAGGGGGTCGATATTCAGGCGCAGTTGATTGAGCAAGGCCATTACTGGCAAGGCCGTTCCGATGTGCAGCGCGCAGGAGAAATCTGGGAAAAGGTACTGCGTCTGGACCCCAATCAAGTCGATGCGCTGTATGGCATGGGCCTTAATGGCGTCAAGCTGAACAAACCGCAACTGGCTCAGCAGTATCTGGCCCGTTTGCAAGCATTGCCGTCACATCCATGGCAGGCCGGTCAGCTTGAGCAGGATATCGCCATGGCCAGGCCGGAGAAAAAAGCCGAGCTCGAAGAAGCTCGACGGCTGATGGATGCAGGCGAGCGTGACGAGGCCGATGTGGCCTACCAGAAGCTGCTCAAAGGCCTGACACCATCGGGCAATATCGGCCGCGACTACTACAACAACCTGGCCTTCAATGATGCCCGTTGGCCTGAGGCGCGCAAGGGGCTGGAGCGGCTGGTACGTGAGAACCCCAAGGATTCGATTATCCCGCTGTTTCTTGCAAAACAGCTGGCGCGTCACGAAGACAGTCGCGAGGCGGGCATCCGCGCCCTGGCAAAGCTGACTCAGCGTGCCGACATCGCCGGTGACGCCGATGAAAGCTGGCGCCTTTCGCTGACCTGGCTGGGTGAACCGACGACAGCACAGGTGCCGCTCTTTGAGGAGTTCCTAAAGGCTCACCCGGATGATCAGGTGATTCGTGACCTGATGAACAAGGGCAAGCAGCGATCGAGCACGGCGGCTGTCACGACCTGGAAGCAGGATCCTTTGCTTGCCCGTGGCCTTCAAGCGTTGGAAAAAGGTGACTTGGCGACTGCTGAAAGTGCCTTCCAGGCGCGGCTGAAAGCCAAAGCCGATGACGCTGATGCTTTGGGGGGGCTGGGGTTGGTCCGTCAGAAACAAAATCGCTTGCCCGAGGCCGAACAGTTGCTTGGACGGGCCATTGTCAAGGGCGGCACGCGCTGGAAATCCGCCTTGGACGGCGTGCATTATTGGTCGCTGCTTCAGCAGGCCCGTGACCTTCAGGGCAATGGTCAGATCGCCCGTGCCAAGGATGTAGTCAACCAGGCCATTCACCTGAATCCGAACACCGTGGACGGTCGCCTGGTCCTGGCTGACATTCAGACCACGGCCGGGGAGTTCGATGCTGCGCAAACCAACTATCGTCAGGTGCTCGCGACTCAGCGCGGCAACCTGCAAGCCTTGCGCGGACTGATCGGTCTGCTATCACAGACGGGGCAGGCAGATGAGGCCTTGAGTCTGCTCGATGCCTTGCCACCTGGTGACCGTGCCCGCATGGGCGACGACGGTCAATTGCGTGCCCTGCATTCGACTCAGGTTGCTACTGTCGCAGAGCAGCGTGGAGACATTGCGGCTGCCCAGTCTGCCTTGGCCGATGCTGTGAAGAACGACCCGGATAACGTCTGGACGCGTTTCAGCCTGGCGCGTCTGTACCTGAAGACCGGCGATTCAAACAAAGCCCGCGACGTCATCGACACCTTGCTGAAGAAACAGCCGAATAATGTCGATGCGCTCTATTCCAGTGCCCTGCTCTCGATGGAAATGGAAAAGTGGAATGATGCGCAGGCCGCTATCAATCACATCCCGGTAGGCCGTCGTACGCCGGAAATGAGTGATCTGGCCGACGAGATCACCATGACCATTCAGGTACAACTGGCCGCCAGCATGGCCAAGCGTGGCCAGCGTCAGGAAGCCCTGGTGCTGCTCGACCGTTTGCAGCCAGTGGCCAGCCGCACGGCCGAGCGCACGGGCACTCTGGCTTCGGCCTATATTGATGCTGGCGACGCCGAGCGCGCCCAGGCGATGATGCGCACGGCGTTGACGAAAACCGCTCAGCCTTCTACTGAACTGATGCTGCAATACGCCGGGCTGTTGTTGCGTACCGGGGATGATGCGCAGGTCAATTCGATCCTGCGTAGTCTGCAGAATCAGCCAATGAGTGTGGCGACCAGGAAACGCTATGACGACCTGGCCTTTAACTACCGCGTAGCTCAGGCTGACAAACTGCGTGAAGGCGGTAATCTGGCAGCAGCCTATGACATGCTTTCGCCTGCATTGGAGCAGCGGCCAAATGACCTTGCGGCCAACTCGGCACTGGCGCGCATGTACAGCGCTAACGGGGACAACCAGAAAGCGTTCGAACTTTATAACCCGTTGCTGAAAAAGAACCCGGGCGATCCTTCGATCCTCTTGGCATCAGCGGATGCCGCCGTCCAGGCCCGGGATCTGAGCTATTCGGAAAATGCTCTGGACCAGTTCATGCGTTTGCAGAACTACACCCCGGGCACCCTGACCGAGGCTGCGCGTATCTACCGCGCCATGGGTAAGCTGGACAAGGCCACCGATGTGTTGCGCAAGGCCGTCGACATCGAGCAAACCGAGCGCAAGCGTGCCATCGCCGCAGCGACGCAGCCGGCGGCAACGACAGCGGTATCCATTAACCCCTTCCGCAACAGCACTGCGGCTGTAGCGTCGCGTAATGCTACGCCCGCCGATGAGCTGCTGGACAGCAATGGCAATGTCGGCTTGCCTGCCGATGCCTACCCAGGCCAGGCGGTCGTGGGAGGGGCAGGGGGTACCGCACGCCAGTCCAAACAGCTGGCCTCGAATAACCCGTTTGTCCCACCGCTCAAGGCCGCAGCGGTGGTGCCAGTCGAAGATGTGCCGGTCAGTGCTGCCCAGCGTGCCTTGAACAACGTTCTCCAGGAGCGCAGCGGCTACGTTTCCCAGGGCCTGCTGGTCCGGGGCAATAACAGCGAAACCGGGCTGGGCAAGATGAGTGATGTCGAAACCCCGTTCGAGGTCAATATGCCGCTCGGTGACAACCGAATAGCGCTGCGTGTCACACCGGTCAGGCTCAATGCAGGCAATGTGAAAAGCTCTGCCGCCACGCGCTTCGGCAATGGCAGCGACGTCGAGGGCGCCGGCTCTCAGCGCGACTCGGGGGTGGGGGTGGCGGTGGCTTATGCGCGACCCGATGAAGGCCTCAAGGCCGATATCGGCACCACGCCAATGGGCTTTCAGTACACCAATATGGTGGGTGGTGTAAGTGTGGATCGGCCATTGTCCAGCAACACCAATTGGCATTATGGGGTTAGCGCATCGCGGCGCGCAGTGATCGACAGCGTGACGTCCTTTGCCGGGACCACCGACACTCGCGACGGCGAATCGTGGGGAGGGGTCACCGCCAATGGTGGTCGTGGCGACATCGGCTATGACAACGGCAAGATCGGCGCCTATGGCTATGGCTCTTACCACCGGTTGGTGGGCCACAACGTTGAGGCCAACAACCGGGGTGAGCTGGGCGGAGGTATTTATTATTACCTGCAAAATGCCGTCGACAAGAAGCTCACCGTGGGCCTGAGTGCGACCGCACTCGGCTTCGAGAACAACCAGAACTTCTTCACTTACGGGCATGGCGGTTACTTCAGCCCGCAGAGCTTCTACGCACTCGGTATGCCCGTCACCTGGTCACAGCGTGGCCAGCGTTTCACCTACCAGATCAAGGGATCGGTGGGCTTACAGCACTTTAACGAGGATGGCGCCGACTACTTCCCGGACGACGCCACCCTTCAGGCTGTCAACAATCAGCGTTATGCCGGCGACAGTAAAACCAGCATCGGTTACAGCCTGGCCGCTGCCGGGGAATACAAACTTGGATCGCACTTCTACGTTGGCGCCAATCTGGGGCTGGACAACGCCCAGAACTACAAGCAATTCAACGGCGCCATGTACGTTCGATACATGCTTGAAGACATGACGGGCTCAGCAATGGAACTGCCTGTCAGTCCATACCGCTCACCTTATTCAAATTGATTACCGGAGAATTCTTATGCCAGCTTCTGTCCTTGCGGGTATGACCCTTTTGGTGCTGGGTGAAAGCCATATGAGCCTTGCCGACCATCTGACCGAGCCATTGAATGCCGCATTGGTTGCCCAAGGGGCAAAAGTACATTCCATTGGCGCCTGTGGTGCCAACCCTGGTGACTGGCTGATCACCAAGAAGGTGGACTGTGGTGCGGAGCAGGTCAATGGCGACAAACTACAGATTAAAGGCCGCGAAGCCACCACCACGCCGATAGGCGAATTGATCGCCAAGGACAAGCCCGACCTGGTCGTGCTGGTCATTGCCGACACCATGGCTTCGTACGATAAGCCGGCGTTCCCCAAGGCATGGGCCTGGCAAAGTGTTACTGGTCTGACCAAGGCCATCGCCGCGACCGGAACCAAATGTGCGTGGGTCGGCCCAGCCTGGGGCAAGGCCGGTGGCATGTACCAGAAGAACGATCCGCGCACCCAGTTGATGTCGCAGTTCCTGGCAAGTAATGTCGCGCCGTGCAGCTATATCGATTCGCTGACCTTCTCCAAGCCTGGCCAATGGGTCACCACCGATGGCCAGCACTTCACTGTGGCCGGTTACAAATCCTGGGCGACCTCTATTGCTGATGCATTGAGCAAGCTGCCAGCTGACGCTGTGAAAGGGGCCAAGTGATGAGTGCTATCCGGGACCTGAGCGTCGTTGCGGCACTGTTACTGAGCTCCAATGCACTGGCCGCGGATATTCCGCTGTATCCCACGGGCCCAGCCGAAGATTCGGCATTCATCCGTTTTATCAATGGCAGTAGTGAGCCGGTGCAGGTGATTGCCCAAGAGGGGCAACCGCCGCTCAAGCTCGATACGCAAAAGCCCGCCTCGCAGTTCTTTGCGGTGCAGGCCAGCAATGACATCAAGGGCAGCCTGGTCAGTGGCGCTCAGCATGTTCCACTGCTGCTGAAGGTCGAGCCGGGAGAGTTCGCCTCCGTGGTCGCACTCTCAGACGGTAAGGGCGGGGTGAAGACGGTGACCGTGCATGACATCCCGGATGATTTCAACGGCCTGAAGGCCTCGTTGGGTTTCTTCAATCTCGACGTCACCTGCGCCGACGCCGTTCTGCGCCCTGCCGGACGCAATGCTGATCTGTTCAAAGGGGTCGCTGAAGGCGGCTTGCAGCGCCGCTCGATCAACCCGGTGCAGCTGTCGGTACAGCTGGTGTGCGGGGGCGCGAATGTCGGCGCTGCGCTGGACCTTGGTGAGTTGAAGGCGGGGGAGCGTTACAGCGTTCTGTTGCTGCCATCTGCGTCCGGCCCACGATTGCTGTTCGCCACTGATTTGTTGTCCCACTGATCGGATTGCGCAATTGCCATGGTCTTCGCCTCGCTCGAGTTCCTGACGCTGTTCCTGCCACTCTTTATGCTGATCTATGCGTTGGTGCCGCAGCGCGGGCGTAACCTGGTACTGCTGATAGGCAGTTGGCTGTTCTACGGTTGGTTAAGCCCCCTGTTTCTGTCGCTGCACATGGCGTTGACTATTGTCGCGTGGGGGGGCGGTCTTTTAATCGACCGTGCCCGTGAAGACTCGCGCGGGCGCGTTCGGTTGCTGATCGCACTGATTGTGTTCAACACCGCAGTGTTGTGCTGGTACAAATACGCCAATATCTTCGCCGCCACCTGGGCCGAACTGATGACTTACTACGGTGCGATGCCGCTGCAATGGCAGAAAGTCGCACTGCCGGCAGGGTTGTCGTTCATAGTGCTGCAAGCGATTTCCTATCTGGTCGACGTGCACAGGCATACCGTGCCGGTGGAGCGCAGCTTCATCAATTACGCGACCTACATCTCGATGTTCGGCCACTCGATTGCCGGGCCGATCATCCGTTACGACTGGGTTCGTCGAGAACTGATACAGCGTTGGTTCAATTGGCAGAACTTCACCCTGGGTGCACGGCGTTTTATGGTCGGCATGTGCATGAAGGTGTTGGTGGCCGACACCCTTTCGCCACTCGTGGACTCAGCCTTTCATCTGGAGAGTCCTTCCTTCATCGATGCCTGGATCGGTTGCCTTGCTTACTCGTTGCAACTGTTCTTCGACTTTGCCGGTTACAGTGCGATGGCCATCGGGCTGGGCCTGATGCTGGGGTTCCATTTCCCGGAAAACTTTAATCGGCCTTATCTGGCCAGCAGCATCCAGGACTTCTGGCGGCGCTGGCATCTGTCGCTGTCAAGCTGGTTGCGCGACTACCTGTACATTGGGCTGGGTGGTAACCGCAATGGTGTGTGGAAAACCTATCGCAACTTGTTCCTGACCATGGCCATTGCCGGGCTTTGGCACGGTGGTGACAGTTGGAATTACTTGCTCTGGGGCTCGGCCCATGGTGTGGCGTTGTGTGTCGACCGTCTCTGGTCGCGTTCCAGCCTGCCGGCCGTACCCCGTTGGCTGGCACATGTACTGACCTTATTGTTCGTATGTCTGGCATGGACGCTGTTTCGCGCGCCGAACTTTCATGCGGCGCTGAGCATGTACGCCGGGCAGTTTGGCTTGCAGGGCATGGCCCTGGGGGATGCGCTGGCAGTGACGATGCGCCCGGTGCAGGGCTTGGCAGCACTCTTGGGTGTGCTGTGCGTGATCCTGCCGATATGGCAGACGCGATATGAACAACGACTGGCTGACAATGCGCTGTTCGCATTGGCTGCCGCCCTTTGGCCCGTAGCTGGTTTCCTGCTGTGCTTTGCGCTGATCGCCAGCCGGGAAGCCGTGCCCTTTCTGTACTTTCAGTTCTGATGACGACGCCAACACTTCCTCCGTCCCCTACACCGGTTGCGCCGAGTAAACTCGCCGCCAGTGCCAGTAAATTTCCGGGAGTCGCTCTGGCGGCGATGCTCTCGGTCGGGCTGCTTTCCTGTGCCTGGTTACTGGTCAATGGAAAAGTCGAGCTGATACCAGCCAATCTCACCGCTGATGAGGTACTGCACGGCACGCTCACCCACAAGGTTGCCAAGCAGTTATCCAAGTCCTGGCTGCCTGAACAGGCCGCAAACCTGGAGCGCGGCGTCAGTTGGCTGCTATTTCATGATGCCGGCCCTCGGGTGCGGCAAGGGTGTGATGGCTGGTTGTTTCTCACTGACGAGTTTCGTATCAACCCGCATGCCCAAGCCAACGCCCTGGTCAAAATGCAAACGCTCAGCGATATCCAGCAGCGCGTAAAACAGCGAGGCATCAAGCTATTGGTGGTGGTTGTGCCGGATAAAAGCCGCATGGCTTCCGATTACTTATGTGATTTACGCCGCCCGGCCATACTGATTAGAAGGGTGCAGGACTGGACCAGTCAGTTAAGTCAGGCGGGTGTATCAGTATTGGACCTGGCGCCATCCCTTCAACCGCTGGGTGCGGCGGCTTACCTGCGTACCGACACGCACTGGAGCGAAGCCGGAGCGAACGCTGCTGCCAATGCCATTGCTGCTCAGGTGCGCACGCTGGGGATTAGTGCGACGCCGAAGAAAAACTTCGAGGTAAAAAGCGATGCTCTGACCTTGCGTCCGGGTGATTTGGTGCGCTTGGCCGGAATCGACTGGCTACCGTTACGCTTGCAACCTGCCACGGAAAGTGTCGCGGCTACAAAGATCAGCGAGCGTCAAGAGAACGTTCAGACAGGGGGTGACAACCTTGACGACTTGTTCGCAGACAGCAATCTGCCCAATGTCGCATTGATCGGCACCTCATTCTCGCGAAACTCAAACTTCCTGGGTTTCCTGCAACTGGCTCTCGGTGCATCTGTTGGCAGTTTCGCCAAGGATGGTGGCGAATTCTCCGGTAGCGCAAACCAGTATTTCAACAACCCGGCTTTTAAACAGACGCCCCCGAAACTGATCATCTGGGAAATTCCCGAACGTGACCTGCAAACACCTTATGAGAAGATAGAGGGAATTTGAGCCCACAGCTGGGCAGGTCCCAACCACGAGATGAGCTATGACCACCATCAAAATCACCACCGGCGGCTTTTCATTCCTCGCCGAAACCAACCCCGATGCCCCGCAGACCGTCGCGGCATTCCTGCAATTGCTGCCTTACCGGCAGAAATTCATTCACGTGCGCTGGAGCGGCGAGGGCTGCTGGGTGCCGCTGGGGGATTACCAACTGGCGCTGGACGGCAAACCCATCGGTTTTGAGAACGCCACCAGCCATCCTTCAGTGGGCGACATTCTGTTCTATCCCGGCGGCTACAGCGAAACCGAGCTGCTTGTGGCCTATGGCTCCTGCTGCTTTGCCAGCAAGATGGGGCAGTTGGCCGGTAATCACTTCCTGACCATCGTCGAGGGCAAGGAAAACCTGCGCAAGCTGGGGGTCAAGACGTTATGGGAAGGCGCTCAGGATGTGTTGTTCGAACTGGCGTGATGCGGGGGCGATGATAGAATCGCGCTTTTTCAGCAAAGGCATGCCATGAAAACTCTACTCTGTGTACTCACTGCCGCGTTGCTGGCCGGGTGCGCCGCGCCTTCAGGGATGGCGCGTTCTGGTGGTCCGAAGCAGACCCTGACCAGTGAAAAGCCGGAAGCCGCCGTAGCGCAGTGCCTGCAGATTGCCTGGCAGGATGAAAAACTTTTCGGTAACAGCTTTGACGTGTTCATGAACCCACGGGGCGAGGGCGGTCATACGGTGTTCACCACTGAGAATGAATTCTTTGCCGATGTATATGCGCAGGGGCGCAATACCTTGGTCGAGTACTACACCAAGCGCAGTGGCGAAGTTTCGGAGCGGCGGGTAGCGGCAATCGCGACCTGTCTCTGAATCGATGTGGGAGCGGATTTATTCGCGACCAGGGCGCTACAAACGATATATCTATCGTATTCACTGGCCTCTTCGCGAATGAATTCGCTCCCACAGTGGCGCATGCATATTGTCGGATTTGTGGGAGCGGATTCATCCGCGAAAGGGCCGTTCCGGCTTTACAGCAAACACAGAGTCTCCCACAATTGTCTCCCGCAATATTCTCTACACGCTACTTATCCGGCGCTCTTGAGCCCATTCAACTCGCAATATTCCGCCCATTCCATTCCGGCCATCTCGGCCACTTCCTTATGTACCTCAAGGCGCTGCGCCTCGAATTGCTCAGGCGATTCTGCGGTCAGTTGCAAGGTCAGTTCCCAGGCGAACAATCCCAGGCGTTGCGCCTCTTCCTCGAACGCTTCGTGCAGGCGCTCTTCCCGGTATTGCTGTTGCGTCAGCCCCGCAGCCTGGGCGGCGAGGGGGTTGAGGTGATCCAGAGTTTCCTGCAGCGCGGGGCGATCTGCGAGAAATAGTGCCAGCGCACGTTGATGCGGCTGTTCGGGCAGGGACATGGTGCTCCTTGGTAATCGAAAGGATGTAGACGCGAATATAGCACTGCGCCTTTGTGGCGCAATCGCGCACAGCATTGGGGCCTTGTTACCCAGTGCTGGGTGGGCCGGTAGCAGCAGGTTATCCGCTGCATTCATCGCGGTTGTGGTTGTCGCCCTGGTTATTACCTTGATCTGAATCGCTTTTTTCGGGGTTGCCATGAGCCTGGGGTTCTGTGGCACACTTTCTGCTGTCTATTCCGTTGTTACATACCTAGTTCCGTTATAGCGGAATAAACACTTATCTCGGCGGAGTTCATGTCATGCATCGCGGACCTTCCTTTCTGAAAGCTTGTGCATTTGCGCTGGCGGCAACAGCCACCCTGGTCACTTCGGTGCAGGCAGCCGACAGCAAACTGGATACGGTATTGAAACGCGGCACACTCGTCGTCGGGACCGGCAGCACCAACGCCCCTTGGCACTTCCAGGGCGTCGACGGCAAGCTGCACGGTTTCGATATCGATATCGGGCACATCATTGCCAAGGGCCTGTTCAACGACCCGAGCAAGGTCGAGTACGTGGTGCAGTCCTCTGATGCGCGGATTCCCAACCTGCTGACGGACAAAGTCGATATCACCTGTCAGTTCATTACCGTGACCGCCAGCCGTGCCCAGCAGGTGGCCTTCACCCTGCCTTACTATCGCGAAGGTGTCGGCCTGCTGTTGCCGGAGGCCAGCAAGTACAAGGAAATCGACGATCTCAAGGCCGCCGGTTCCAGCGTTACCGTGGCCGTATTGCAGAACGTCTACGCCGAAGAACTGGTGCACCAGGCCCTGCCTCAGGCCAAGGTCGATCAATACGACAGCGTCGACCTGATGTATCAGGCGGTCAATTCCGGCCGTGCCGATGCCGCCGCCACGGATCAATCCTCGGTCAAGTACCTGATGGTGCAGAACCCTGGTCGCTACCGTTCGCCGGCCTATGCATGGAGTCCGCAGACCTACGCCTGTGCGGTCAAGCGCGGCGATCAGGACTGGCTGAATTTCGTCAACACCACCCTGCATGAAGCCATGACCGGTGTGGAGTTCCCGATGTATGCCGCGTCGTTCAAACAATGGTTCGGCGTGGATCTGCCAACCCCGGCGATCGGTTTCCCGATGGAATTCAAATAAGTCGAACCTTGATTGATGGGGCAGGGTGGGCCGCAAGGCTTGCCCGTCCCTGGTACTGCTGACCATGAACTATCAGTTGAATTTTTCCGCCGTGTGGCGCGACTTTCCCAGCCTGCTGGCGGGGTTGGGGCTGGGCCTTGAGCTGGCGCTGATCTCCATCGCCATCGGCTGCGTGATCGGTCTGATGGCGGCCTTTGCCCTGCTATCGCGTTACCGCGCCTTGCGCGTGCTGGCCTCGGTCTATGTCACCGTGGTGCGCAATACGCCGATCCTGGTGCTGATCCTGCTGATCTACTTTGCCTTGCCGGGGCTGGGCATTCGCCTGGATAAACTGTCCTCGTTCATCGTCACCCTGTCGTTCTACGCCGGGGCTTACCTGACCGAAGTGTTCCGTGCAGGCCTGTTGAGTATTCACAAGGGCCAGCGCGAAGCCGGGCTGGCCATTGGCCTGGGTGAGTGGCAGGTGCGGGCTTACATTCTTGTGCCGGTGATGCTGCGCAACGTTTTGCCCGCGCTGTCCAACAACTTTATCTCGCTGTTCAAGGACACCTCCCTGGCCGCGGCCATTGCCGTGCCTGAGCTGACCTATTACGCACGCAAGATCAACGTCGAAAGCTATCGGGTTATCGAAACCTGGCTGGTGACCACGGCGCTGTATGTCGCTGCCTGCTATCTCATTGCCATGCTCTTGCGCTACCTCGAACAGCGCTTGGCGATACGCCGCTAGGAGGCCGTCATGAATCCACCCCTCACTTGGCTGCAAGTGCTCTGGGCCGCCCGGGAAACCTTGTGGTCAGGCTTTTTGACCAGTATCCAGTGCTCGGCCCTGGCGATTGTCTGCGGCACGTTTATCGGCTTGTTTGCCGGGCTGGCCCTGACCTACGGCAACACCCTGACACGCTTGCCGTTTCGGCTATACGTCGACCTGATTCGCGGCACGCCGGTTTTCGTCCTCGTGCTGGCGGTCTTTTATATGGCCCCGGCCCTGGGTTGGCAGATCAGCGCTTTTCAGGCCGGAGCATTGGGCCTGACCCTGTTCTGCGGCTCCCACGTCGCGGAGATCGTGCGCGGCGCCCTGCAAGCCATTCCACGCGGGCAACTGGAGGCAGGCAAGGCCATTGGCCTGACGTTCCAGCAGTCCCTGGCCTACGTGCTGTTGCCCCAGGCTCTGCGGCAGATCCTGCCGACCTGGGTCAACTCTTCCACCGAGATCGTCAAGGCTTCGACCCTGCTCTCGGTGATCGGCGTTGCCGAATTGCTGCTCAGTACCCAACAGATCATCGCCCGGACCTTCATGACCCTGGAGTTCTATCTGTTCGCCGGTTTTCTGTTCTTTATCATCAACTACGCCATCGAGCTGCTCGGGCGATTCATCGAAAAACGGGTGGCCTTGCCATGATCGAAATCTCAACCGCAAAAGTCGCCCCGGCCCTGCTGAGCATTGAAGGCCTGCACAAGTCCTATGGCGAAGTCGAAGTGCTCAAGGGCGTCGACCTGCACATGAACAAGGGCAATGTCGTGACCCTGATCGGCTCCAGCGGCTCGGGCAAGACCACCTTGCTGCGCTGCGTCAATCTGCTGGAAGAATTCCAGGGTGGGCACATTCGTCTGGATGGTCAGGACATCGGTTATAGCGATATCGACGGCAAGCGCGTGCGCCATGCCGAGCGGGTCATCGCCCAGCACCGGGCCATGACCGGTATGGCGTTCCAGCAGTTCAACCTGTTTCCGCACCTGAGCGCCTTGCAGAACGTTACCCTGGGCTTGCTCAAGGTGAAGAAGATGCCCAAGGATCAGGCGGTCGCGCTGGCGGAAAAATGGCTCGACCGGGTCGGTCTGTTGCAGCGTCGTGATCACTTTCCGGGGCAACTGTCCGGTGGTCAGCAGCAGCGCGTGGCCATTGCCCGGGCCATCGCCATGAACCCCAGCCTGATGTTGTTCGACGAAGTCACCTCGGCCCTGGACCCGGAGCTGGTCGGCGAAGTGCTCAGCGTGATCAAGGATCTGGCCGAGGAGGGCATGACCATGTTGCTGGTCACCCACGAAATGCGCTTCGCCTACGAAGTGTCGGACCAGATCGTCTTTATGAACCAGGGCCGTATCGAGGAACAGGGCCCACCCAAGACATTGTTCGAGCAGCCGAAATCCGCGCGCTTGAGCGAATTCCTCAAGAACATCCGCTTTTAAGCTCACTGACAGGAGATCCCCATGAGCATTACTCGTTACGGTGCAGGCAGCACCGCTGGCGGCGGCCAGCCCCGTCCTTTCGCCCGTGCCGTCGAAGCCGATGGTTGGCTGCATGTGTCCGGCCAGGTGCCTGCCGTTGACGGCGAGATCATCAACGGCGGTATCGTCGAGCAAACTCACCAGACCATGAAGAACCTGGTCGCGATCCTCAGCGAAGCCGGTTATGAACTCAAAGACGTGGTGCGCGTCGGCGTCTGGCTTGAAGACCCGCGGGACTTCTGGAGCTTCAACAAGGTTTTTGGCGAGTACTTCAGCCCCGAGCACGCCCCGGCGCGGGCCTGCGTACAGGCCAACATGATGGTGGACTGCAAGGTCGAGATCGATTGCATTGCCTACAAGAAAAAGGCGGCGTAACCGACCCCCTATTTGATTGAAATGCGGTTTTGTAGGAGCTGCCGAAGGCTGCGAGCGCGTTGTGAAGCCATTCGCAGCCTTCGGCAGCTCTTACAGATTGCGTGTTTGCAGCACGATAGCGGCGTAACCGGGCGTAGAATCCGCGTCACATTCTCAGGACAGCACCGACATGACCGAAGACACCATCAAACGCAGGGCCCGTGGTCTGGACCGGGCGTTCGATATTCTCGATTTCCTCAAGGAAAAGGGTACGCCCCTGCGTCCCAACGAAATTGCCAGTGGCATCGGCAGCCCGAAATCGACGGTCTATGAACTGGTCAGCTCCCTGCTGGAGCGGCGCATTCTGGAAACCGTCGGCAAGGAAGGTCATGTCTACCTGGGGCGGCAGCTGTACTTTCTCGGCCAGGCGCACCTGCGGCATTTCGATTTCACCCGTGAGGCCGAAGCCAGCCTGGGCGAGATCGTCAGCCAGACCCGGGAAACCGCGCAAATGTGCCTGCTCAACGGGCGCAAATACACCGTGGCGCTGATGAAAGAGGGGGAGCGGCATTTCCGCATTTCCTCGGATATAGGCGAAGACGCGCCGATTCCCTGGACCGCCTCCGGCCGCCTGCTGCTGGCCCACCTGAGCGATCAGGCGATCAGCGACCTGATCGATCCCGAGGATTTCATACTGCCAGACGGTGAGCGCCTGCCGCTGCAAACCTTTATCGATCAGATTCGTCGCGCAGGGGAAGAGGGCTTCTTTTCCTTCGACAGTGTCGCCGACACCTTTACCCATTGCTTCGCCGCCCCGGTCAGGGACGAACACGGCATTTGCATGGCTACCCTGTGCATCGTCGCGCCCCGGGCCGACGCGAAGAAAAACTACGACGAGTATCGCCGGGTGCTGATCGACAGCGCCAATGGCCTGGCTCGTCGAATCAATGACTGACGGGGGTAGGTGATCCCGCCCCGTTTTCAACGCCGCGCTGTCGCGCCGCAAACAATGTGGGACCGGCTTTAGCCGGGAAGGCGCAGGCAGGATCGATACACTTCTATCGTCTGCCATATCACTTCCCGGCTAAAGCCGGTCCCTCGAAAACGCGGTTAATTCAGTGGGTGACGGCGCATCTGCAACAGCGCGTCGCATTTCTGCCACCGCGTTCTATCAGGAGAACAACAATGAGTATTGCCGCCATAGAAAAAGGTGCCGCGCAACCGGGTGACTGCCTGGTCCGTGATGTCAGCCTGCCTGCCCTGGTCATCCACCAAGAGGCGCTGCATCACAATATTCGCTGGATGCAGGCCTTTGTCAGCAACAGCGGCGCCGAACTGGCGCCCCATGGCAAAACCAGCATGGTGCCGGCCCTGTTTCGTCGGCAACTGGAAGAGGGGGCCTGGGGCATTACCCTGGCCACGGCTGTGCAGACTCGCGCGGCCTACGCCCATGGCGTGCGTCGGGTGCTGCTGGCCAACCAATTGGTCGGTGCACCGAATATGGCGCTGATTGCCGAGCTGCTTGCCGACAGCCAGTTCGATTTCCATTGCATGGTCGATCACCCCGATAACGTCGCCGCCCTGGGTGAGTTCTTCGGCGCCCGTGGTCTGCGCCTGAATGTGATGATCGAATACGGTGTGGTCGGTGGTCGCTGCGGCTGCCGTTCCGAACAGGAAGTCCTGGCCCTGGCCGCTGCCATCGCCGAACAACCGGCCCTGGCCCTGACTGGTATCGAAGGCTACGAAGGGGTGATCCACGGTGATCAGGCCGTCAGCGGCATCAAGGCTTTCGCCGCCTCACTGGTCAGCCTCGCCGTTCAGTTGCAGGACAAGGGCGCCTTTGCCCTGGACCGGCCCATCGTCACCGCGTCCGGCTCTGCCTGGTACGACCTGATCGCCGAAGCTTTCGACGCCAAGGCCGTACGTGATCGCTTCCTCAGCGTGCTGCGCCCTGGCAGCTACGTGGTGCATGACCACGGCATCTATAAAGACGCGCAATGCTGCGTGCTGGATCGTCGCAGCGAACTCACCGAAGGCTTGCGCCCGGCCCTGGAGGTCTGGGCCCATGTGCAGTCCATGCCGGAACCGGGCTTTGCCGTGATAGCCCTGGGCAAGCGCGATGTCGCCTACGATGCCGGCCTGCCCATGCCGCTGCTGCGCTACAAGGCCGGTGTATTGCCAGCCACGGGCGAAGATGTCAGCGCCTGCAAGGTCACCGCCGTGATGGATCAGCATGCCTTTATGACGGTGGCGCCGGGCTGCGAACTGAAGATCGGCGACATCATCGCCTTCGGCACCTCACACCCGTGCCTGACTTTCGATAAATGGCGTTCGGGCTGTCTGGTCGGCGACGACTTGACGGTGATCGAGTCCTTCGATACCTGCTTCTGAGGGCTGGTCCATGCCTGAATCCAATCTGCGCATCGCCCTGATCGGCGAATGCATGATCGAGTTGCAGCAGCACGCCGATGGCAGCCTGCACCAGAGTTTTGGCGGCGACACCCTGAATACCGCCGTGTACCTGACCCGTCTGTTGGGCAGCCGGGGGCAGGTGGACTACGTCACCGCCCTGGGCGACGACAGTTTCAGTGACGCCATGTGTCGGCAGTGGGCGCAGGAAGGCATCGGCCTTGCGCAGGTCCAGCGCCTGTCGGGGCGTTTGCCGGGGCTGTATTGCATCCAGACCGATGGCAATGGCGAACGGCGTTTCCTGTACTGGCGCAACGAAGCGGCGGTGCGGGACTGCTTCACCACGGCCGCCGCCGAACCCATCCTCGCGGCGTTGCCGGAGTACGACGTGCTGTATTTCAGCGGTATCACCCTGGCCGTGCTGGGCGAGCAAGGCCGGGCGCGGTTGCTGGAGGTACTGACCGAAGCCCGCAGTCGGGGGGCGAAGGTGGTGTTCGACAATAACTATCGGCCACGGCTATGGACCAGTGTCGAGCAGGCGCGGGTGGCATATCGGGACTGCCTGCAACAGGTGGATCTGGCGCTGCTGACCGAGGATGACGAACAGGCCCTGTACGGTTACGCCGATACCGAGCACTTGTTGGCGGCCTATCCGGGCATCGGGGAAGTGGTGGTCAAGCGTGGCGCACTGAACTGTGTGGTCAAGGCTGACGGTCAGCGTTTTGAAATCCCGGCCCAGGCGGTGGCCCAGGTGGTCGATACCACGGCGGCGGGGGACTCGTTCAGTGCCGGGTATCTGGCTGAGCGGTTACTGGGCACGGATCCGGTTACTGCTGCCGAGGCGGGGCATCGCCTGGCCAGTACCGTGATTCAGCATCGCGGGGCGTTGATTCCGTTATCGGCAATGCCGCAATGATCTGTAGGAGCGAGGCTTGCCCGCGAATAAGCGGTGTGTGCAGTCGACATATTGTCTGCGCCTGGAATACTGCTTTCGCGGGCAAGCCTCGCTCCTACAAGTGAACCTGTCTCATAACACCTTGTCTTTTCGAAATATTTTGTTGCTTGAAAGCGTCAAAAAAGTCACTTATTTGACCAGCGGATGCAACCTGTTGGTCATTTGCGCGTCTGAACCCTGCATTCTTCATACCGAAACAAATTGCCATTACCCTCTGGGAGCCTCGACAGGAAAGGCTGGCGATAGATTGACAGGACGTCATTGAGGGCTGCACACGGCCCAAACAAACGGTCGTACTTTCTTCAAACGTATACCCGGACTGCCACTCCCATGACCCTTTTCAAAACGCCTATATTCAGCCGTATACGCAAGCACGGCAGGTACTATCTGTTGCCGGTGTTGGTCATCACCTCGTCGGTGTTCAGCCTCGGTGCCGGATTGGGTGTGCATGCCGAACCTGCCAACGGCACCCAGACCCTGGTGTTTCTTCGCCATGCGGAGAAACCCGACATGGGCCTGGGGCAACTGAACTGCCAGGGCCTGAACCGTGCCATCGACCTTTCTGAGCTACTGCCCAAGGAGTTCGGCAAGGCTGACTTCATCTTCGCCGCCAACCCCAGCCGCCACGTTGAAGAAGGCGCTGGCGATAAATCCTACAGCTACCTGCGGCCGCTGATGACAGTTGGCCCCAGCGCCATCAAGCTCGGCCTGCCGATCAATATCGACTACGCCGCCAACGACACCGGTGACCTGGCGTCGGAGCTGCTGCGCGACAAATACCACGACGCAACCATCTATACTGCCTGGTCCCACGGCTATCTGCCGGAACTGGTCAACAAGGTTGCGCAGCAAGCCTCCGGCCATAAGGTCAAACTGGTGGATGACTGGACCGGAGACGATTTCGACTCGGTGCTGGTTCTGACCCTCAAGTGGGTCAATGGCAAGGCGTCGCTGGAGTATGAAAACTACAAGCAGGGCTTGAACAATGGGCCGGTAGGTTGCCCGACCTGAGCTGAGAGCCACAGATGATGGTACGCATGGCTCGGTTTTGTGGGAGATTCTATGTTTGCTGTAAAGCCAGAGCAGCCCCTTCGCGGATGAATCCGCACAGATCCGACGATATGCACAGCGCTACTGTGGGAGCGAATTCATTCGCGAAGGCTTTATTCCGGACGCCGCCAATGTGTTGGATGCACTGGCCCCTTCGCGGATGAATCCGCTCCCACAATTCGTTCCCACAGAATTCACATGTTTGGCGTTTGCGGTGGGTGCTCATCCTGTCCAGGATCTGTATCACGACGCCCTGGCCATCCGCCGCAACCCCCACACCATCGCCGCGCCCATCCCCAGCATCGCCACGATCAGTGCCGTGTAGGACCACCACCACGGCAGCGGCGCGGTCATCATGCTGTATTCGGACATCCCGCCAATGCCGGCGATCAGGTTCAGGGGTAGAAACACCACGTTGATCAGGGTCAGTTTGCGCAGCAGGTTATTGGTGCTGTTGTTGACCAGGTTGCCCCGGGCGTCCATCAGCCCGGCAAACACCGTCGAATAGATCTCCGCCTGTTTGTAGCACTGGTTGTTCTCGATGATCATGTCGTCGATCAGCCCCAGACAGTCACTGCTGTAATGTTTCTTCTCGGCATGATTGCGCAGGCGGGTCAGGACGGCGCCGTTGCTGTGCAGCGCGTTGATGTAATACACCAGGCTTTCACTGAGGTTGAACATCTGCAGCAGATGGCGGTTTTCCAGGGACGAATTGAATTTCTGTTGCAACTCCCGGGCGACCATCTTGATCACCTTCAGGTGGCCCAGATAGTGATGGATATTGTTGAACAACAGGTCGAGCAATACATCCAGCGGTTCATTCATTGTCTCGCGACGGCCAAGCCCGCTCAGTGGCTTGTCGTCGTTACAAATCAGCAACAGGCAGTCATCGCGCAGCAACAGCCCGAACGAAGACACGTCGAAGGAGAAACTGTCCTGTCCCGAGTAGTTCTCCGGGCGCTTCCAGATCAGGAACAGCGAGTCCGGGTGAAATTCGATGCGTGACACCTCGTCCGGGTCAAGGGCCGAGGCGACGGCGTGTTCATCCAGGCGAAAGTGCAGCCGTAACCAGTCGTGGTCGCCGACATCGGGTTTGCTGCACCACAACACCTGGGCCGGTTGCTGTGTGGCGGGGTAGAGCCGACCGTCTTGCAGCCGCAGTGATCTGATCATCGCCTCACCATGCCTGGCCGAGGCGCTTGATCTCCAGGCGGCGGACAAACTCTTCGAGCACCAGGCTGTAGAGGTCGTCCTTCAGATAAGCGTCCTCGATACCGGCATCAAGGTTGGGATTGTCGTTGACCTCGATGACCACCACCTTGTCCCCGGACTGCTTGAGGTCGACCCCATACAGGCCATTGCCGATCAGATTGGCGGTACGCAGGGCCAGCTCTACCACCGCGCGCGGTGCCTCGTGGACGGCCATGGTCCGGCATTCACCGTTGATCTCACCGCCCTTGGCCTTGTGGTTATAGATTTGCCAATGGCCCTTTGACATGAAGTACTGGCAGGCAAAGATCGGCTTGCGATTGAGAATGCCGATGCGCCAGTCGTACTCGGTGTAGAAAAACTCCTGGGCCAGCAACAACACCGAGTGTTCGAACAGTTGTGCCGTTGCCTCGAGCATTTCGGCGCGGTCTTGTACCTTGATCACCCCTCGGGAAAAACAGCCGTCGGGAATCTTCAATACCAGGGGAAAGCCCAGTCGCTCGGCCACCCGGTCCAGGTCGTCGGGGCGATCCTTGTAGAGGATTTCGGTGCTGGGCATGCCCAGTCCCTGACTTTTGAGCAGGTCGGTCAGGTAGACCTTGTTGGTGCAGCGCAGGATCGACGCCGGATCGTCCATGACCACCAACCCTTCGCTCTCGGCTTTCTTGGCGAAGCGATAGGTGTGGTTGTCGACGCTGGTGGTCTCGCGAATCAGCAGCGCGTCGTATTCGGCCAAACGAGCGTAGTCTTTCTTCTCGATCAATTCGACATCGATGCCAAGGCCCTGGCCGACCCGGATAAAGTTGGCCAGCGCCTTGGCGTTGGAGGGCGGCAGCTGTTCCTGCGGGTCGTGCAGGATCGCCAGGTCATAGCGGGCCATGCGTCGCGAGCGCGGCTGGCGCCAGATTTTGCGGCTGAAACCGTCCAGAGCCAGGGCAAACTCGTCCTGTTGGTCATCGCGCAGGCGGGGCAGCGCGCCAGCCTTGATCCCGGTGATGTGCCAGTTGCCGCGCTTGCGGAATTCCACCAGCAGGATAGGACAGGGAAAGGCTTCAAACAGCTGGCGGGCCAGATCCTTGAGGGGCGCCAGAGTGGTCTGGCCGAAGTACAGACTGAGGGTAAAGGCTTCGGTGTCGTTATAAGGGTGATCGAGCAGGGTGTGTTCGAGCAACTTGTCCAGGTCATCCAGGGCCAGGCCGTACAGTGATTTACGGGTCAGCTCGCTAATGGTCTTGACGGAGGGCAAGGCATGATGGCCGCGTGCTTCGGCCAATAATGAACAGTAGTAACCATGGCCCAGATATTTATAACTGCGGCACAGATTGATGACCTGGACGCGCTTGCCACCGTTGTCGGGCTGGGGTTTTTCCAGGTAGTCCTGGGCGCTGATCAGGTCTTCGCTGGGGAAGTAGGAGGCCCAATCCTCAAGGCGTTCAACGATGATCAGCAGTTGGCTCTGGCTGTTGCCCGCCCGGCCTGGCGGAATGCTTTTCGTGATTGCCGAACGGGAAAGTTGCGTCGATACTTCATTCATCTTCACCGGCACCGCGGACATAAGTAGTCGATCCATTGGGGAACAAGTCTTTTCTATTAAGCATGTGCTTTTGGAAATGTCCCGTTTCGTTACTTAACTTTTACGGCGGTGCCCATGAACTTTATATACCGCGATGCGACCGTGCTGGATGTCGATGCATTGATGCAACTGGAGAATCAGTGTTTCGCCACAGACCGGCTCTCGGCGCGCAACTTCCACTGGATGATCAGTCGTGCCAATGCCTGTTTGATCGTCGCTGAAGGTGGCGGGCAACTGTGCGGCTATGCCCTGGTGCTGTTCCATCGCGGCACGTCACTGGGGCGCCTTTATTCCCTGGCGATTGCCGATTCGGCCCGGGGTCATGGCCTGGGCAAGCACCTGCTGAGCATGGCCGAAGCCCAGGCACTCGAGCGTGATTGCGCCTACCTGCGTCTGGAAGTGCGCCCCGATAACCCGACGGCTATCGGCCTGTACGAGCGCATGGGCTATCGACGCTTCGCCGAGGTCGAGGATTATTATCAGGACCACGCTCCGGCGTTGCGTTACGAGAAGCGCATTCTGCAGCACCAGGACGGCCAGGTCCGTCAGGTGCCGTATTACCAGCAGACCCTGGATTTCACCTGCGGCCCGGCGTGCCTGCTGATGGCGATGAAAGCCTTGCAACCGGATCGTGCCATGGAGCGCCGCGAAGAACTGCAACTGTGGCGTGAGGCGACCACGGTGTTCATGACCTCCGGCCACGGCGGCTGTAGCCCCCAAGGGCTGGCGCTGGCGGCGGCGCGACGGGGCTTTGCGGTGAGCCTGCTGGTATCGGTGCCGGGGCCGCTGTTTCTTGGTGGCGTGCGCGATGAGCACAAGAAGCAGGTGATGCGCCTGGTGCATGAAGAGTTCGAGCGTGAGTTGCAGGCCAGCGATGTGCGCCAGTTGCGCAACCAACCGCTTAATCTGCCGCGCTTGCTGGCCGAGGGCGGCAGGCCGCTGGTATTGATCAGCAGCTATCGCCTGACCCGCTCCAAGGCACCACATTGGGTGATGGTCACCGATTGCGATCAGGACTTTGTTTATCTGCATGACCCGGATATCGATCACAGCCAGCATCGGCAGGCACTGGACTGCCAGCACCTGCCGGTGAGTCATACCGATTTCAATCGCATGAGTTGTTTTGGCGCGGACAAGTTGCGGGCGGCAGTGATTATTTATGCTGGATCAGGGAGTTAGTGTGGGACCGGCTTTAGCTGGGAAGGGGCGGTATATCCGCGAAATAACTGCGTTCAATGGAGCGGCTTTCCCGGCTAAAGCCGGTCCCACAATGTTTACTGGATGGCTTCAACCCCACGCCACAGCCGCTCTTCAATCGCCCGGTTCACATCGCAGGTTTCCTGCATCAGCATATGCGCCGTACCCGCCAGGGCGACGAGGTCGTGTTCGTCGGCGCCGGTGCATTTGAGGTTGGCCAGGGTGTCGAGGAATTGGGTAACCAGGTTGACGCGAAGCACGGTGCAGGCGTGCATGTCCTTGAGTGGGGCCTGGGTATCGAGCATCAGCACGGGGCTGTCGAGGCCGGGGTGGGAGAGGGGGGTATAGCGTCCTTGTAGGTCATGAGCAGTCATCAAAAAGCCTCTACGTCTGAATGGGTGCCGCTGCATCGTCGTCAAACCAATGGGTGGCGGCTACATATGGATTGACGACCGGGACGCAGAACCGGTAGATCCGAGGATCTTCCATACGCAGCCGCCATAGCACTGTTGAGCGATCAAAAGTGTTTTAGCTGAGGCGTAAAGCTGTGCGTCGGATCGTCAAATCCGATCGTTACCGGAGCAACGAAGGCGCGCAGATTAGAGCCTTGGCAGGACGCGAAGGCGGTATTTATATCTAGCTTCTGGTTTATTTGAAGGGCGCGATTATTACCGGATATTCCGTGCCTCAGCGGTGCTTGCGTATAGAGTCCGTATCAACCGGGGCCCACGCGTAAAGATCCCGTAGAGTCGATTGCGCCGCGAACGCGGGAAGTGGATTACTACCGGGGTCGTCTTCCTTTACAGGGCTTTCCCATGAACAACTCAACCCTTGGCATGCTGATCCTGGCGTTTATCGCGGTGTTTGGTGCGATCAGTTTTTTCTGTGAGTTCTTCCGCGCCCGCCCGGACAATTCAGCAGGTGCTGCCGAGGAGCGCGTCAATCGGTAAGGGTTTGCGCCGTCAATGCACACACCCATTCCTCATTGGTCGGTTCGATCACCACCTTGATCCGGCTGGCCGCACTGGAAATCACCGAAGCATGGGCCAGATTGGCCGCTTCATCCAGTTCGACCCCCAGGTATGCCAGCCCCTGACACAGGCGCGCACGGATGGCGGCGTTGTGCTCGCCGATGCCGGCGGTAAACACCAGCATGTCCAGCCCGCCCAGGGCCGCCACCAGTGCACCGGCTTCATGCAGGAAGCGCCGCTGATACAACGCCAGGGCCATGGCGGCGCGGGGTTGCGCGGTTTCGCACTCAAGCAGCACCCGCGGATCTGCAGAGATCCCGGAAACGCCGAGCAGGCCGGACTCGTGATAGAGCATGTGACTGACCTGCTCCAGGCTCAGCTTGCCGATTTCCATCAGGTAGATGACTGCGCCAGGGTCCAGGGCGCCGCTGCGGGTACCCATCATCAGGCCGTCCAGGGCCGAAAAGCCCATGGTGGTGACGGCGCTGCGCAGTCCACGCATGCCGCACAGGCTGGCGCCGCTGCCCAGGTGGGCGACCAGCGTGCGGCCCATGGCCTGGGCGCCGTAGCGTTCCGCCAGGGTCAACGACTGATATTGGTAAGACAGACCGTGGAAGCCGTAGCGGCGCAGGCCGCTTTCCCAGGCAGACCAGGGCAGGGGCAGGATTTTCTCGACGTCGGGCAGCGTCTGGTGAAAGGCGGTGTCGAAACACACGACCTGGGGCAAGTCCGGACGGCTGTTGAGCAGCGTTTCGATGGCGTCCAGGGCGAACGGCTGGTGCAACGGCGCCAGGGGAATGTAGCTTTTCAGGTCGGCCAGCACGGCAGCATCGATCAGTACCGGTTGGTTGTACTTGACCCCGCCATGCACCACGCGGTGGGCGATGGCCCGTATCGCCCGGCCGTCAAGCTTGACCCGTATCCGCTGGCGAATGTGATCCATGGCTGCGTGATAGGGCTTACCGGAGTCCAGAGCCAACTGACAGGGCCCGCCGCCACCTTCGCTGATGGTCGGGTTCGGCCCGGTAATGCCCTCGACCTTGCCCGACCACCGGGGCTTGCGCGGCAGCGGACCGGATCCGGCATCGAACACGGCGAATTTGATGCTCGATGAACCGGCGTTGAAAACCACGATCACTTCACCATCGGGGTGTTTGTTCATGACCATGATTCCTCAAGTCCTTTGATGGGATGCCGCCAAGTTTCTGCCACTGCGCAACCCGCTGCAGGATTCGGCTTGCTGGCGATGGCGTCAGGTCAGCCAATGACGATAGCGCCTGTGATACCGGTGACGCCAGCAAATCGGCTCCTTGGGCTCCATTCCAAATCAGAAACAGGTGACGACCTGTCAAATCATAGCGTTGTCTTACGGCATCAGGCCCAGCACATGATCACCATGTAGACCGACAGGCTCAAGCCCGGACGCTGTTGCAGATCGATGAGTCTGCATGGGGCGGCGGCACCCTGGCTTCCCGCGAACATTATCGGCTGGGTCAGTCGCACGGGACATTCCAGCGTTTTCATGGCAACGGCAAGCTTGCAGCGACGATGGACTACGGCCATGGCAAGCTGTTGGAACAAAGCCGTTCATTCACCCTGGATACGCGATCTTGATCACCCCGGCCACGTGCACATCAGGATGCTGTTGGCGTCCAGCCACGGCATCGGCCCGAGCAGCATGGTCGGGGCACACCCGGGATCCATGGGGGGCCAGACTCTGGCACATGCCCAATGGCAGGACATGACCAACGCAATAGGGGACATAAGGTTAGCCGCCGGCATGCTCAACACCGACGGACGATTGACCGGCAACACATTGAGCATAGACGGCGCCACGGCGAAACTGCATGCAGGGTGGCGCCGGAACAGACTTGCGGACATCCCAGGACGAGCCCTGTTGAAGCCTTCGAGGAGGCTGAAGTCTAGATTATCTGACAGAAAATTCTGACACGATTGTTGAGGTGATGCCCCCGCAGACTCGCGTTATAGCTATCTAGATAGCGAGCTCTCGATGAACCCTGGCCAGGTTCAGCAGCATCACCAACCCCAGGCTGGCCGCCAGCCCGCCAACCAGAAACACCACGGCATAACCAAAGTGATCGGCCAGCAGGCCGGTCACCGGGCCAGTGAGGCCATAGGCCAGGTCCTGGAAGGCAGCAAAACCGCCCATGGCCGTACCCCGCAGGTGCGGCGGTATGCGTCGTACCACTTCCACACCCATGGCCGGGAAAATCATCGAACAGCCAAGCCCTGTGAGGAACGCGCCAACCAATGCCGGCTCGGGACTGCTGGCGCTCCACAGCAGGTATTGACCTGTTGCTTCAATCGCCATAGATACCAACGCCACCGGAATACCACCGACCCGGTCCGGCCAATGGCCGAACAGTATGCGCATGAGCACAAAGGCCACGCCGAAACAGCTCAGCCCGAGCCCCGCGTGGGACCAGCCCTGATGCAGGAACAGCAGCGGAATAAAGGCCCCGATGGCCGCGAAGCCGACCCCTTGCAGGCATACCACCATGCCGGGCTGCCAGATCTTCCCGATGATGCGCCAGAACGATGGGCGCTCGCCGCTGGCCGGTATCACTGCGGCCAGGGGCTGTACCATGGCCAGACCGAGTATCGGTACCAGGGCGCAGGCTGCCATGACCCCGACCACGCCGGTTTGCTCGAACAGATAGAGCCCTAATGGACCGCCTGCGGCAAAAGCACCGTACATGCCCATGCCGACCAGTGCGATGACGCGCCCTGAGCGTTGCGGGCCCATGATGCCAAAGCCCCAGGCCAGTAACCCGACCAGCGCCATGCTCTCACCCAGACCGAGCAACAGGCGACCGACAATCAGTACGGCGTAGGCCAGCAGCGGTGACAGCCCCTCCCAGCCACTGAGCAGGCAGATAAGCCCGGCCACTACATAGACCCACAGACCCCGCACCAGGCAGTGCTTGCCCCCGTGGCGATCGGACAGACGCCCCGCCAGGCTGCGGGTGAGGATGGTCGAGACAAAGGTGATGCCCACGGCCAGCCCGGCGAGGGCGTTGCCCAGGTCGAGTTGCCTGCTGACATACAGCGACGTCACCGGCAGAGACATCGCGACGCACAGATAAGAAAGGAACAGCGCCAGGGTCATCCAGATGACCAGATACAGGTCGGGGTCCGAGCGTCGGGAAAAGAAGGTTTTCAAACCAGTACTCCTTGGCAGCCACGGCTGCGCCACCCACCCGGATAGGCAGGTTATTGAAACGAAGGGTTGGAGGCGTTCAGGTGGTCGCGCGAGTCGCTGAATGACCGGGCCAGTATGAAAGGCTCGGGCAGGCACGGGTATTCGCATTCATTGATACGACATCTACTGTAGGAGCGGCTTCAGCCGCGAGGGTGCTCGTCCGGCTAAAGCCGATCTTGCAGGAGAGCGATACTCGCATTTTGACGCTCCCGGACAGGCGTCACGGCAGCCTTGGGCAGAAGCACCTATACCCAATAGGTGACCGTGCCCGCGCGATTGCCCATGCGCAAGCGGTCACGCCTAGAGGAGATTTCCATCATGACAGTCAAACCCACTCTCGAAGGACGACCCCGAATTACCGCTTACCTGGGTCTGAAGAACGCCAGTGAGGCCATCAAGTTCTACACGGAAGTTTTTGGCGCTAATCAGAAATTTCGCCTCGATACGCCTGAGGGCAAGGTCGGCCACGCCGAGCTGCGAATCGAAGACTCGGCGCTGATGCTGGCCGATATCTGTAGCGAATCGCCCTTTGGCAAGTCACAGGACGGTCTGATTGCCTTGCATCTGTATGTCGATGACGTCGACGCGTGTTTCAAACTCGCCATCAAGAGAGGAGCACGTCAGATCAACGCAGTTAAAGACCAGTTCTACGGTGATCGTAGCGGTACTCTACGTGATCCTTTCGGCGTTATCTGGTTCGTGGCGACCCATAAGGAGGACCTGACACCCGATGACATCCGCGAGCGCGCGGCGAAGATATTCAACTGAGTGAGGACGGTGTTTAGGGGAGGCTATGGCGAAAGGCTTACAGGGACTTGCGAAAACCTCCCCTATACACCGTCTGAGCAGAAGCCTAAATTGGATCCATCAGCTGAAGCACAGGAGTGCTTCGGAGAACACGGACGCTCTACCATGGCTTGGATTGCTGCCGACAGGATGTTGGGATGGACTTGATAACAGACCCGCTTCGGCGGGTTTTTTATTGCCTGCCATTTGATTAGCGCGTCCTGAATCGTGGAAGCGGGGCGTGCCGGCATATCCGTCAAATTTCTGCACCGTAATCGCGGGCAAGCTGCGCTCCTACAGATAGTCCGCCTGGCTATTTGAGCAACCCTTCCACCAACTCCGGCGTCAGGTAATGTGGCCCGTCGAACAGGTACAGCGGGTAGCCGCTATAGGCATCGATCTGCGGCTTGAGCTCGGCGACTGTCGCTGAACGAAACCCGCCACCGACCTTGGGGCGGAACGCTTCGACGATGATTTTCACCCGGTTTGGCCCAAGTTTTTTCCGCAATGCATCGGCATATTGCCGGGCCACCGGAGCGGTACGTGTATAAACGCCAACCCCGTCCTGAAAGAATACGCCGATATCGTCCGGCAGCCAGCTCTTGAGCCAGTTGGCGGTGGCGGCAGGGCCGATATTGCCGCCGTCGTAGACACTGATCCACAGCGGCCGCGGCAATTTGGCCAACAGGGCGGGCAATTCCCTGGCGCGGCTCCAGCTCGGATCGACTTCGGCCGGGAAGTACCAGCCAGTGACATTGAGCGGCGTCTTGACCTTGGCCATGCGCTCGGACAGCACCGCGAGTTCCTCGATATTGTCCCGGGAACGGTTTTCGCTGAAGAAACCGGCCAGGCCGAGTATCACGTTCTGCGCCCAGGGTTCCTTGCCGATGCGCGACCAGTCCGGCAGCACCGGTACTTCGGGCAGGCCGGAGCCGGGCACGAAGGCCTGGCCATCCACTGCCGTCCATTGCACCAGCAGGTCGTGCACGCCCAGCTTTTGCCAATCGCCCCGTATGCCTACGGTCTGGTTATCCGGCTGCCAGACGATACCCACCAGGGCCGGGGCGGGTTTTGACGGCAGGAGGGCGTCGGCGGCAATCGCCAATGCGCCGACCAGGAAGGCTGCGAGGCCGGTCTGCGCCAGTCGGGATTTGCGCAGCATATTCACCATGAGTAGGTCAGCCGGGCAAACACGCCCTCGGCCTGGTCATCGCCATACACCTTGGCCCGATACTGCACAGAGAAATCGACATAGGACTGCGGCGCCTTATGTGGAGTCTCACGGAACCAGTAGCGAACGCCAATGCCAACACCCGCGCCACCGGCATTGCCGGACGAGGTCTTGTTGCGGCCAAAGGCATCGTTTGTGCTGTGCATCTGTGAATCGTAGTCGGCGGCCAGCACCACATGGGGGAACAACACCAGGCGCGGGCTGACGCGATCCATGCGGATGCTGCGGCCCAGTTGCCATTCGCTGTTGAAGTAGTTGCGCTTGTCCTTCAGATAACGACCGCCCTCGACATACAGGTTGGACGTCCACCAGCTGGGTACATCGACCCGCAGGTCGGTGCCGATGCTCGAGCCGTAGCCCAGGCGCACCAGCCAGTCGCCGTTGGCGTTGGAGCCGGCCAGGGGAAAGGTGCGCTCGAAGGCGGCCATCAGGTTGTATTCGCTCAATGGTTTCACACGCACACCCACCGCACCCTGCAGGGCGTCCAGGCCCTTGTCGTTACCGCTTTCCTTGTTCCACAGGGTATCGGTGACGCGGCCATACAGCTCGACGAAGCGCGCGTTGTTGTAACCGGTCGGGCGCCAGAACACTTCGGTGCTGTTCTGCACGCTGTCATTGCTGCTGCGCGGCGCACCACTGAGGCCGCTGGTACTGCTGGCGCCGCGATAGGTGGTGGTGTTGGTCAAGCCCCATTCCCGGGACAGATCGGACACCGCGCGACGGGTGTCGAATACCTGCTGATCGGGCATGTGCAGGTCGCCGGTCTGTTGATAGTCGATCACCCGCTTGAAATAGGCGATGGCCTGGGCGTCATCGCCGACGCGCATGGCGCTGTAGGCGGCGTCCTGGACTTCCTTGGGCTTGAGCTGGTTCTGCCGGTCCAGGCGCTTGAATTCACGCAGGGCCCCGCGATCATCCCCGGCCTGGGCGAGGAAGTAGGCAATCTGCACCTCGTCACCTTGTTTCAGCTCGCCATTGGCCCGGGCTTTTTGCAGGCGCAGCAGGGCTTCTTGCGGCTGGCCGAGGGCGGCATACAGGGACGCCTGCTCACGCAGGGGCAGGTTACCCACGGCCAGAGCCTGGGCGTAGTCCTGGCGGGCGCCGTCCTGATCGCCGAGGCGCTGACGCACCTGTCCGCGCTGGGCCAGCAGCACCGCATCGTTGCCCTTGAGGGCCAGGGCCTCGGTGGCGGCGGAACGGGCAGCCGAATATTGCCCCTGGGCGATCAGGGCGCTGACCAGCAGGCGCCGATAGGCGATCTCTGCGGGGAAGCGGCGCACCACATCCCGAGCGAAACTGACGGCGCTGTCGTTGTCGCCACGGGCCAGGGCGGCGTAGCCCTCGGCGGCGTTATTGACCGCCATCTGTTCGTGGATCGCTTGCAGGCGGTGGTCCAGTTGCGGCGACGGGCCGAGTTCCTGGACGGCTTCATTGATCGCGACCTGGGCGTCGTCGAGACGTTGCTGACGCTGCAAGGCTTCGATCAGCATCATGCGGTAATCGGCGTTGTGGGGCGCCTGAGCGATGGCCTTGCGGGCGAACTGCGCGGCGCGATTGTAATCGCCGCTGGCGTAAGCTTTGAGCGAGCGGTTACCGTCCAGATAGCCGGGCTTGGGAGGGGCATCGGGATAACGTTCCGGATGATCGCGACGGAGCTTGTCGCGCTCGGCCAGCAGGATCAGTTTGCGCAGGTCCTGCACGTCATCGCGCTGACGTAGGGCTTCCTTGGCCTTGGCAATTGCCAGGTCATAGTCCTTGTGGTTGTAAGCTTCATAAGCCTGGTTGGCGATGGCATAGGCCGGACCACTTAGGGGCAAGGGCAGGATTTCTGCCTGGGCCAGCAGCGGCAGCAGGCTCAGGCCGGCAGTCAGGGACAGCAAGGGGAGCTTCATTGGGAGCGCTCCTGAGGCGTAATAGAGGAATGACGATGCTGCCCGGCCACGGCCTGTTCGATGGTGGCGCGGGACAGCACGCCGGTATCGACCAGGTAGTCGCCGATACGCCCGTGCATCTGCGGGCGGTAATGGCGAATGGCGCGGTTGAAGGTCTCGCGGTCCAGCAGGCCCTGCTCGATCAGCAGATCGCCCAGCAGGGGCGTGGAGGTCGGCAGCGGCTGACCGGCAACGGTATCCAGTTGGCGCAACCGGGCGAGGATTTCGCTTTCCCGGGCGATCAATTGCACAGGCTCAGCGCCCAGTTGTTCGCTGATCTGCGCCAGGCCATCCTCTGGCAAGGGGCTGGCCACGGCGATCTGCGGGCGGCCGTCGCGAGTGTCGGGCAGGGGGACGGTGCGCCAGCGCAGGCAGAACTCATCGTCCAGCCGCGACGACGTCGGCACCTTGCCGGCCAGGTCGAAGACCCGGGGCAGGTCGCTCTGAAAGGCGATGGCTTCGGCCAGGGTCTCGTCATCGAGCCAGCCGTGGCTGAGCAGAATCTGCCCCAGGGGTATCTGTCGGGTCTGTTGTTCAGTCAGGGCGCTCTGCAGGTTCTCGTCGTTGATCGCCTGCCAGGACAACAGTACGCCCCCCAGTTTGCGCGGCGCCTGGGCCACCAGATCGGTGGACGGGAAGTCGTGCATGGTCTTGTCCCAGACCAGCTTGCGGTTGAGCAGCTTGCCCACCAGGAACATGCGCCAGGCCCTGGCGGCGGCCATGAAGTTGACGAAGTTGCCCACCACCATCCGGGGAATCGACAGTAGACCGTGCTGCCAGCCGTAGAGCACTGTAGTGAAGTAATACCGGTGAGCGATGCGCCAGAGCAGGGCAATGCCATTGGCCAGCAGCAGATACTGGATCAGACCATTGGTTTCGAAAGGCGTGGGGAAACTGGTGTTCCACAGTCCGCTGCTGCGTAGCACTATGAGCGCCAGCAATTGCACGAGAATCAGATAGGCAATGATGCTGACAAAAGAGGTCACCACCCCTTTGCGATCACGAAACAACAAGTAGCGGTTGGCAAACGAACCGGTCCAGCCCACCTGTTCCCAGCCTTGCAGGCCGATGCCCAGCGTCCAGCGGGCTTTCTGGCGGAAAGCGGTGCGGAAGGTGTCGGGGAAAAATTCCCGCACGCACAGGGGCATTTCCAGGGTTGATTCATACTGCGGCCGGAACCAGGATTTGCGCAGCACGCGATACTGTACGGGGTAGCGCACGAAAATCGAACTCATGCCATAGCGATACAGACGCGCGCCGACGTCATAGTCCTCGGTCAGGCTGTCAGTGTTGAATGGCTGGTTGTGAGTCTCGTCGGCAAGCACTTGCAGAGCGCGCCGGGAGAAGCAGGTTCCCACTCCAGCCGACGGCACGCTGTCGGTCATGCTTTCGCGCACAACCAGGTCCTTGCCGTGCCATTCGGCGAACTCATCCATGTAGGTCCCGGCGACCCATTCGTACCAGTTGCGTTCCAGCGACACCACCGGCAACTGGATCATGTCCTTGCGCGGCAACAGGTAGTTGAACAGGCGCAGTTCCAACGGGTGCAGGACGTCTTCGCTGTCATGCAGTACGACACCGGCAAAGCTCACACCGTGGGTCTGTTCATGGAGGAAGATCGCCTGGATCACCCAATTCAGGCAGTCGGCCTTGCAGGTCGGCCCTGCGTGGGGCACTTCCACCCGGTGTAACTGCTTGTAGCGGCGACGCATGCGCTCGACTTCGTCGATGGTGCGCTGGTCGTTGATATAGGTGCCGACGAAGACCACGTACTGCTGGTAGTCCAGGGTCGAGACCATGTTCTCGATCATCGGCGCGATGACGTCGTACTCCAGCCAGGCCGGCAGCATGATTGCCAGCGGCTGCTGGTCCCGGGCAAGCAGCTGTTCCACGGTCAGGGGCCGGAACTTGCGTTCAGCGGTGAACCTGCGGTACAGGCGGCGGGACCAGTACCACAGGTCGATGATCAGGTCGTCCAGACTCGACACCAGAATGATCGCGCCCACGATCACCGTGGCGATTTCCAGGGCACTGTAGTAATGGGCCAGCCAGTAGGGCCAATAAAGCGACGTCATCTACAGTCTCCGTTACTGGCGCTTGCGGCGGGCAACACGGCCGGCAGCAATCAGCAGGAGAACGACGATAACCACCCCGGGAATCAGCCACAGCCACGACGGTCGGCGCCAGGCATCGAGGCCCTTGTCTTCATCGTCATCGATCAACTGGCTGCCGTTGGGGTCCTTGCTATCAAAGGTGCTCAAGGCACCATTGTCGCCAAGGATGCTCACGTTGCCGCGCTCAAGCAGTACCGGCCGGGCAAAGTCCGGAGGTTGGCCGCCAAGGGTGCGGTAGCTCAGGCCATGCTGGCCGCCGGACTCGACCACTTGCAGGGCGGCGAGGTGATTGAGGGTCTTGAGGTCGAGCAAGGTCTGTTTCTGCTGATGGATCAGCAGGTGTCCGTTGGCATCGACCTGCACAGCCTCATCGCTGCCCTTGACCGGCAGTTCAAAGGCAAGGAAGGCCTGATTCGGGCTGACTGCAGCCTGGCTGTCGGCAATGACCGTCAGTTGCGCACGCAATGGCGCGACACCACCGGCACTGGCGATGCGGATCACTTGCGGCAGGCTGTTGACGGGGTGATCAAGGTAGCTCTGTGGCACCAGCAACTGGCTGGTCACGGCGAAACGCGCGGCGATGCCGGAGAAATCGTCGCCCTGGGCGGTCTTGTCGAGGATCACATGACTGGTGGGCAGGACCGAGACCGGGAAGGGCTGCGGTGTTTCCCGGCATTGGTCGCTGACCGGCTGACGCTGGAACGACACGCGCAGGGTGTTCTGCGAGGCCAGGGCGTAGCGCGGAATGCGCGCTTCGATGCGTTGTTTCTGGCCGTCAGCCTGTAGCTGGCTGGCGCCGATCAGATAGTCATTGAAGAACAGCGTGGCCACCGGGGGCGTGCCGGCCACTCCTGGCGAAGCGCTGACGTCGATGACCGCCTTGACCGGCACGCGTCCATCATAGGCGACGCTGCCCAAGGGGAACGAGGTGCTCCAGTCGGTCTTGGCCAGCACATCCACGGCGCCGGTTTTGCCACCCAGGCGGCTGAGGGCAACGCGGCCATCCTTGCTCAGTTCGCCGGCCGACACTTCGCCCAGGGTCAGCTGACGATTGCGTGCCAGTTTGTTCCAGGCCGAACCGAACAGATCGATGGCCTGGGTCGCAGCCTCGGGCTTGATCAGTAGCAGCGGGTGAGCGCCGAGCATGGCCAGGCGCAGGTTATCGGCGCCGGGGTTGTTCAGCGCAGCATTGAGGTGACGCTCACGCCAGCGGCCAAGAGCGTCGCCAGCGGCGGGGTCAAGGCGCTGTACCTGTGCGCTCAGAGCGTCAAGGGCGTCGCTGACCGCCTTGAGCAGCTGTGGATCGCTGACCGCCAGATCGGCGTTCAGGGACGGCAGCTGGCCGAGCATCAACAGGGCGCCGATCTGGGCCGGATCGTTCAAGGTAAACAGGCCCTTGCCATTGAGGCTGGCGAAGGCCGGGATAGGTTTGAGTTCGTCGGGAACGTGCAGTCCGCTGAGATCTATGCTGTCGTGCAACGACGGGAAGGCCAGGATCCGCGCCTGCTTGCCGATGCGTTCCAGAGCCACGCCCAGGCGCCAGGCGGCGTCATAGCTGGCGCTGCTGAGGGTGCCTGGCGCGACCAGAATACCGGGTTTGCCGGGCAGGGCGTTCCAGGCAGCACCGACATCGTGCAACTGATCGGCGTCATAGCTGTAGCTCAGGCGGGTGTGTGGGTCGATGCGCAGCACATTGCCAATGGCGCGATCGTCTTCGCAGTGGACTCGCGCCACCACCGATGACCAGGCAATCCCCAGGCGCACCGAGCCGCTATCCCGTGCAGACTTGTCGACGCCGATGGCAAAACCGATATTGCCCTCACCATCGTTGAGGCCCATGGCGCGTACGGGGTAGCCATCCAGGGACAGCAGCAGGGTGTTCTGGCCCGCCTGGCCATTAAGGTAACTGCCCTCGAAATTCAGGCTGGCATCGGTCAGCGGCACATCGGCCGGCACCGGCAGATACAGCTCGCGGCGTGCATCGCTGGCATTGAGGATGATGGGCCGGTCGATACCCAGGTCCTTGAGTTCGATGACTCGCTGTTGCCGAGTGTCGACGTTTATGCGGTTGATCGCCTGACTCAACGGGGTTTCGGCGGCCAGAGCAAAGGACGGAGCAAGGGCCAGCAGACCCATGGTGCAGGCAAGCGTGTTCCACGCGGCCGTATTGACGGTAACGGAAGACTTCATTCAGGCAGATCTCGGCTAAAACGGAATGTGTTGGCGCAGAAGGGGCGCTCGCAGGAGCGAGGCTTGGCCGCGAAGGCGATCGTTCGGATCACGATATTGGCTCGGACGTACCGACCTTTTTGCGGGTAAGCCTCGTTCCTGCGATCAAATATGATTGCTAATGGACACGTACCGAGCGCAGCGGCGTGGGCTGGTACAGCGCCTCATTGACCTCAATGAGCGGAGCGGTCGGGGTAACGACGAATTCCTCCACCGGCCGGCCCATCAGCACGTCGACTATCCGTCCGCAGGCCTGGCCATCGCCGTAGGGGTTGCTCGATTGCGAAGCGCTTTGCCACAGCAGTTCATCGTCGAACAGCATGCTCACGCCCTGCACGATGGATTCAGGGTGAGTGCCGACCAGGCGCACGGTCCCGGCTTCCACAGCCTCAGGCCGCTCGGTAACGTCACGCATGACCAGCACCGGCTTGCCCAGGGATGGCGCTTCTTCCTGCACGCCACCGGAGTCGGTGAGCACCACGTGGGCGCGTTGCATCAGGCGTACGAATGACAGGTAATCCAGGGGCTCGATCAGGTGTACGTTGGGCAGGCCGCCCAGATGCTCATTCACCGGCCCTTGAACATTGGGATTCAAATGCACCGGGTAGACGATCTGGATGTCATCGCGTCGCGACAGCGTGCGCAGGGCCTGGCAGATATCCTGGAAACCGTCGCCGAAATTTTCCCGACGATGGCCGGTCACCAAGAGCATCTTGCGTTCGGGCAGCAGGAAGCTGAACTGCCGATCCAGGGCTGCGCGCAGCTGGCGGTTCTGTTCGATACGCCTGGCCGTCATCTGCAAGGCATCGATTACCGTATTGCCGGTGACGAAGGACTTGCCCTGCAGGCGCTCGCCCAACACATTGCGCCTCGCCTGAGCAGTAGGGGTGAACAAATGATCGGCGATCAGATCGATGCTGCGCCGGTTCAACTCTTCCGGCCACGGCTGATGGATATCGCCGGTACGCAGCCCCGCCTCGATATGGCCGATGGGAATGCGTCGATGGAAGGCGGACATGGCCGCGACCATGGCAGTCGTGGTGTCGCCATGGACCAGTACGCGGTCCGGCTGCATCTCTTCAAGTACCGGATCGATAGCCGAATACAGGGCGGCGGTGAGGGTATTGAGGGTCTGCCCAGGGGTCATCACCCCAAGCACGTAGTCAGCCTTGAGATCGAAGGTCTGCAGCACCTGTTGCAGCATGCTCTGATGCTGACCGGTAACGCAGATACGCGAGTCGATGCCAGGTTCTGCTTCAAGAGCCTTGACCAGCGGAGCCATCTTGATGGCTTCCGGCCGGGTGCCGAAAATCGAAAGAACTTTCAATCTGGATTGTGCACGAGCCATTGAATCCTCCCACGCATTTTCATGCGCTGCACAGCAGTGTTCTTGAACCGAAATGGACTCAAGTCACTAGCAGGTAATTATGGTTAGGTGCATTTAGCGAAACAAAAGTTCGACAGTCACTTCATGTGCAATGCGAAATCCTTGTAACCGTAGCGGGAAGGATTAATAGCAAATAAAAAAGAACTCTGCAAAACGGTTTTTTCGTTTTTTTTGCCAACTTCTGTGTGTTGATAAAGTGCGTGAAACTTTCAGCGGGAGAGAAGGTCAATCATAGTTTTGCTGTTGGTTTGAAGTGCGCGGGTATATTGCTGAAACGATTGCGGAGGGGCGTGGCGCGGAAGAGTTCAAAGTATTTTTGCAGTTTTTTGCATGTTGTTGAAAGAGGGCATGGTTTAGCAGGCTGATGATCACTGCATGAGCGGATAATAGTCCCGTTTTATCGGGCAGGGAATGGTAGCGATGTAATATTTGTGAAAGCAGCGGAAGTTTGAAGTGTGCAGCCGGTTACAAGACGGAATAGGGTGTTGAACTTGTGGGAGTGATAAGTGTCGCCAGCGAAAGTTGAATGGAGTGCCACTGAATAGTATAAATAGTGGCACTTTGCCTTGGGTTGTGGCAATCAACTGCCTTGTAGTGGCTTTACGTCCTTGAAGAAGTAATCCTGCCATGACGCCGGCTTGTTCTTGATCGCGCCGACCCGGTACATGAACTCGGCCAGAGGATAGGTGTTTTTAGGCGTGATGGTGAAGTCAAAGTCGGGGTTCTCGATGATCTTCAATAGTGCAGCACGATCAATCTTGGCCTTGGTCACGCGGATATAGGTATCGGCGGCGGCGCCTTTGTCCCTGCGGATAAAGTCCTCTGCTTCAGCCAGGGCTTCGATGAACGCGTGGTAGGTCTTGGGGTTGTCGTTACGGAATTTCTCCGTGGCGAACAGGACGGTCGGCGAGTTCGGGCCAAGCAGCTCATAGGTGTTAAGCACCACATGCACTCCGGGCGCCTGGATTTCCTGCTCCTGGAACGGCGGGTTGGAGAAGTGGCCGGTCAGCTCGGTGCCCCCCGCGATAATACTGCCAGCCGCATCCGGATGGGGCAGGCTCACGGTGTACTTGTCCAGGCGCGCGTACTCGGCATCGCCCCAGAGCTTGGCCGAGGCATATTGCAGGTAGCGCGACTGCACGGACACACCGACGGCTGGCACGGCAATACGGTCCTTCTCGGTAAAGTCAGCAATGGTCTTGACCTTGGGATTATTGCTCACCAGGTAATAGGGGAAGTTGCCCAGGGACGCGACCGCCTTGACGTTCTGTTTGCCCCTGGTGCGATCCCAGATGGTCAGCAACGGGCCGACCCCGGCCCCGGCAATATCCACCGAGCCGGCCAGCAGCGCATCGTTGACGGCCGAGCCGCCCGACAGCTGTGTCCAGTCGACCTTGATCTCCACGCCGTCCTGCTTGCCGTGCTTCTCGATCAGCTGTTGATCTCGGACCACATTGAGCAGCAGATAGACAATGCCGAACTGTTCGGCGATGCGAAGTTGCCCTTCAGCCTGGGCTGCACTTGGCATGGCCAGGGTCCCGGTCAGCAGCGAGGCGGAAAGGCTCAGGGTCGTGGCCAGGCGGGAAAGTCGAGGGATGGGTTTTGGCATGATCGGCTCCGTGTGCGTGAGATTGAGTTCCGCTATTCGGTAGACGATATAGGTATAAATATTTTTATTTAAATAACGATATTGAATATCGATATGGCGGGGACAGCAAAGCGTGTGGGAGCGAATTCATTCGCGAAGAGGCCCATACATCCGACTCATGTGTATCGCCTTGAATACCGCTTTCGCGAATGAATTCGCTCCCACAGGGGGTCAATGATTAAGGGGGCGCCAGGTCCGTCGCCGACGCTATTGCGAATGCTGCGCACTCGATCGCCAGTAGCCAGCCCACAAAAAATCAAACCTTCCTGGCGTAAAATCAGATATTCGCGACCCCGCCATCCACCAGCAGCTCCGTACCCACCACAAAGGTCGACTCATCCGACGCCAGAAACACCGCTGCCTTGGCCAGTTCCCAGGGCGTGCCCAGGCGACCCAGTGGTACCAGTTGACCAATGGTGGTGCGCAACGCCTGTTCTTCTGCAGGCGCAAGGCCGAGTTTGCCGAGGGCTGCGGTTTCGGTCGGGCCCGGGCTCAGGCCATTGACCCGGATGCCACGACTGATCAATTCGCCGGAGAGGGTGCGGGCCAAGGACAGCAAGCCTGCCTTGCTTGCGGCATAAGCGCTGCTCTGGGCCAGGCCGATTCGTGCGCTGACCGAGCCGCAGAGGATCACCGACGAGGGATTGGCCAGCAAAGGCAGCAGGGCCTGGATGAGGAAGAACGGGCCCTTGAGATTGGTCTGCAACAACCGGTCCCAGGTCGCTTCGTCCCAGTCTTCCAGCGAGCGATGGGTGACATCCCCGGCATTGGCGAACAGCACATCCAGACGCGGCCAGTGCCGGGTGAGCTGGTCGGCAACGTCGCGTTGCCCGGCGATATCACCGGCGTCGCTGTTCAGCAGCAACACCGATTGCCCCAGTTCTCGGCCGGCGTCTTGTAAGGCCTGCTCGTTGCGCCCGGTAATGGCGACCGTTGCGCCTTCGGCGAGAAACTGCCTGGCGGTTTCCAGGCCGATCCCCGAAGTGCCGCCTGTAATCAGTGTGTATTTGTCCTTGAGCCGTGACATGGCTATGCCTCCTTTTTAAGGCAGCATGGCGCGCGCGGCCTGCTGCCACTGTTCGTACAGTGTCTAGCGCAGGGCCAGACCCTGCGCATTGAGCACCTGGGCGACCCGCTCGCGGCCGTGCAGCGATTCCTGACCCTTGAGGCGCTGTAGCTCCTGTTTGCTTCAGGGCGGCGAGTTCAGTTGCTGTTTGCGGCTAAGTTAAGGATTGGTAACGCAAAAATATAGCCATAGGGAAGTGTTGTAAAAGCACTTGTGAATATAAGCTAATAATATTTTATATTATTATAATTCAAATATTTATGTGAATTTTGCATTTAATGTTGAGGCTATCTGTACTCTGCGCGAGCACTTGATGCTGTAAATACGTCGCACGGTCCGGTCTTTTCGTGAGCAAGCTCGCTCCCACATATAGCCTTCAGGGAGATTAATGACATGGATCTGTATGTCGTCCGCCACGGCCAAACCTGGGCCAATATCGAAAGCCGTTATCTGGGGGCCCTTGATCCTGAGCTTACCGAGCTGGGCTGTCAGCAGGCCCAGGCGCTGACCTTACATCTACCTGCCAATGTTCAGGTGCTGTCACATCACCGTTATTGCGGGCCCGACAGACCGCGGACTTCCTGAATCAGCATCACGAGCTGCCGATCCGCATCATGGACGCCTTTCGCGAGCGTCATGTCGGCGTGTTCGAAGGGCTGACTCGGGCAGAGGCCAGGGCCAGGCATCCTGGCTTGTGGGCGCAGGACATTACCCGCCAGTGGGATATAGGCCCTGATGGCGGTGAGTCGATCAAAGACGTGTTCATCCGCGTGCACCAAGGCCTGCAAATCCTGCTTGATGCCTATGGCGAAAAAGTTGTGGTGCTTATCGCTCACGGCTTCGTGGCCAAGACCGTAAGGGCCCTTGTCCGAGGTGATTGCTCCGATTTCTACAGCTGGCAACTGGGTAACGGAGAGGTTTTGATGTTGGAGAGTCTGCGGTTGACTGGGCAAGCCGATGAGCTGAAGCCATCTTTGTAAGATATCCCCTCGCCGCGCTTTGGTAGGAGCCAACTTGTTGGCGAGCAGGGCGACGCGGCACGTCTGATCCACCGCCTCGCCAGCAAGCCGGCTCCCACGAATATGATTAATATGGATATAAATCAATCAATATAATTATCCATATTAATATTAGCTTAGTCCGTAAAAGAATTTCACAGCCGCTTTCTCTACGTTTATGTTCTAACCCAAGCAGGACAGCGCGGCCCATCCGCGCTATTGCCTGAGCGCTCGACCCGACCCCTCGCACGGTGGAGGAGAGCTAAGCCAACCACCATGCGAGGGATCCTGACCATGACCACCTGACGCCCCGTCTGCCTGTCGATTCAGCGAACGTATCCGCGCGCTGATCGATATCGAGTCTTCCCATTTGCGAACCCGACATTTGCTTCCCTGGCCTTGCGCCTGGCGCTGTCGCTCGCTCAGAAAATAGCTCGGCCACACGAGCACCAGCCTGAGTAATCCTGGCATGAGTCAAACCAACCCGATTTCGAAAAGCATTTTCAGCCTGCCCCACAGCGACAATCGCCTGACCCTGGACGGCGTGCCAAAGCACGCCGACCTGCACGCCGAGCGCCTGCATCGCAAACAACGCCTGGCTGCGTCGTACCGCCTGTTTTCCCGTTACGGTTTCGAAGTGGGTCTGGCCGGGCATTTCACCGCCCGTGACCCGATTGAAACCGATCATTACTGGATCAACCCGTTGGGTGTGCCGTTCTCGCAGATAACCGTGTCGCAACTGCTGCGGGTCAATCGCGAAGGACAGGTGGTGGAGGGCGAGGGCTTGCTCAATACCAGTGCCCTGGAACTGCACGACGGCCTGCAACAGGCCCGGCCGGAAGTGGTCGGCATCGCTCACCTGCACGGTTTCTACGGACGGACCTGGTCGTCTCTGGGCCAGTTGTTTGACCCGATTACCGCCGAAGCCGGGGCCTTTGTCGAGGATCAGGCGATCTTCCGTCGTCATGACCTGCGCACCGCCAGCGGTGCCCTGGACAATGACCGCGATCGGGTCACCGCTGCCTTTGTCGACAGTTTCGGCGGTAACAGCCTGCTGTTCTGGCAGAACCACGGTGTCTGGACTGTGGGCGAAACCGTGGAAAGCGCGGCGTGGAAGTTCATTCTTGCCGAGGACATTGCCCGCTCCCATCTGCTGGCCAGAGCCGCAGGGGTGCCGGTGATTCCCCAGGTTGATCCGGTCACACCCCAGAACCGGGCGCGTGGCGAGCTGTTCGGCTGGCTGAATTTCCAGCCGCTGTGGGACGAGATTGTCACCCAGCAACCTGACCTGCTGGACTGACTGGCGATGGCCGCTCTTAGCCGACGCCGCCTGCTCACTGCCAGTGCCACACTGGTCGCGGGTGCCTGGTTACTGCCCAAGGCTGCCCATGCCCGGGCCACGCCTTTGCGGGTATGGCGCTACAAGGGCTCAGCAGCGACTTTCATGGATTTGGCCGGGCAACTGGATACGCCTTACCCGGTGGAGTGGGTGGATATCGGCGGTGGCAACCTGGTGCTGGAAGCATTGAACAGTGGCAGCCTGGACTATGTATCGATGAGCGAGATTCCGCCCATCTTCGCCGCCAGTGCCAAGGTACCCATTGCCCTGATCGGTGTGTTGCCGGGAGACCTGCACGACAACGGTATCGTCGTACGCAAGGACGCCGGGATCCGCAGCGTCGCTGACCTCAAGGGCAAGCGCATCAGCTATGTACGGGCGACCAATACCCATTACTTCGTCCTCGACATGCTGCGTCAGCACGGCCTGACCCTGGCCGATGTGCAGGCGGTACCCATGCCGATGCAGGACGCCCTGATCGCCTTTCGCAGCGGCCATGTCGATGCCTTGACCGGCGGCGGTATCAGTCTGTTGCAGGCCGCGCGGGAGGGCGGCGAGCGTCTGGAAAATGTCAGCCGCTTTGTCGGCAATAGCCTGATCGCCACCACGCAAGGTTCACTGCAGGACCCTGGCAAACACCGTCAGCTCGGCGACTTCCTGCAGCGGGAAAAGGCCACCTGGGCCTGGGTCAGCCAGCATCCCGAAGCCTGGGCCAGGCGCTGCCAGGAGCAGAGCGCAATTGCAGCCGAACTGTATTTGCAGCAGTTGCGCCAGCGAGCGCTGCCGGTGCGTCTGGGGGCCATCAATGAGCAGGCCATCGCCTCGGCACAGCAGGTCGCCGACACCTTTTTTGACAATCAGTTGATCCGCGAGCCCGTCGATTTACGACCGCTCTGGCGCGATGACTTCACCTCTATCCTGGAAAGTTGATCCTTGATGAAATCGCTCTCTTACCGCGTCTCTTTACCCCTGGCGCCAATGATTTTTGCCGGCTATGCGCTATTGCCCGCGTACGCCGCCGAATCCAGTGAAACCCTGGACACCGTGATTGTGACCGGCTCCCGTGGCAGCGAAGCGCGCACCGTGACCAGCAGCCCGGCCCCCATTGATGTGATCAATGCCCAGCAGTTGGAGAAAACCGGGTCAGGCAGCTTGCGCGGCGCGCTGGAGAAAGTCCTGCCGTCGTTCAGCCAGCGCCCATCCGGCACCTCCAACGACAGCATCGCCCGGCCTTACAGCTTGCGTGGTCTCAACGGTTCCAACGTGCTGGTACTGGTCAACGGCAAGCGTCGCCATAACAGCGCGGTAATCAACCTCGATTCGACGGCAGCCTACGGCACCAACCCGGTGGATCTGGACATGATCCCCATCAGTGCCATTGACCATATCGAAGTGCTACGTGACGGCGCCTCGGCGCAGTACGGCTCGGACGCCATCGCCGGGGTGATCAATATCATCCTCAAGCAGAACGACCACGGCGGCTCGGCCAGTACCCAATATGGCGAGTACTACCGGGACGGCGATGGCGGCACCATACGCCAGACCCTGAACAACGGCTTTGCCTTGCCCAACGACGGCTTCTTCAACCTGTCACTGGATGCCAAGTCGCAACAGACCGCTGTGCGCGCCCGGGATGCCACCGGTTCGTTCTATTATCCCCAGGCCGATGGCTCGCCGGACCCACGGGAAGCCACTGCGGACAAACAGGTTCAGAAGAACGGCCTGCCCAAGATCAAGGCAATCAATGTCGGTTATAACGCCGAGGCGCCGATCAACGATGACGTGACCTTCTATTCGTTCTCGACCCTGAGCAAGCGCGATGCCCGCGGCGGGCAGAATTATCGCCGGCCTAACTCGACCAATATCATCCCGCAGATCTACCCGGACGGCACCGCGCCGTTCTACACCCTTGAAGAAGTGGATTATCAGGTCGCGGCCGGCGCCAAAGGCCTGCTGGCAGGTTGGAACTGGGACCTCAGCTCGACCTTCGGCCGCGACAAGGGCCAGGCCGGGGCCGATGAAACCCTTAACGCTTCCCTTGGGCCAACCAGCCCGACCCATTTCGATACCTACACCAATACCTTCGATCAATGGACCAACAACCTCGACTTCACTCGGGCATTCGATGTCGGCCTGAGTAAACCGATGCAAGTGTCCTGGGGCGGTGAACTGCGTCATGAGCGCTACAAGACCGAGTCCAATGACTACCTGTCCTATATCAATGGCGGCTATATCTACCCCAGTGGCCCATTGCGTGGGCAACCGGCGGCAGTAGGGGCCCAGGGCGCGATTACCCTGACTCCGGACGATGCCGGGCAGAACAGTCGCAACAGCTATGCCAGCTATGCGGACGTGGGCTTCAACCCCACGGAAAAACTCTGGCTGGGCCTGGCCGGGCGCTTTGAAAAATACGATGACGACTCCGGCGACACCCGCAGCGGTAAATTCTCGGCACGCTATGACTTCACGCCGGACTTTGCGATTCGCGGCACCATCAGCAATGGCTTCCGAGCGCCGTCGTTGTCACAGTCGACTTACGCCCATACCTCCAACCAGTACACCCTGGTCAACGGCGTCGCCCAGTTCGTCGAAGCCAAGACCGTGCGGGTCGATTCGACTCTGGCAAAGGCCCTCGGGGCCGAAGCCCTCAAGCCCGAAAAGTCGCGCAATATCAGCGTCGGCTTCACCTACAAGCCACTGCCACAGGCCAACGTGACACTCGACGCCTATCAGATCGAGATCAGGGATCGCATCGGCCTGACCGGCTTCCTGTCCGGTGCCGGAGTCAATCAGATCCTGCAACAGCAGGGCTTCCGCCCGGGCTACCAGCTCAAGTACTTCACCAATGCTGCTGATACCACGACCCGTGGTATCGACCTGGTCACTGACTACAAGGTGGACTACGGCCGCTACGGCAGCGTCAAGTATGGCGTGGCGTTCAACTACAACAAGACCGAGCTCGACAGCATCAAGGCCACCCCGGCCGCGCTGACTGCCGTGGGCAGCAACCTGGTGCTGTTCGACCGCGTGGCCCAGGGCTACCTGACCGTGGCCAACCCCAAGACCAAGCTGATCCTCAGCAGCAACTGGAAGATCGACAAGTTCGATATCAACGCTTCGGTCAACCGCTATGACAAGGTCACCGCCCGTGATGCCAACCCGGCCTATGACGTGACCTACGGCGCCAAATGGATCACCGATCTGGAAGTCGCCTATGCGGTGACCGATGCCCTCGGTGTGGCCGTAGGCGCCAATAACCTGTTCAACGTACATGCCGACAACAACGGCTACCCGGCTGGCGACGTCAACGGCTTCCCGAAATTCGGCAGCATCTCACCGTTCGACCCCTATGGCGGCTTCTGGTACACGCGCCTGACGTACAACTTCTAAAAGGATGCAGTCATGAGCAAGACACACCGACAAATCCTGCTTGGCGCATTCATTCCCAGCGCCGGGATCATGGGCTCCAACTGGCGGCATCCGTCGGCAACGGTCGACTCATTCGTCGACTTCGGCCATTACAAGTGGATCGCCGAGACCCTGGAGGCGGCGCGTTTTCATGCGCTGTTTTTCAACGATACGGTGAATATCGAGCTGGACCTGGAAGCCCTGGCCCGCGGTCCCAACAGCGTGCGATGGGACCCGTTGGTATTGCTGCCCGCGCTGGCCCTGGTCACCAGGAATATCGGCCTGATCGCCACCGCCAGCACCACCTATAACGAGCCATACAACATTGCGCGCAAGTTCGCCAATATCGACCACCTGAGCGGCGGCCGCGCGGGCTGGAACCTGGTGACTTCCTTGGGCGGCGGTGAGAATTTCAACCTCGATGCCCATGTCCTGCACGCCAATCGCTACGAACGTGCCGAGGAGTTCTATGATGTGGTCACCGGCCTGTGGGACAGTTGGCAGGACGATGCCTTCGTGCAGAACAAGGCGTCCGGCCTGTGGCTGGATACCGGAAAAATGCACGTCCTCAACTACCACGGCAAACACTTCCAGGTCAAAGGACCGCTGAATGCGGCGCGGCCGGTGCAGGGCTATCCGGTGGTGGCCCAGGCCGGGTCGTCGGATGCCGGTCGGGCGTTGGCGGCGAGGGCCGGAGAACTGATTTTCACCGCCCAGCATACGGTGGAGCAGGGGCGGCAGTTCTATTCCGAGATCAAACAACAGGCCGCAGCCCTGGGACGTAATCCCGAGCATGTGAAGATCTTGCCCGGTGTTTCGCCGGTGGTTGGTCGAACCCTGGCCGAAGCCCAGGACAAATACGACCGCCAGCAGGAGTTGCTCGACCCGAGCACCTTCCTGCGCACCATCTCGCGCTTTACCAGCCTGGGCTTCGACCTGTCGGAGCTGCCGTTCGACGAAGTGGTGCCACTGCCGCCGGAGACCTTCGATACCAATACCCACAAAAGCCGGCAGAAACTGGTGTTCGACCTGATCCGCCGCGAGCGGCCGACGGTTCGCCAGCTATTCAACAAGCTCACTGCCGGTGGCCATCGCATCCTGATCGGCACGCCGCAAAGCATCGCCGACGATTTCCAGGAGTGGTTCGAACAGGGCGCCGCTGATGGATTCAACGTGATGTTCTCCGGGCTGCACCAAGGCATCAGTGATTTTGCCGACGGCGTAGTGCCGGAGCTGCAACGCCGTGGGCTGTTTCGTCATGAGTACCAAGGCGACACCCTGCGCGAGAATCTGGGGTTGCCTTATATCCCCAATCGGCACGCGGCAGCCGTTTGAGTTCAAAAGATGCTTTGTGGGAGCGAATTTATTCTCGAAAGCAGTGTGTCAGTCACGGTGATGTATCTGAACTGACGCCTTCGCGAATAAATTCGCTCCCACAGGGATTTATCGACATATGGATAGCGCTCTACCTTATGAAATCAAAAACTGCGTTGCTTTTGCCCATCCTTGCGGCGCTGCTCAGCGCCTGCGGCGACCACCCCGATCCATCCGTCGTCGCCTCGGCAACCAAGCCGGTTGCCGGCGGCACCCTCAAGGTTGCCCTCGATGGCGATCCCAACTGCATCGATCCGCAACAAGCGGGTAATAACACGGCGCTGAATGTCGGACGTCAGGTTGTCGACTCCTTGACCGACCAGGATCCGCAAACCGGTGCCATCGTGCCCTGGCTGGCCACGTCCTGGGAGATGGATGCCCAGTCCAGGCGTTTCACCTTTCATCTGCGCGATGGTGTGCGTTTCAGCGACGGCACGCCTGTGGATGCCGCCGCCGTCAAAGCCAATATCGAACAGATTCTGGTATTGGGCGCTCGTGCCTCACTGGCCTCGACTTACCTGGATGGCCTGAAGGGCGTTGAAGCCGTGGACAGCCGCACGGTGATCATTGAATTCAACCAACCCAACGCGCAATTCCTGCAAGCCACCTCGACCATGAGCCTGGGCTTGCTGGCGCCGGCGACCCTGGCGTTGTCGGCGGCGGATCGTTGCCAGGGCCAGTTGATCGGCAGCGGGCCGTTCAAGCTCAAATCCTTCGTGCACAACCAGCAAGTGCAGCTGGTGCGCAACGATGACTATGTCTGGGCTTCGTCACTGGCCGGGCATACCGGCAAGGCCTGGCTGGACGGTATCGATTTCCTGATCATTCCGGAATCCGGTGTGCGCCTGGGCAGCCTGGTTTCGGGGCAGATCGACGTCGATAGCGGGGTTGTGCCGCAGAACGAACAGACTCTCGAAGCCCGGAAACTGCCGTTGCTGACCCGGGCCAACCCCGGTGTGGTGTATGTCTTGGCACCGGATGAAAAGAGTCCGCTGTATACCGAATTGGCGCTGCGACAGGCGCTGAACAAGGCGATAGACCGCGCGCAACTCGGCACCATCATCTCCCGCTATCAGAAGCCGGCTACGGCTTTGCTGGCCAGCAGTACGCCGTTCTACCGGGATCTGTCGCCATTGCTGGCCTACGACCCGGACGGCGCCCGGCAACTGCTCGACGCCGCAGGCTGGAAACCCGACGCCGATGGCATTCGCAGCCGCAATGGTCAACGCTTGAGCTTGCGCCTGGATTACTGGCAGACCACGCCAATCCTGGAATTGGTCCAGCAGCAACTCAAACTGGTGGGCATCGAACTGCGACTGAACAAGGCCACGATCAGCCAGGTCACGGCTCTGAAAGCCAATGGCGATATCAGTCTGAATTTCTTCAACCTGACCCGTGCCGACCCGGACGTGATCCGTACGGTGTTCCAGGTGTCCGGACGTAACTACAACAACCGTGACAGCGCAGAGCTGGATCAAGTACTGCAGGACTCGGCGGCAACTCTGGACACGGCCGTGCGCCAGCAACTGGTGGACCGCATCAGCGAAACCATGATCAGGGACGGCCATGCGATTCCATTGATCGAGCTGGTGACCGTGGTTGGCCAGGGCCGGCAAGTGCAGGGCCTGCACTTTGAAGCGTCATCGCGCTTGCAGTTCTTCGACACCTGGTTGCGGCGATGAGGAGTCTGTCATGAGTGAAATCCTGGTTCCTGTTCAGAGCCTGTCCCGTTGGGCCGGGCATCCGTTGCGTCGTCTGCCGGGCTACCTGGTGCAACGCGGATTACAGGCGGCGCTGGTGCTATGGGCGGCGTTCAGCCTGTCGTTCGTGATTCTCTATGCGCTGCCCAGTGATCCGGTGAGCATCATGCTCAACCAGACCGGTGAGCCGACGGCCGTGGATCGCCAGCAGATCGCCGCGTTGCGTGCCGAATATAACCTCGACGAACCCTTGCCGGTGCAATACGGCCTGGCCCTGTGGCGGGCAATGCAGCTGGATTTCGGTCGTTCGATCCAGAGCGGCGAGCCGGTTGCCAGTGCCTTGGCCCATGCCCTCCCTGCGACCGCAGCGCTGACCCTGCTGGCCCTGACCGTCGCCTTGCTGGGCGGTATCAGCCTGGCTCTGGCCGCCAGCCTGACCCGACGACATTGGTTGCGTGACTTGCTGCTCGGAGTGCCCGGGCTGTCGGTGTCGCTGCCGACGTTCTGGATCGGCCTGCTGTTGTTGCAGGGTTTCTCCTTCAACTGGCACTGGTTTCCGGCGATGGGAAATCAGGGCTTCGCTTCGCTGGTCCTGCCTGCACTGACCCTGGCGATCCCTACTGCGGCGGTGATCGCCCAGGTGCTGGCGCGCTCCCTGGCGTCGGTGCGCCAGCAGCCGTTTGCCGATGTGCTGCTGGCCAAGGGCCTGGGCAAGGGCAGGTTGCTGTTCGTGCATCTGCTGCATAACGCGGCGATTCCGTTGCTGAGCCTGACCGGCGTGATCGTCGGCAATCTATTGGCCGGTTCGGTGGTGACTGAGACGGTGTTCTCCCGCGAGGGTGTCGGCCGTCTGGCCCAGGGCGCGGTGATTACCCAGGACATTCCGGTTGTGCAGGGTGTGGTGGTGCTGGCAGCGGCGATTTTCATCCTGGTCAATCTGCTGGTCGACTCCCTGTATCCCTTGCTGGATCCGCGCATGATCAACAGCGGCCCGAGGGCAGGGCGATGACCCGGGTCTTGAATGAGAGCGTTTTAGAAACGGCGTTTCCAGGACGCAGCGCGTGGGCAACAACTGTGCGCGTAGTGCGCCAGCGGCCGCTGTTACCTTTGGGTATCGCAGTGCTGCTGTCGGCGCTGGCTTGGGCGATGTGGCCGGGGGTGTTCAGCCATTACGATCCACTATTGGGTGTACCGGCCCAAGCGTTGCAAAGCCCTGGTGCGCTGCATTGGTTTGGTACTGATCATCTGGGACGTGACTTGTACAGCCGGGTCGTCCATGGCGCGTCATTGTCGCTGCGAGCCACGGCATTGGCGGTGTTGATCGCCCTGGCCATCGGCATCGTGTTGGGGGTGGTCTCCGGCTATTTCGGCGGTCTGCTTGACATGATCTTGATGCGTCTGGTGGAAGTGCTCATGGCTATTCCAGCGTTGCTCCTGGCCATGGCCATTATTACGGTGTTGGGATTTGGCACGGTGAATATCGCCCTGGCGGTTGGCCTGTCGTCGGTGGCGACTTTCGCTCGCCTGGTTCGGGGCGAGGTGCTGCGCTGGCGTGGCAGTGTCTTCGTCGAAGCCGCCATTTCCTGCGGCGTGGGGCCATGGACCATCATTCGCCGACACATTCTCGCCCACGCTGCCGGGCCGGTGCTGGCCCTGACTGCATTGGAGTTCGGCAGCGCCGTGTTATCGGTATCGGCGTTGAGCTTCCTTGGCTTTGGCGCGCCGCCACCGCAGCCGGAATGGGGCCTGCTGATCGCCGAAGGCCGCAACTACATGGTCGCGGCCTGGTGGTACACCACTCTGCCGGGGCTTGTCGTCGCCGCGGTGGTATTGGCTACCAACCAGATCGCCCGTGCCGTTCAACATCTGCAAGGAGTCAAACGATGACTGCCGTTCTGCATGTCCAGGGCCTGCGCATTGGTTACCACACTGCTCAAGGCCGGGTAGAGGGGGTCGACCAGGTCAGCTTTGTGGTGTATCCCGGTGAAATTGTCGCCGTGGTGGGGGAGTCCGGTTCCGGCAAGTCGACCACGGCGGCCGCATTGATCGGGCTGTTGGCGGATAACGCCTCAATCGAGACGGGCAGCATTCTGTTGGCCGGAGAGGAATTGGTGGGGGCCAGCGACAAGCGCTGGCGCAGCCTGCGCGGCAGTGTGCTGGGCTTTGTGCCCCAGGATCCGGGGTTGTCCCTGGATCCGGTCAAGCGCATCGACAGCCAGTTATGGGAAGCAATGACTGTGCACGGCGTGCCTCGGGCCTTGGCGAAAACCCGTGCCTTGCAGCTGCTGCAAGAGGTCGGGTTGAAGAATATCCCCCGTGTCGCTCGCAGCTTTCCCCATCAATTGTCCGGAGGTATGCGCCAGCGAGTGTTGATCGCCATGGCTCTGGCCAACAATCCGGCGCTGATCATCGCTGATGAGCCGACCAGTGCCCTGGACGTCGGTGTGCAACGACAGATTCTCGATCGTCTGCAAACTCTGGCTCGGGAGCGTGGCACGGCAGTGCTGTTGATCACCCATGACCTGGGCGTGGCACTGGATCGGGCCGATCGCCTGATCGTCATGCAGCGAGGCCGTATCGTCGAAACCGGCGAGGCCCGGCAGATTTTCGAGCAGCCGCAGCATGCCTACACCCGGCAATTGCTTGGCGCAGCGCCCGGTTTCAATGAGGCGGCCACAGTGCGCAGTTATGTTTCGGCGAAAGCAGCCACGCCGTTATTGCAGGTGGAACGGCTGCGCAAGGATTTTTCCAGTTGGCGTAATCCCGGCAATGCAGCAGTGGACGATGTTTCGTTTTCAGTGATCCGTCATGCCACCACCAGCCTGGTCGGCGAGTCCGGGTCGGGTAAGACCACTACGGCTCGCTTGATCGTTGGCCTGGAACGACTCGATGCCGGGCGAGTCTTGTTCGATGGTCAAGACATCAGCCTAAACCGCCGCAGCCAGTGGCAACCGCTGCGTCAGCGGATCCAGATCGTCTACCAGAATCCGTACGCATCTCTGGACCCGCGTTTCACCCTGGAGCAGATCATCACCGAGCCACTGCAGGCCTTTGCCGTGGGCGACCGTGCTTCTCGTCTGGCTCGGGCGGCCAGCCTGCTGGATCAGGTAGAACTGCCTGGACGCCTGCTGCATCGCCGCCCCGGTGAGCTATCGGGAGGGCAGCGACAGCGGGTGGCGATTGCCCGCGCCCTGGCCCTGGAGCCGGAATTGCTTGTGCTGGACGAGCCCTTGTCGGCACTGGATGCCTCAGTGCAGGCGCAGATACTGGCGTTACTGGCTGAGCTACAGCAGCGACTGGGCCTGACCTATCTGTTTATCTCCCACGACCTGGCGGTTGTGCGGCAAATTTCCGAGCAGGTGGTGGTCATGCGAGCCGGCAAGGTGGTAGAGCAGGGTGCCTGCGAGCGGGTGTTCCAGGCCCCGGCCCATGAATACACTGCGCAATTGTTGGCGGATGTACCGGGGCGACGGTATTTGCAGGAGCGGCGGGAGGAGGTTTATCGGATGGCGTGAGGTGGGCTGGCAGATTACTGAATCACCGACATTTTTGTGGGAGCGAATTCATTCGCGAAAGCTTTATTCCGGACGCCGCCAACGCGTTGGATGTACCGGCCCCTTCGCGGATGAATCCGCTCCCACAAATCCTACGATATGCACGCGCTACTGTGGGGAATTCAGTCGCGAAGAGGCTGGTACATTCAACAGATTTTCATCATCTTCAATCCCGCTTTCGCGAATGAATTCGCTCGCACTGTAGCGCGTGAATATCGTCGGATCTGTGTGGATTCATCCGCGAAGGGCTGCTCTGGCTTTACAGCGAACATAGAATCTCCCACATAAATTGCTCTGCTCACGCCTGTTTTTATTCGGAGGATAGGGGTATGCCGGGGGCGATGAAAGCAAAACACCATTTTTCGCTTTATCCCCGCCTTCCAAGGCTCTAGGCTCACAGGTCGCCCGGCCACAACAATAATCCAGTGAGCGCCCCATGCCTGAATCGCTGCAAAAGTACCTGTCGCTGCATGATTTCGAGGCGGTGGCGAAGAAGCGTTTGCCCGGCCCGCTGTATGCCTATGTGTCCGGCGCGGTGGAGGACGGCATGTCCGTCGCGGCCAATCGCAGCGCGTTTGCGCAGTACGGCTTCATTCCCAATGTGTTGGTGGATGTGTCCAAAGTCGATATGACCACGACCCTGTTCGGCCAGACCTACTCGGCGCCCATCGGCCTGGCGCCCATGGGTATTTCCGCCCTGACCAGTTACCGGGGCGACTTGATTCTCGCCAGTGCCGCCGCTGACAGTCGGGTGCCATGCATCATGAGTGGCTCCTCCTTGATTCGCCTGGAAGAGGTAGTCGAAGCCGCGCCTTACACCTGGTTTCAGGCCTATCTGCCGGGTGACCAGAAGCAGATCGACGCACTGATTGATCGGGTTGCCGCTGCCGGCGTGCAGACGCTGGTGGTCACCGTGGATACCCCGGTTGCGGCCAATCGCGAGAACAATGTCCGTGCCGGTTTTTCCACGCCGCTACGCCCCAGCGTGCGCCTGGCCTACGAAGGTGTGACCCATCCGCGCTGGTTGTTGGGGACCTTCCTCAAGACCATTTTTAACCACGGCATGCCGCACTTTGAAAACAACTACGCCACTCGCGGCGCGCCGATCATGTCCAAGAGCGTGCTGCGCGACTTTTCCGACCGCGGCCATCTGAACTGGGACCACGTGAGCGCCATCCGCGCCCGTTGGAAAGGGCCGATGATTCTCAAAGGCATCCTCAATCCACGGGATGCCATCAAAGCGCGAAACATCGGTATTGACGGCATCATCGTTTCCAACCATGGCGGCCGCCAGCTCGATGGCAGCGTCGCGCCGTTGCAGGTACTGCCACGCATTGTCGACGCGGTGCCGGATACCGTGGTGATGATCGACAGTGGTATCCGTCGCGGCACCGACGTGATGAAAACCATGGCCCTGGGCGCGAAGGCGGCCTTTATCGGCAGGCCATTCAACTACGCGGCGACGGTGGCGGGGCAGCCGGGGGTGGCTCATGCCATCAAGTTGATCTGCGATGAGTTGAAGAGAGATTTGGGCTTGTTGGGGGTGTCTTATCCGTCGAGCCTGGATGCATCGGTCCTGCTGGAAACCTGCTGATGGTCACTTTCAAACAACTGGAAGCGCTTTACTGGATCGCCCGCCTGGGCAGTTTCGAAGCTGCGGCAGCCAAGCTGAACATGTCGCAGTCGGCGATTTCCAAACGCATCGGCGAGCTGGAAGAAACCTTCAGCGAGCCGATCTTCGACCGCGTCCGACGCAACTCGCGTCTTACTCCTCGTGGCGCCTTGCTGCTTGACCATGCCACCGACCTGTTAAACCGACGCGACCAGATGCTTCAGGAAGTCAGCGACAAGTCGGCCCTGGTCGGACGCTTTCGTCTTGGTGTTACCGAACTGACTGCCATGACCTGGCTGCCGGCCCTGGTCGAGCGAGTCAACGCCGTGTATCCCAAGCTTGAACTCGAGCCCTCGGTTGACGTGGGCTCCGGGCTGTTTCGCCAGCTGGAGCAGGACCAGCTCGACCTGATCGTGGTACCCGCTGTTTATGCCGATACCCGTTTTGTCAGCCTTGAGCTGCCCAGCGTGCGCAACACCTGGATGTGTTCGCCGCGTCTGCTCGATAACCAGCAGGTCTGGTCGCTGCAAGCCCTATGCGGCCAGGTGCTGCTGACCCAGGGCGGCTCTTCCGGCGCGGGCCTGCACTACCAGCGCTGGTTCGCCACCCAGGGCGTGACCTTCGAGCGGACCATCAATGTGAACAATCTGCTGGCCCAGGTCGGCCTGGCCATCTCCGGCCTTGGCATTGCCTACCTGCCCAAGGACTGTCTGGCGCATTTGCTGGAGCAGGGCAGTTTGTGCGAGTTGAGCAGCGAACCGGCGTTGCCGGACAGCCCTTACATCAGCCAATACCGGGGTGATCGTTGGGCGGGGGTCAGCGCTGATATTGCGCAGATGGCCCAGGAGCTGTGTGATTTCACCCGGTTGTTGATTGCGCGCTAAGTTTTTGGGGCGTAAATGATGGAAAAAAAGCGATGGTTTTTCAGTCGTTAATATCGCTAAAAGTATTGGCGCCGACTGCCTAAGATCCCAGGCATCAACCAACAACAAAGGGTGCCGCCATGAGCTTCCCAGGATCCCGTGTCAATCCCGCCGTCCCGCCTCTGAACAATGAGGTGATTCGCGCCTTCAATAATGTCGTCACTCCGCATATCAGCGATAACCTTGGCCGCCATATCGGCGCCCGGGGCCTGACCCGCTATAACCGCACCGGCAAACTGGTCGGCACGGCGCTGACGGTCAAGACCCGGCCCGGCGACAATCTGTACATCTACAAGGCGATGATGCAGCTGCAGCCCGGGCACGTCTTGGTGATTGATGCTCAAGGCGATGCCAACAATGCGGTGATTGGCGAACTGATCAAGCTCTATGCCCTGCAGCGCGGTTGCGTCGGCTTCGTGGTGGACGGTGCCATCCGTGACGTCGCCAGTTTCGAGCACGTTCCCTGCTATGCCCGCAGCGTCGTGCATTGCGGGCCCTACAAGGAGGGGCCGGGGGAGGTCAATGTGCCGGTGAGCATCGGCGGGATGCTGGTTTCGCCAGGGGATATCGTCGTCGGCGACGAAGACGGCCTGGTGGCATTCCCCATGGATCAGGCTGAAGAGGTCTTGCACAAGGCCGGGCTGCACGCCGAACACGAACAACGCGTGATGGCGGAAATCGCCACGGGTGCACTGCATCAGAGCTGGATCGACAAGGCCCTGGCTGCCAAGGGCCTGCTGGATTAGCGATCAGCGCTGATCCCGTCCGCCAACCGACACAAATCAAATAATATCGGTATCGTCATGATCAAGACCCTTTCCAAGAAAGGCGGCTTTCGCTGGATTGTCGCCGGACTGTTCTTCCTCGCCTACATGATTGCCGGCGCCGACCGCGCCAATATCGGCGTGGTAGTACCCTTTATCAAGCAGGAATACGCCCTGAGCAACACCGATATCGGTGCCTTGGCCAGCCTGTTTTACCTCACCTACGCAGTGGTACAGATCCCGGCCGGTTATCTATTCAGCCGCTGGGGCATCCGCAACCTGCTGACGGCCTCCCTGGTGCTGACGTCCATCGCCACACTGCTGATCGGCATGACCACCAGTGTCCTGCAACTCAAGTTCGCCCGGGCCTTGCTCGGCGCCGCTGAGGGCCCGATTAATATCGGCATCGTCTCGATTATCAACCGCTGGTTTCCGGCACGGGAGAAGGGCCTGGCCACCGGGATTTTCATGTCCGCGATCAAGTTCGCCCCGGCCTTCGTGCCGCCGCTGTGCGCCTGGATCGTGCACTTGTATGGCTGGCGCGAGGTGTTCTATATCTTCGCCTTTCCGGGTCTGCTGGTGGCGGTGCTGTGGTGGTGGCTGGTCAAGGACGATCCATCGAAAAGCCCGTATTGCTCACCGGCCGAAGCGCGTTATATCGAAGAGTCCGACGCGCCGCTCAAGACAGCGAATGCAATGGCGCCCCAACGCAGCTGGCTGGACCGCTTTATTCGCACCCGCGACATCGATCTGCTGCACGACAACGCCAGTATCCTGCGCTCATGGAATATCTGGGCCTGTGCCCTGGGTTATTTCCTGATGGTCGGGATCACCTACGCCATCATGACCTGGGTGCCCACCTACCTGGTGTCGGTCAAGCACTATTCGGTGATGAAAATGGGGGCCGTCGCGGCAGCTCCATGGGTCGGCGCAATCGTCGGCAACCTGCTCGGCGGCTGGTTATCGGACAAAGTCTTCGACAAGCGCCGCAAGCCGGTGATGCTGATTACCTCTTTGGCCACGGTCGTGACGATGTTCGTCCTGCTCAACTCGCCGGATGATCCGATCCTGCTGGCCGGAGTGTTCCTCGTGGCGGGGATCCTGCTCAACATCGGTTACTCGACCTTTCTCGTCTACCCCATGGGCCTGGCGACCAAGGACAAGGTGCCGTTCGCTGCGTCCATCATCAACACCGGCGGCTCTCTGGGCGGTGCCTTCGCGCCTTTTGTGGTGGGTGTGCTGCTCGATGCCTACGACTGGAACATGGTCTTCACCTTTCTCGGCGTCTGTTCGCTGCTGACCTTTGTCGTGTTGCTGACCATGATCGAGCCCCGGCCCAAGGCCAGCGCCGTGACCCAGGAACCCCTTGTGCCGAACGGCCCCCACGTCGCCAGCAACGCTTGAATATCAAGGACACCTTATGTCTACGTTTTTGAATAATGCCGTGATCAGTCGTCTGGACCTGTGGATCAACCCGATCTTCGACGAACTGATCGAGGCCACGCCGGGCCTTGCCCTGCAGCGTCTGGTCAGGGCCGATGAAGCCGGGGTATGGGTCGGATTGCGCCGGACTACGGCCTACCACATTACCGCCGCGAAGGATGAACTGCCCAGCCAGTGGTTCGCCAACCAGGCACTGATCGAGCAATGTCCGCAGTTGCTCTGCGTATCATCAGGCGGGGCGGGCTATGACACGGTGGACGTCGAAGCCTGCACCCGAGCCGGTATCGCCGTGGTCAATCAGGCCGGGGCCAACGCCAACTCGGTGGCCGAGCATACCTTTGGCCTGCTGTTGGCACTGAGCAAACGCCTGATCGAGTCCAACCGCCGGCTACGTACGGATCGCGGCTTTGCCCGTGAAGACCTGATGGGCGAGGAGATCCACGGCAGCACCCTCGGGATTATCGGCCTGGGAGTGATCGGCGAGCGCACGGCGCGGGTAGCCAACGGCTTTGGCATGCGCGTGTTGGCCTACGATCCGTATCTGGATGCCGAGACCGTTCGTAATCGTGGCGCGGAACCAGCATCCCTCGAGCAATTGCTGGGGACCGCAGATTTCGTCTCCCTGCATTGCCCGCTGAACGCCTCGACCCGCCACCTCATGGGCGCCGAACAGTTCGCAGCGATGAAGCGCGGGGCGATTTTCCTGTCCACTGCGCGCGGTGGTATTCACGATGAAGCGGCGCTGTTCGACGCCCTGAATCGCGGGCATCTGGCCGGTGCCGGGCTGGATGTGTGGGAAGTCGAGCCACCGCCCCATGAGTCGCCGTTGCTGGGGTTGGAACAGGTGATCGCCACCTACCATACCGCCGGGGTCAGCCATGGTGGACGGCGTAATGTGGCACGCTCTTCTGCGTTGCAGATTCAGGCGATGCTACGGGGAGAGCGACCACCACACCTGATCAATCCCGAGGTTTGGGAGCATTTTCTGGAGCGGTTGGAGCGGGCATCCTCAGTAGTCTGATTTGAAATGCAATTATTGTAGGAGCTGCCGAAGGCTGCGAATGGGTTTTAACGGATACATCGCCTTCGCAGCCTTCGGCAGCTCCTACAGGCATGATGCATTATCGGAATTTAGCGAAACGCTTTGGGACCCGCTCATCATTTGTGTTGGTCGGGCCCCTCCCAAAGACTCGACTGCGCCACTGCCATCGCCGCATCCAGCCCATTTTTCACACTGGCCTCCAGCCCTGCGGCCAGCATGCCATTGATCCCTGCCGCACTGACGCCTTTGTAGTCCAGCAGCGTTTGCAACAGCGCCTGGAAATCCCTGCCGGGCGTGATCAACTGGCTGGCCTGAACCACCACCGCCGTCACCGCACGGCGGGCTATATCATCGGCAATGCCTTGCTCAATGGCGCAGTTGTACATGGTTTTGGCCAGAAGTGCGGGGTAGGAGGGGCCGGTCCCGGTCAGGCCGGTGAGGTAGTCCAGCTCCCGCTCGCTGTGCACTTCATCGGCCTGGCCACAGGTTTCGAAGATCTGCTGAACCAGGGCTTTATCAGCGGCTTCGACCTGGGGGCTGCCCAGCCACGGTGTGTAGGACTGACGAATTTCCAGGGCGGCATTGGGCATGGCGCGAATCACCCGCCGGCTGCCGATATGGGCTTGCAGATCGCTCATGCACACGCCAGCGACGAGGGAAATCAGCAGCCGATCCTGCATATCGATATGCACGGCGGCGAGGTCTTCGGGCCGTACCGAGAGGATCACCACATCACTTTGTCGAACCAGTTCCTGGTTATCGGCGGTAATGCCGACCCCGGCCAATATCCCCGGCTCATTGATAGTCCCGGAACGGCTGGAGAGGATCAGCGCTTGAGGTTCGAGCGAACCCGCCTGCACCAATGCCGTGGCAATGGCGCGTCCCAGCCATCCCGTGCCGCCGATAATACCGATGGTCAAGCCGTGCATGATGTCCCTCAACAGGTGGCTTTAAGCAGTCGGTCCACCTTACCACCGGCGTGAGGGGCGTGCCGTCGCAGCCGCGACATGCTTCAGCCCATGGCGACAGCGCGAGGTCGGCGGGCGAACAGCGGCTCCAGCAGCAATTGTCCCCGGGCGCAGTCCACCGCTGTTGCCACGGCTTCCTCACCCCCGACCATGCCTTGCAGATAGATAAAGTGCAGGTCGAACAGACCAATGCTGTTGAGCACATGCCGCAGGTAAGGCGTGATGAACTCCTGCTGACGCGCCATCGGCCCGCGATGGACGCCGCCCGAGCTGATCAGCAGGTAGACCGGGCGGTCCTCCAACAGACCCTGCTTGCCAGCGGGTCCGTTTTCAAACGTGCGGTGGGCACGCACCACATGGTCGATCCAGAGCTTGAGCGCGGCGGGGCCGGTGAAGTTATGGATGGGTGTGGTAATAAACACCAGGTCACTGCGCTCCAGTTCGCTGATCAGACCTTCCGACTGGGTAAAAGCCGCATCCTCGATCGGTGCACGGCGGATGATCGCCCCGGCGTAATCCTCAGTGATCGGACTCAATGGCGCAGCCGCCAGATCTCGGTGAACCAGGGTCAATCCGGAAAAACGCTGTTGCAGCAGGCCGACCATTTCCGCTGCCAGGCGAAAGCCTGGCGAGTTGCCCTGGTTCGGGCTGGCGCTGAGCAGCAAGACATTACGCATGGCGGTTCTCCTGGGCAAGGTTCAATGACTGAACGAAATGCATGCCCTTGGCGAGCAGGCCTTCATGGAAATAGAAACGTTGCGCCAGGGGCATGTGCAGCCCGGTATCCAGCACGAAATGCGCGCAGCCGCGTTTGCGCGCTTCATCTCGGGCGGCCGAGAGCAGACGCCCGCCAAGACCGGAATGGCGTTGCGCCGGGTCAACGATCAGGTCGTCGACGTAGACGAAGCGTCCGTACAATAAGTTCTCCGACTCGCGAAAGCCGATCAGACCAATGACCTGCTCACCACGAAACGCGCCCAGTAACAGGTAACCGGCCTGGACCTGGCGAATCAGCTGTCCGGCATAGGTAACGGCATCGCCAAGGTGCGGGCGCAGCTGGCGCATCAGCTCGAAACTGGCCTCGAACTCGGCAGGTTGCTGTAGCAGACGCAATTCCATGGTTGATCGCATTGCAGGCCCCTCTGTGGAAGTGGGTTCAATCTAACGTGGCAATGTCCTATGCTCTAGATCCAAAAAAGTTAAAAGAGACTGGGACATGGACGGTTCAGGCGAGGTGCCGCTGTATCGACAGATTTATTTGCGTTTTCGCCAGTCCATTGCTGACGGCCAATTGCTCGCGGGCGAGCGAGTGCCTTCAGTTCGCGCCTTGGCCGCCGAGTTGAATCTGGCTCGGGGGACCGTGGAAGCGGCGTACCAGTTGTTGATCGGCGAGGGCTATCTACAGGCGCGTGGCCCCGCAGGTACGGTGGTTGCGCCGTTGTTGCAGCCCATTGCGCGGCCCGCGCCAATGACAGCCGAAAGTACGATTGCGCCGACTCTGGTGCACTCCGGCGCCGTACCGGGCCCTTTGCAGATCGGCCTGCCTGCCCTCGACGAGTTTCCACGCAAACTATGGAATCGCCTGACCAGTCACGAGCTGCGCCATAGCGGGGTCGATGGCCTGATCTATCCCGACTCCCGGGGTGACGCCGGGCTGCGCGCGGCGGTGGCCGGGTATCTGGGGGTGTCCCGGGGCATTGTCTGTGCGGCCCGACAGGTATTCATCTGCGCCGGGTATCCGGGGATTCTCGACCTGATCTGTCGCAGCCTGCTGAAGGAGGGCGATCAGTGCTGGTTCGAAGAGCCGGGGTATTTCCTCGCCCGGCGCTTTCTACAGGAGGCCGGTGCGCAACTGGTACCGGTGGCGGTGGATGCCGAGGGGCTCAATGTCGAAGAGGGCAGGTGCCTGGCCGATGACGCGCGGTTTGCCGTGGTAACCCCCAGCCATCAAAGCCCGCTGGGGGTTTCCCTGTCATTGCCGCGGCGTCAGGCCTTGCTGGACTGGGCCAACCGCAAGGGCAGCTGGATCATCGAAGACGACTATGACAGCGAGTACCGCTATCAGGGCCGTCCGCTTCCGGCGCTGAAAAGCATCGATAACCAGGGCCGTGTGCTGTACGCCGGAACCTTCAGCAAAGTGCTGGCGCCGGGGCTGCGTCTGGCCTATCTGGTGGTGCCGGAGACTCAGGTCGAGCGCTTCGCGGTCATGGCCGATCGCATGCACAACCATTGCCCGCAGCTGCTTCAGGCAACGATTGCAACTTTTATCCGCAACGGCCATTTCGCCCGGCATCTGAAGAAAATGCGCAGCCTGTATGCGCGGCGTCGAGCCCTGCTGATCAATGCCCTGCATGAGCACTTGGGCGAGCGCTTGAAGGTCGATCAACAGGCCGGTGGCATGCATATCGTCGGGCATTTGCCGGCCGGATATGACGACGGGGAAGTGGCCGAGCATGCCCGGCTTCTGGGGCTGGCGGCGGTGCGACTGTCCGTTTGCTACGCCGGCAGCGAAAATACCCAGGGCCTGATGCTTGGCTTCACCAATATAGCGTCCGCGCAACAGGCCGGGGAGGTGGTGGCGCTACTGGCCAGGGCGATCAGCAGCGCTGCGCCGGTCCCGATGTAATCAGCGCTGCAACAACAGATCCAGATTCTGCACCGCTGCTCCGGCAGCCCCTTTACCCAGATTGTCGAAAACCGCCGCCAGCAAGACTTGACCGTGGTTTTCGAAAACAATCAGGCGCAGGTTATCAGTGCCGTTGAGTGCCTGAGGATCCAGGACCGCCATGGCCTTGGCATCCTGTAACGATATGACCTCCACGCCATCGGCAGCAGCATAGTGCTGGCTCAGGCAGTCGTGTACCTGCGCGGCATCAGTGCCCGGTGCCAGCAAGCGCAGTTGCAGGGGAATGGTCAGTACGATGCCCTGGCGAAACGCGCCATAAGCCGGCGAGAACAGTGGACGCTCGCTAAGGCCGCTGTATTGCTGTATCTCCGGCACGTGCTTGTGCGCCAGGCCCAGTCCGTACAATTGGAAAGCCGGAGCTTGGCCCGCGCCTTGGCCTTCATATTCATCGACCCCCGCCCGGCCCTTGCCGGAATAACCCGATACGGCGTGAATGCTGACTGGATAGTCGGCTGGCAGCAGGCCCGCTTGCAGCAAAGGATGCAACAGGCCGATGGCGCCGGTGGGGTAGCAGCCGGGATTGCTGACACGCTTGGCTTCGATGATCGCCTGTTTCTGTTGCGCACTGATCTGGGCAAAACCGTAGGTCCAGTCAGATTGGGTACGGTGTGCCGAACTGGCGTCGATCACCCGCACGGCAGGGTTTTCGATACTGGCCACCGCTTCTTTTGCCGCCTCGTCCGGCAGGCACAGAATGGCGATATCACAGCCATTGATCGCTTCGGCACGGCGTTGGGCATCCTTGCGCTGGCCGGAGGGCAGGGTCACCAGACGCAGATCCTTGCGTTCGTGCAGGCGTTGGTGGATCTGCAACCCGGTGGTGCCTTGGTCGCCGTCGATAAATACAGATGCAATGGTCATGGGATGCGCTCACAGGCAGAAATCAACAGCCTTTATCTTCGACGCGGGCGTAACATAGTGAAAGTTGAATTTGATAACGATCAGATTCACCTTTTCTGAATATTAGAGGTTTGTATGCGCGAAATCAGTCTCGACCGTCTGCGTACCCTGGTGGCCATTGCCGACCTGGGTTCCTTCGCCGAAGCGGCGCGGGTCTTGAACCTCGCGCCGCCCACCGTGAGTCTGCATGTCGCCGACCTCGAAGCCCGGGTTGGTGCCACGCTGCTGTCGCGTACCCGTGGCAAGGTGCAGCCTTCGGTCATCGGCCAGACTCTGGTCGAGCGGGCGCGGCGCCTGCTGGCCGATGCCGAGCAGGCGCTGGAAGATGTGCAGCGCCAGGTATTGGGCCTGGCCGGTCGGGTGCGGGTCGGTGCGTCCACCGGGGTCATCGCCCAGTTGATCCCCCATGCCCTGGAGGTGCTGGAACAGGATCATCCGGACATAGACGTACAGGTCGCCGTGCTGACCTCGCAGCAAACCTTGCAAAAGCTGGCGGACGGCAGCCTGGATATCGGCCTGGTGGCCTTGCCGCAGCCACCGGTCAAAGGGTTGCGCATCGAGCCGTGGCGGCGCGACCCGGTCATGGCCTTCCTGCCCGCGCGCTGGAACAGCCCGGACCTGATCAGCCCCGCCTGGCTGGCCATGCAACCGCTGATCCTCAACGACAACAGCACGCGCCTGTCGCGCCTGACCGCCGAATGGTTCGCCAATAACGGTCCGCAACCAGTGGCGCGGATTCAGCTCAATTATAACGACGCAATCAAAAGCCTCGTGGCTGCCGGTTACGGCGCGACCCTGCTGCCCCACGAAACCTCGACACCCCTGCCGGACAACCGCATAGTAATGCGCCCGTTGAGTCCGCCGCTGTGGCGTGAGCTTGGCGTCGCCCATCGCAGTGGCGAAATCGAACGCACGACTCGGCATGTACTGGAAGTGTTGTGGGGGTTGAGTGTGGATTGAAGTAACCGCTGACACGGCGAAGTTGGGCAGCGAACCCTTGCAGGGGGCGGGAGCCAATATCGTGTGAGAGTTCATTTGCGAATAGATTGCGCGTTATCGGCCCAATGTAAGCGTGGCTTGGATCGGTCATCAGTCGATATACTTCACGTGCCTTAACATAAAGTTAGGCCGTTTGAAGGTATTGATATTATCGGTGCGCCCACGCATTTCCTTGAGCTTGGCTTTGAAGACATCGTTATCCATATCGATCCAGTAACGCGGGTCGCGATTGGTTTGACGGTCGTACTCGGCAGTCACCGGGTCCAGGTGGCGATGAGCTTCGTGTACCGGTACGTCGGGCAATGGGCGGCTAATGTCCATGAAGTTCTGGAAGAAATCCCACAGGGCGCAAGGCTTTTGTGCGAGGTTGTCTGGCGCAATCATGTCATTGAAGTTCATGCCCTTATTGCTATAACGATGAGCCAGAGAAAGACCGATCATGGGCAAGCCCTGACGATCTGGGTTGGTGATTATATAAGCGTCGAACTCATAAAAGGGCGCGGTGAATTCGCCGATTTTTCCGGTTTTTTTAAAGTCCTTGTAGTCAAAAATAGTAACCAGGCCCGTGCGGCGATTCAGTTCCCAAAGAGGGCCTTTTGGGGCGCGCAGCCAAATTCTCGGGAAGTACTCAACTACAATGTGGCCAATCGCCCAGCAGAACAATGGTGTGCCCAATGTCCATGAATAAAACTCTAACATTTCTTTATATATTAACTCCTTGTTTGGAGAGTTTGCTGAGGGCATTGTCAAAAAATAGGTCAAGATCGAGACAAGGATAAATAGCATAGTTGTTACCTTCCCCCCACCTTTTAGAAATAACCAAAATTGAGTCTTGAAAGGAAATTGCGCATGACGAATCACTTCATGATCGTGTCGATAATGCAGCTCCAGATGTTCAAATGGGCGTGTTACGTAAGTGCCATTCGCTTTCTGTTCGGCCTTTTCCTTTTCGAATTTTTCCCAGTAGCGCATTTTTTCGGGACTGGGGTCTTGCATGATGTTGTCCGGGAGCACCTCTTGGGTATT